>NZ_DATJJK010000212.1:0-19592 GCF_035492295.1 Acidisoma sp. | reverse complement strand
TGCGCGACGGCGCTGGCCTGCCAGTCTAACCCCGATGCGCTAGCCCTGGTCCGGCGCGCCCATGGCAGTACGCACCCGGCGCGCGAGTGCTACCGGCGTGAGGCTCGCGGGCAGGATTTCCGCAACCTTTCCTCGCGGATCGACCAGATAGAGAAAAGTCGAGTGGTTCACGAGATAGGCGCCGCCGCCGCCCGGCACCGCCTGCTTCGCCACATAGACGCGATATTCCCCAACGATGCGGTCAATCTCCGCCTGGCTGCCGGTGAGGCCCATGAGATCCGGGCTAAAAAGCGCCACGTAACGGGCCATGACGGGCACTGTGTCCCGCGCCGGATCGACGGTGACGAAGACCGGGGTCAGCGCGCGGCCATCCGCGCCAAGCGCCCCCCGCGCCGCAATGATCTTCTGCAGATCGGTGGGGCAGACGTCCGGGCAGAAGGTATAGCCGAAGTAAAGCAGCAGCCAGCCTCCGCGCAGATCGACATCCGTCACGGTCTTGCCGGTTCGCGCATCGGTAAGGGCGAAGGGGCCGCCGATCACAGCGGCGCTGGCACCTTGGGCCAGCAGGCCGAGGGTCGCGCCGAAGGCCACTGACAGCAGGGCACGTCGGGCCCAGCGGGTCATCGCTCGCATTCCTCTCTCCTCCCCTAGCCGCGCGGCAGGCTCACCTGACAGTCACTCGAATTTTACCATTCCCCCGGTATCAGACGCCGACACAACCGCCCGCGATCGGGCGTGCCGGGGCCGCGATCCGAGGAGACCATAGTGAAGAATGCACCGATCACCGCTAAGATCATGCTCATCCTGGGCATTTTCGGACTCTTCGTGCTTGGGGTCGCTTTCTATGCCACCGGGCAGATCAAGCATATCGGCGGCAGCTATGATGCGCTGATCCGGGACCAGAACAAGGCCGCCCTCTCGCTCTCGCAGGCATCCCGCAATATGCAGACTGCGCGCGCCTCGATCGCCGATCTCGCTCTTTCCAACACGGCGATCGGCAATCAGGCCGCAATCGCCGAATTGCGGGAGGCGACGCAGCGGTTCACGGAGCTCAGCGATCTTGCCGCCCGGTCCTCCCCCGAACACACACGGGAGATAGACTCGCTCAAGGCCCAGGCGCTTGACGTTCTGAAAAACGGCTGTGGCAAAGCGATCGCGGATGCCATGGCCGCCACCCAGACGGCTGATATCCTCGCCTCGCAGGCGACCTTCCTTGGCCTCTGCGCGCCGCTCTTCCCGCCCCTGACGGACGCCTATGCCAAGGAAGTCGACGGCCTCAGCCGAGAGGCTGAGCAGGCCCAGAAATCCCTGCAGACGTTGACCGGTCGCACCATCCTGATCACTTATGGCGGCATAATTCTTGGCCTCGTCATCATCGGCATGATCGGCTTCTTCGGCGCGCGGGCCTGGATCATCCGGCCGATCCGCAACCAGATCGCGATCATGGCCCGGCTGTCCGGCGGCGATTTCGATACCGAAGTAGACGGCACCGAGCGAAAGGACGAGGTCGGCGCCATTGCCCGGGCGGTAGCGATCTTCCGTGATGCCGGCCGCGAAAAGGTCCGTCTCGAAGCCGAAACGGCGGAGCAGCGCGCCCATGCCGAGGAGCAGCGCAGCCAGCAGGAGGCACAGCGCGCCCATAGCGCACAGCAGGCAACCACGGTTGTCGAGTCCCTGGCCATGGGTCTCGAAAAGCTTTCGGGCGGCGATCTCCTCTTCCGCCTCGAGCATGCCTTCAGCAGCGAATACGAGAAGCTGCGACGCGATTTCAATGGCGCCATGGACAAGCTGCTGCAGACGATGAAGTCGATCTCGCTCAATACCCAGGGCGTGCGCTCCGGCGCCGGCGAGATCAGTCAGGCCTCGGACGATCTTTCGCGCCGGACGGAGCAGCAGGCGGCGAGCCTGGAGGAGACCGCGGCCGCGCTGGACGAGATTACCGCCACCGTGCGCCGCACGGCGGAAAGTGCCACCGAGGCACGCGGCACCGCCTCGGCCGCCAAGACCGATGCCGAGCAATCGGGGAATGTGGTGCGCGAGACGGTGACCGCGATGAGTGGCATCGAGACCTCGTCCAAACAGATCGGCAACATCATCGGCGTCATCGACGAAATTGCCTTTCAGACCAATCTCCTCGCGCTCAATGCCGGGGTGGAGGCGGCGCGCGCGGGCGAAGCCGGGCGTGGCTTCGCGGTGGTCGCAACCGAGGTCCGGGCCCTCGCCCAGCGTTCCGCCGATGCGGCCAAGGAGATCAAAACCCTCATCTCGGCCTCGAGCAGACAGGTGGAAAGCGGCGTGCGGCTGGTCGGCGAGACCGGAAAGGCGCTGGACCGCATCGCCGATCAGGTCTCGCGCCTCAACGGCCTCATCGGAGATATCGCCTCCTCCGCCCAGGAGCAGTCGACGGGTCTGGCCGAGGTCAACAGCGCCATGAACCAGATGGATCAGGTAACCCAGCAGAATGCCGCCATGGTGGAGGAGGCGACGGCGGCGAGCCACAGCCTCGCCAAGGAGGCCGAGACCCTGGGCCGGCTTGTCTCGCAGTTCAGGCTCGGCGGCGGTGCGGAGGCCGGATCGGCCCAGGGCGCCGCGAGTTCGAAGCGGCCGGCCGGGAAGCCAGCACCGGCCGCCAAGCCCAGCGGTGGGGCGCCCTCACCTCGGGCACCGGCGCCCCGCGCCGCCCCGCTCCCGGCCTCGGCGCGCCCTGCCCCCGCCATGGCGGCGGCAGAGGACGACGGCTGGAGTGAATTCTGATGCCCGTCCGGGCTGCGGCACACAGATCTGCCGCAGCCCGATCGCGGTGTCAGCCGAGCTGAGGTTCGGGCATGGCGTCAGCCGGCAGGGCGGCGGCATCAATCTCAAGAGCTCGGCGCGCCATGGCGAGCGCCCCGTCCCGGGACCGCGCCGCCCCCACAAAGCGGCGGACATGAACGAAGACGGCATCCGGCACCCCGGTTGCCGCCGCCAGCGCCTCACTCTCCAAACCCGCCCAGGCCTCCGGCAGAGGCACGCGCTGCGCGAAGGAATCCTTTTGCGGCGGCATGGTGTCGATCATCCAATTGCCGTTCGACGCCGGGCTCACGCAGAAGACCACCGGCAGATCATGGGCGAAAACCGCATTCTTCCAGGGCATGCCCTGGTCCAGAACGAGGATTCGCGGGTCGTCGGCCACCTTCTGAGCCGCGAGCACCATGCCCTCCGCCAGCAGCCGGGCACGCAGCCCGTCCACCCGGCGGCGCAGCACGCCTTCGGCGAAGACCGCGGCTTGCAGGAAGGCCACGTCGCCGGCGCCGGGGCCATTCGCCTCCGGACTGTCCCAGGGCGGATTGAAATCGCCCACCAGCCGGGCGAGGCCGAGACCGTCATCCACCAACTGGCCGCGCAGCGAAATGCCGTTGTCGAGTTCGTCGATCCGCCGCAGCATGCTCTCGTCGAGTTCTGCGGCAATGGCGGCGGCGGTCTCCGGTTCCCCGCCCGGCCCGAGCAGGGCGAGGACGGCCCGCGCCCCATAGATCTGCCAGATCAGACCGGCGGAGGAATAGGGCGTACCGTCCGGCCGGAGCGGCGCGCCGCGTTGATGATGGTCAAAACGGCTCGCCGCAACATCGTAGGCCAGCCCGACATCCCAGACGATGTCGCCGCTCTCGATCAGCGCGCGCTCCCGCGTGCGGACAAGCAGGTGATCCTCTCCCACGCGGCCGAGGCCGAGCGCCAGGCGCAGCACGGCATAGGCAAAAACGTCATCGCAATGAAACTTCCCGCTATGGGTAACGAGACGAGGGACTTGTGCGCCAGAGGGCATCGTATGCGGATCCGTGAAGCAATTTCTTGAGCCTTGCTGCCATAGCGCAAGAAAAGGATCCAGGTCTTGCCCCCTCTTCGGGTGGGATCAAGCGGGGTAGATGGAACCCGTCACCGGTTCGACAAAGATGATCTTGTCGATCACCGTCAGGATGCCCGGCACTGTTTCGACGGCCACACGCAGCGCCGGGCGCAGCCGCTCATCATGGATGACACCTTCGACCGTTGCTGCCCCGTCCTCCACCCGCACGTCGATATTGCTGTTGTCGAACAGAGAGACGCGGCCGAGCGCGGCCCTCACCCGCAGTTCGAGCTCGTCATCCGAGGCCGAACGCAGCGGGGCGGCGAGTTCCGCCAGCCTGCGGCCCAGGGCGCGGACGAGATCGGCGCGCGAAATGATGCCCACGAGCCGGCCGTCCCGCAGCACCGGCACGCGGCGGACGCGCTTCGTTTCCATGATCCGCACCACTTCGGCGAGGGGCGTGTCCTCCGCGACCGAGATGACCTGTTCGGTCATCAGATCGCTCACCCGGCGGCTGTGGCTGCGCACGTATTCGGTCACCTCGCGACCGGGACCGAGCAGCAGGTCGAGGAAGGAGCGCCGCCTTGGCTCGACGGTTGCCGTCTCCACGCGGCGCAACAGATCGCCTTCGGTAATGATGCCCGCGAGCTGCCCCTGTTCCGTGACGACCGGCACGCCGGAAGCACCACGCGCGACCATGAGCGCAATCACCGCTTCGATGCTGGCGTCCAGACCTACCGTCGCCACATCTCGTGTCATGATTTCGCCGGCCAGCATAACCTGTCCCTCCCCCGTTCCTGAGGCAGGAAGGCTGCGCCTCGCTGGGCGAATTAGCTTTGATTTCGATCAAGCGCCGGAGGCCGGCCCGGGGCACGCCCAAGAAAAAGGCGGCGGCCTCAAAAGGACCGCCGCCTGGTTTCTGATCCGTCGGAGGACGGGTGGCCGATGTCAGACCTTGAGGTTGACCGCAGCCATCTTGCCCTTCTGGCCCCGCTCCAGATCGAAGCTGACCTTCTGGCCCTCATTCAGCCCACTCAGACCGGCGCGCTGCACGGCGGAAATGTGCACGAACACATCCGCGCCGCCGTCTTCCGGCTGAATGAAGCCATAGCCCTTGGTACCATTGAACCACTTAACCGTGCCGACCGACATCGGGTCTCTCCTCGCACCTGGCAACCCGCAACATGCGGGCCAAACTGACTTTTACATTGGGGGGAGGCGCGCGGCGCGCGGAAACCCGCATACCGAAACACTTGTAGCCCAGGATGAAAAGCGCCGAGGAAATCTATGTACGGTTCGCGGAAGGATTGCTAGGCAAAAATCGCCGCCCGTTACGGCCCCCAAAAAGCCCCTGTGAAAATTCGATAAGCGCATGAGCAAATGAGATTTGCGGACGCCCCGGTCAGTGATGTCATCATCCCGTCACGGCAGGACCGCGGCTGAGCGGCACCGCCGGCAATCGGAGCGCGCGATGACTGACTATGGTCCCATCAAGGCTGCCCTTCTGGCGCGTCCGGCGCGGCACTCCCTGCCGCAGCGCCTCTATAACGACGATGCGGTTTTCGACTTCGACCAGAAGGCAATCTTCCACCGCAGCTGGATTCTCATCGGTTTCGAGGTCGAGTTCGCGGGCCCCGGCAGTTACCAGTCTCTCAAGATCGGCGGCGCGCCGATCCTCGTGATCCGGGGCAAGGACGGCGTGCTGCGGGGCTTCCACAATACCTGCCGCCACCGCGGCGCCGAACTCTGCGCCGAGGGCGCGGGCAAGGCCGCCCGCCTCGTCTGCCCCTACCACCAATGGACCTATGATCTTTCGGGCAAGCTGATCTTCGCCGGCCGAATGGGCGAGGATTTCGACGCCTCCGCCCATGGCCTCGCCCCCATCCATGTCGAGACGCTGGAAGGCACCGTCTATGTCTGTCTGAGCGAGACCCCGCCCGACTTCGCGCCCTATCGTGAAGCAGTCGGGCCCATGCTCGCGCCCCATGACTTTCGCAATGCCCGCATCGCCCACGAGGCCACGCTGGTCGAGAAGGCCAACTGGAAGCTGGTCATGGAGAATGCGCGGGAATGCTACCACTGCGCCGGCCGGCATCCGGAACTCGCCGTCACCTTCCCGATCTATGCCAAGGGCAATTTTGAATCGGTCAGCGATCACGAGGCGGAGTTCGACCGGCGGATGACGGAACTCGGCCTGCCTGGTGCCCCGGTCGAGGACGACTGGTGGCAAGCCGCCCGTTTCCCGCTCAACCCCGGCATGGTCTCCATGACGATGGATGGCGCACGCGCCGTCTCGAAGCTCATGTGCCGCACGGGCGATGGGGATATCGGCAGCCTGCGCTGGGCGCTCGAGCCCCACAGCTTCTGCCACTCCACGGGCGACTTCACCTTCATGTTCACCTGCATCCCTGTGAGCACGAAGGAGACCCTCGTTCTCGGCAAATGGCTCGTCCACAAGGATGCCGTCGAAGGCGTCGACTACGACTTCGGGAATCTGGTGAAACTCTGGGACGCGACCAATCTGGAGGACCGGGATCTTTGCGAGCTCAATCAGCGCGGGGTGGACAGCCCGGGCTACCGCCCCGGCCCCTATTCGCGGGTCGCGGAGTCGCTGGTCGAACGTTTCACCAGCTATTACGTCGCGAAGGCGCTGGATTATATCGCCGAGGTCGAAGCGGCAGACCACGCGCCGCTCGCCGCACTCGCGGCTGATTAGCGTGGCCGATCCCGCCATCTGGTCCGGCGGCGCAGACCTCCTCCGCTGCCTTTCGGTCACGCCGGAGGCACCCGGCGTCAAGACCTTCCGCTTCGCACCGGAAAGCGGGCTGCCCCTGCGCTTCCATGCCGGGCAGTTCGTGACCCTGGGCCTGCCGCTCGCGGCCGGCACCGTCTGGCGCTGCTTCACCATTGCCTCCTCCCCGCTGCAGACGGAGGCGATCGATCTGACCATCAAGACCCAGGGTGGCGAAGCGACGGTCAACGCCTCCGCCACCGCCTGGATGCATGCGCATCTCGAAGCGGGGATGACACTCGCGGCCCAGCCCCCCGCCGGGCCCTTCTGCCTCATGCATCCGCCGGAGGTGCCGCTGCTCCTCGTCTCGGCCGGCAGCGGCGCGACGCCGATGGTCTCCATCGCGCGCTTCCTGCGCGATATCGGGGACCGCACGCCGGTCCATTACGTCCATCTCGCCCGCAGCGAGAGCGAGCTTTTGTTCAAGGCCGAGATCGAAGCGATCGCGGGCGAACTCGGCTCCTGGACGGTCGATTGGCTGACGACCGCCAGCGGCCGGCCCGATGCCGCGAGTTTCGCCCGCCTCACCCCCGATCTCGCGCGCCGGGAAGTGTTCTGCTGCGGGCCGGCAGGTTTCATGGCGTCGGTCGAGGACGCTCACGCGAAAGCGGGCGGCCCGGCCGCACGCTTCCGGAAGGAGGCTTTCGTCGCCATTCCGATTCCTGAACTCGCACCCCACGCCGCCGCGAAGGAGACCGCAACCCGCTTCACCCTCCGCTTCCAGCCAGCGGGCCGCGAGACCGAGGCCGGGCCGGAAGAGACGGTACTCGCGGCTGCCGGGCGCCTCGGTATCGCCATCCCCTATGCCTGCGGGGACGGCATTTGCGGCACCTGCCGCATCCGTAAGACATCAGGCGAGGTTGAGATGCATCATCAAGGCGGCATCGAGGAGGAGGAGATCGCGGATGGCGAGATCCTTGCCTGCTGCAGCTACCCCCGCTCCCACCTCGTTCTGGAAGTCTGACCATGGCAGAGACCCCCAAGACCCGGCTCTCGCTCGAAACGCTTGCCATCAGTGCAGGCTACGACGCGGCGGAGCATCAGGGCGCGGCCAAGCCGCCCATCTACATGACCTCCACCTTCGTCTATCCCTCGGCGGCACAGGCCAAGGCGGTGCATCAGGCTTTCTTCGACGGCGAGGTGCCTGAGAAATCCGGCAAGAACGGCTTCATCTATGCGCGGCTCGACCACCCGAACCTGGTCATGGCGCAGGCGCGCATCGCGACGCTGGATAGGGCCGAGGATTCCGCCCTGTTTGCCTCCGGCATGGCAGCCGTCTCCACCCTCGCGCAATGTTTCCTGCGGCCGGGCGACAGCGTTCTGCACAGCCGCCCGATCTACGGCGGCACGGACATGCTGCTCCATACCCATATGACGGAGATGGGTGTGCATCCGGTCGGCTTCACCGATGGGGTTGACGAGGCCCATCTGACGCAGATGGCCGATGCCGCCATGGCGCGCGGCCCGCTGACCCTGATCATGGTGGAAAGCCCCGCCAACCCCACCTGCGCCATCGCCGATATCGCCCTCATCTCCCGCTTGGCCGACCGCGTGGCGCTGGCCCAAGGCAGGCGGCCGATCATTTCCGTCGACAACACCTTCCTCGGCCCCTTTCTGCAAAGCCCGCTCGAACACGGTGCCGATCTCTGCCTCACCTCGCTCACCAAATATGCCGGCGGCCACAGCGATTTCATGGGTGGCAGCATCAGCGGCCCGAACGCGCTGGTGGGAAAGCTCAAGAAGCTGCGCACGCTGATGGGCAACCATGCCGATCCGCACAACTGCTGGATGCTGCTGCGCTCGGTCGAAACCATGGCGCTGCGCACCGAACGCGCCGTTGCCAATGCAAGGACGATCGCGACCTTCCTGCGCGATCATCCCAAAGTTGTGCGCATCACCTATCTCGGCTTCCTGGCCGAAGGCTCGCCCGAGCGTGCCGTCTATGACCGGCAATGCGCGGCACCGGGCTCGACCTTCTCCTTCGATGTCGAGGGGGGCGAGGCTGGCGCGTTCCGCTTCCTCGACCGCTTGCGTCTGCTGCGCTTTGCCGTCAGCCTGGGCGGGACCGAGACCTTGATCTGTCACCCGGCCACCACCACCCATTACGCCGTGCCGGAGGAGGCGCGGGCCGCCGTTCATATCGGGCCGGCCACCATGCGCGTCTCGGTCGGCATCGAGACGGCGTCCGACCTCGTCGCCGATCTCGCCCAAGCCCTGGAGGCCGTCTGATGGAAGACGAAAGCAACCCGACCGATCTGCACGCCATCGGGGAGAAACACATCCGGGCTGCCGAGGAGGCCGAAATCCTGGTCATCGGCGCGGGCGAAGCCGGGATTGCCGCGGCGCTGACCGCGGCGCGCGCGGGTGCGAAAGTGACCCTGGTTGACGAGAACCCGGTCGGCGCCGGTCTCATCGGCATGGATGTGCCCCTGCTCTACGGCAACCGCTGGACGGCGGCTGTGCAGAACCAGGGCCGCATGCTGGAGCAGGTGCTCGCCGCCTCCCCGGGCCTGGAAGAGGCATTCGAACTGGGCGTGGATGTCCGCCTCGGGACCTATGCCTGGGGCGCGTTCGTGGCCGGTCCCAATCTGCGCTCCTTGCCCGAGCCGGTTGTGGGCCTCGCGGACGAGACCCGCTCCTGGCTGATGGGCTTCCGTCGCCTCATCATCGCCGCCGGCGCACGGGATCTGGTGCTCTCCTTCAAGGGGTTCGAGATTCCGGGCGTGGTCGGCGCGCTGGGCATGGCGTCCCTCATCCGCACCTACGCCGCCTTCAACGGCACAAACATCGTCATTCTTGGCAGCGGCGACCTCGCGGTCGCGACCGCGACCATGGCCCTCGATGCCGGGCTCAGCGTCGCCGCCATGGTCGAGGTGCGGGACGCACCGCAGGCCGATGTTTCCGCCCTCGTCGCACGCGGCGTCGCGCTCATCACCGGCCACACCATTCTGGAGGCCGCAGGCACGGCGGAGGGTGTCTCGGCCGCCCTCCTCGCCCCCATCGGCGGCGGCGCACCCCAGCGCATTGCCTGCGACACCATCTGCCTCGCCATCGGCGCCGTGCCCGTGATCGACCTCGCCGATGTCGCGGGTGCCAAGATGACGCGGGAGAATGGCGCCTTCGTGCCCGCGAAACTGCCGGCGGGCGTCTTCCTCGCGGGCGACTGCGCGGGCCTTGGACAGGATGCGGCGCTCTCAGGCCGTGTAGCGGCAGCCTCCGCCCTCGCCTCTCTCGGCTACACGGCCGAAACACCGCCCGAACGCGAAACCAGCACGCCTCTTGCCGAGGATACCGACGCCTATCGCATGGACTGGATGCGGGCGTTGATGGCGACCGGCGGCGCGGACGTGATGGCGTGCTCCTGCGAGGAGGTGAGCCGGCGGGATCTGCTGGAGGTGCAGCCGCCGCGCTATCTCCAGGCCCCCACCGAGAAGCACAACAGCCTCGCCAGCCTGGAGACCGACGGGCCGGTCAACCAGGATCAGATCAAGCGCCTCACCCGCGCCTGCATGGGCCCCTGCCAGGCCCGGCGCTGCCGCGAGCAGGTGGCGATGATCATGGCCATCGGCACGGACCGTCCTCTCGCCGCCATCGCCCTTGCCGGCTACCGCGCGCCGGTGCGGCCCCTGCCCCTCGGCGTGCTCGCCGCCGCCGAGGAATGCCAGGAGATGGTCGAAGGCTGGAACGTCTGGTTCGGCATCCGCACGCAGTGGATTCCCTATGACGACATCGGCACCGAGCGCGAAATCGAGCGCGCCGGCCGCATGGCCCATTTCTGAGAGGCGCGCACCATGTCGGAGATCAAGAAGAGTGCCGCCGTCATCATCGTCGGCGGCGGCGTCACCGGCCTCAGCGCCGCCTGGTGGCTGGCCCGGGACGGGGTGGATGTTCTCGTCATCGACAAGGGCATCGTCGGCTGGGAGGCCTCGGGCCGCAACGGCGGCGGCTGCACCCATTACCAGAGCCCGTTGTTCCACGAGGAGCAGCGCCTCTGGCCGCAGATGGACGAACTGCTCGGCTATCCCACCGAATACCGGCGCGAGCGCGTCATCATGGCGCTCACCGAGGCGCAGCTTTCGCAATACAAGGACCACGGCGATATCTGCGCTGGCATGGGCTATCACTATGAAGTTCTGGATCAGAAACAGACCCGCGAACTCGTGCCACTCGCGGGAGACAACGTGGTCGGCGCCGTGCATTACCATTTCGGTGGCCAGGCCAATCCGCAGCGCACCGTGCAGGCCTATGCCTGGGCGCTGCAGGATCTCGGCGGCCGCATTCTGCAGCACACGGCGGTCTCCTCCCTCATTCTCGAAGGGGACAAGATCCGCGGTGTGGAAACCTCCCTCGGCCGTTTCGACTGCGACCATCTGGTGCTGGCCGCCGGCCCGCAATCGGGCGCGCTGCTGGCCGGGATCGGCATCACGCTGCCGGTTGCCCCGGCGCGGGCTGAGATGATCGTGACAGAGCCGCTGCCGCTGATGAAGATCGGCGGGGTAGACGGCAATGGCCTCTACGGAAGGCAGACGCTGCGCGGCAATCTCGCCTATGGCGGCGGCCCGCATGAATGGCTTGCCGATACCCCCGCGGCGGGCGGGCCGATCTCCCGCCCCGCAACGCAGCTTCTGCAGAACCTGTCCAAGCGCCTGGTCGAGCTTTTCCCAAAAGCGGCCCATGTCCGCGTCATCCGCTCCTGGGCCGGAATCATCGAAAACACGCCCGACGGACGACCAGTGATCGACCGCCTCTCCGACCCCGGCAACCTGACCGTTTGCACCATGAGCAGTGTCGGCTTCGGCCTCTCTCCCGCCACCGGTCATGCCATCCGCGACCTCGTGGTGGACGGAACGTGCAGCTTCGCTGAAATCGGAAAACTCGGCCTCGGCCGCTTCGCGAACCTGCCCCGCGATTGGCGCGTAAGGCAGGGCTGGGTTCCGCCCGCCATTCCGGACTATGAATCGGCCAAAGCGTAAAAAGGGCAGGACGAATGGCAGGCAAGGGACGGGTTCTGATCATCGGCGCCGGCATCGTGGGTCTCGCGACGGCATGGCGTCTCCAGAAGCGCGGTTTCGAGGTCGAAATCTTCGAACAAGGGCCGATCCCGAATCCGATGGGGTCCTCCTGGGACGAACACCGGATCACCCGCCACGCTTACGGCGAGTTTACCGGCTACGCCCACCTCATGCCGCATGCCTATGAGCTGTGGCGAGAATTGTGGAAGGATCTCGGCGCCTCCCACTACGAACCCACGGGCGCGACCTACTTCATCCGCGAGGAGACGCCCTGGTATCAGGGCACGACCGAATCGCTGGACGCGATGGACATCCACTTCCGCGAGGTCCCGCTGAACAAGGCGGTGCGGCGCTATCCGATGATCAATCTCGATCAGGTCACGAAAGTGGTCGAGACCAACGGTGCCGGCCTCCTCTTCCCGTTCCGGATCGTCCGCGGTCTGACCAACCTGCTCGGCGCGCAGGGCACCACCTTCCACGCCATGCACAAAGTGACCGCGATCGACCCCGAGCACGGCACGCTGACTGCCAATGGCCGCACCTTCACGGGTGACCGCATCGTCGTCGCGGCCGGCGCCTGGGCAGACCGGCTGGTGCCCGATCTGCAGCCCGAAGCGGTGCCTTCCCGCCAGGCGGTGATGTTCATGCTGCCGCCACCCGACCTGGTGGAGGCCTGGTCCGAAGCCTCCGTCATGGCCGATCTCGGCGATGCCTCGAGCTGCTACATCCTGCCGCCGCATCGCGGCACCCGCCTCAAGATCGGCGATCACGTCTTTACGCGGCGCGGCGACGCCGACCAGGACCGCACCGCGACCGACGAGGATGTCGCCCGCCTTCTCGGAGCGCTCAAGCTCGTTCTTCGCGACTTCGATCGCTATCAGGTGCTGGAACGCAAGGCCTGCTACTACACCGTGACCGATGACGAGCACTTCATCCAGCGGCCGATCGGCGCGAAGGGCTGGCTGATCAGCGCCTGTTCCGGCCACGGCTTCAAGCTCGGCATGCTGACAGGCGAACTCGCCGCCCAGGCGCTTGCCGGCGAGCGCCCTGCCGCCGAGGTGACGGAGATTGCCGCCGGGCGCCAGCGTTTGGCCTGAGGCGGCCGGCGCGACGCCCCGGGCGATTGCCGGCTCGCCCGAGCGGGCGTAGCTTGGCCGCGGTGCCAAGCACGGCACGGATTTATGCTGAATGAGGACCGCCGGCCGGCGGCAGGACATGACCGACGCCTATTCAGAAACAACCCGGAACATCCGCGTCACCGTGCGCGCCTTCTATCTCGAGGATCAGTCGCAACCGGAAGAAGGCCGCTACGTCTGGGCCTATCGGGTGACGATCGAGAATCGGGGGCTGGAGACGGTGCAGCTCATCAGCCGCAGCTGGCACATTACCAATGGCCTCGGCCGGGCGCAGCATGTCCATGGCGAAGGTGTGGTGGGAGAGCAGCCCGTGCTCGATCCCGGGGAGAGCTTCGAATATACCTCCGGCACGCCGCTCGACACGCCAACCGGCTTCATGTCGGGCGCCTATCACATGCTGGCGCCGGCCTCGGGCGAATCTTTCGACGTGACCATCCCGGCCTTCAGCCTGGACAGCCCGCATCAGGACCTGCGGCTGCATTAGCCGCAGGCACCCGTTCAGGCATTGGCGTTGGGCAGGGCCCCGCGGTTGAGGGTTTTTGCGGCCGCCGCAAAGGGCGCCCGGCGATAGGTGCGGCTGGCGGCCTCACGCACCTCGGAGAGCCGGGCGAAGAGCTGGCCGTCCATTTCCATGAGCCGGGAATCGACCCCGACAAAGCGATAGCTGTCGCCATAGCGGGCGGCAGCGCCAACAAAAATACCGTCGATTTCGATGACGTGGGATTGTTTCACCGTCGTCTCCTGGCGAAGTCTAGTGTCTGCCTTTTTGGCCCTTTTCGGGCCCACAGCGGCAAGCAGGGCTCTAATAGATGCAGGGTCAGAGTGAAAGAAAACTATTTGTGACCAACGCTCTATAACACTGAATTAACGTCACAAATGAGACTTCGCACGACAAACTGGCTCAGCCTACGAGAGCGAGCCGACGGTCTCGCGGCGACCATTCTTCATGCGGGACGCGTCTCTTGCATGTCGCAGAAATTGTCTGCATCCCCAACTCGTCAATACACCGAACGCCGGCTGACTGACAGTCGGCGTCCCGGCTTGTCATGTCACTGTCACCGCGCAACTGATTACAATGCTGGTTAAGAAAAGCTTCAGCATCGCCGGCCATCGCACCTCTGTCGCCCTCGAACCGGAGTTCTGGGAGGTGCTGGAGGCGTCTGCCCGCTCCCGCGATGAGACCTTGGCCGCCCTCGTCATGGCGGTGGATGCGGCGCGTGCGCCGGAACGGCCGTTGGCCTCGGCGCTGCGCGTGCGCGCGCTGAAAGCGGCGCCTGAAGTCTCAGGCTAGGCCAGCCAGGTCAGGGGGCGGTGGACGGCACCGGAACGGGCGACGCTGCCTGGGTACCCTGGGTCGCGCCCGCGGCCGTGCTGACAGGAGCCGCCGATGTCATGCCCCGCACCAGCCAGGCCGCGGGTTTGCCGATTGGCCCCTGCAGCACTGCCGTCAGCGCATTGGGCGCACCCGCCGGCTGCAAGGTGAGATTGAGATTGCAGGCGCCGCGCACGAGATCGACCTGGCCCTGGGCAGTGACCGTACCGGCCTGACCGGCAAGACCGAAAGAGGCAAGCGTCAGATCGCCCTGAGCGACAGAGAAGGTGCCCGTCATGGCGTCGAAGGGCGTATTGCCGGAGAAGAGCGCGCTGTCGCGCATGCGTTTGGGCATCCGCGGGGCTGGCTGTTGTTCCGTAGCCTTCTCCTCGGCCGCCGCCTCACTCAGCTGGAGACCGGAGAGCGTGCCGTGGGCGGCCTCGAAACCCGCGGTCGCGGTCAGGCTCGCGAGCCAGGAGGCGAGGCTGTAGCCCTGCATCTGGATCGTGCCATGGGCATCGAGCCGCGCGGCGCTGGCGGCCACGGGCAGCCAGGCCGCGAGACTCTGGGTGCCCCCGTCGCCCTTGCTCGCGAGGCTTGCCCCACTCAGCGCAAGATCGGCCGTGAGGGTGGGCGGCGTCGCGCTATCGAGCCGCACCGTGCCGAAAGCATTGCCGCCGGAAAATCCCGCCCGCTCGATAGCGAGGCGCAGTACCCCGTCCGTCACATCGGCATAGGCGCTGACATCCTGCGCGAGCGCGGTCAGCCCGCGCGTCACCCGCCCGATCTTGAGGGACAGCCCGGCCCGCCAGCCGCGCAGCAAGCCGAGCGGCAGCGGATCGTCCATCTGCGGCGCCGGCCAGGGCAAGGTGTCGATCATGACGGTGCCGAGGATCTTGCGGTCTTCTGGCGGCCGGGCGCGGGCCTGGGCCAGCCGGCCGCTGCCATGGAGCAGCCCGGCGCTGAAAGTGAACGGGGAGAGGGACCAGCCGGCGTGATCGGCGGCGGCATTGGCGACGATGGAGAGCGAGCCCTCGCCGAGCCAGGTTCCCGCATAGCCGAAGCCGAGCTGCGTCAGCAGCCGCGTCGCACTCGGATGTTGCAAGGTCAGAACGCCCTTCCAGCTGCCGTGCTGGAGGTCGAGCATCGGCTGCGCCGAAAAGTCGAGATCGCCGAGCGACCCTTGCAGCGAAAGTGCCAGCGCGCCCGGCGGGCCTGAGGCCGTCATGTTCGCAGCGAAAGGCGCATCCCAGAAGGAGGGATCAAAATTCCGCAAAGAGGGCGGGAGCAGAGAGGTGAGCGGGCTCGCATGCGGTGCTGCCAGCACCACACGCGCATTGCGCACGACACCCTTGGGGTCCAGCGCACCGGCCGCCAGGATCTGCATGCCGCCATATTGCCCCGCGAATTGTCGCAGGTTGAGGCCGTTGCGGCCGAGGTCTGCGTCGAACAGCGCATGGTCGATACGGTCCCCGCCAAGCCAAAGTTCGCCAGCGGAGAGCTGCAGATCGGCGGTGACGCCGGTGAGCGCCTGCGCGAGGTCGGCCGGGCGCGGCGGCCGCATCAGCCAGGCGGGCGGCAACCACTGGTCGAGATCGATCCGCCCGAAGGAGAGGCCCGCCGAGAGGCGCGGATCAGCGCCCCGCGTCAGCACGAGTCCACCCGAAACCGAAGTGTCGTTCACCTGGCCGTCGATGCCGGTCAGCGCCAGGCGTGCCGTATTCGCGTTGACCTTCGCGTCGAGCGCCAGATTGCCGAGGCCGAGCAGCGCGCCCGAGAGATCGGGCAGGAAATGGGCTTCCGTGAGCCAATGCAGCGTGACGAGCGGCGCCGGCGCCGCCAGCTTCATCTGGCCGCTAAAGGCCTCGGCGGCCGGATCGTAGAGCCCGGCGAGGGTGAGTTCAGCCTCGCCCGGGAGGGTCGCCTGCAGTGCGTCGACGCGCAGCCGCCGGCGCGACGTCTGCAGTTTCACGCCGAAATGCCTGAGCAGCCCATCCCCGTAGACGGCGGCATCGGCCCCGAGATCGAGCGTCATCGGAATGGCGGCGGTGCTGTGTTTGGGGAAGGATGTCAGCCAGGGGCCGAGATCGAGCAGCGGGGTATGCAGGCTGACGACGAGGCTCGGCTTGTCCGCCGTCTCGGCGCGGCTCGGCGTCAAGCCAAATTCGGCATGGCCGTCCGCCGGCATGCTGCCGAGCGTCAGATGAAGATCGCTGAGGCGCAGCTGGCGCCCATCCGCCCGCAGCCGGCCGGCGGCATCGAAGGGCTGCTCGGGTCCGGGAAAGATCGCCGCGAGATTGGTGCCGTGAGCGGTGAACTGGCCGTCGATCATCCCGTCCGTCGTCATGCGCGCCTTGAGATCGAAGCTGCTCGACGGATTGCCTGGGCTCTGCAGCGCAATATGCAGCGGCGCACTGCCGTCCGAGCCGGTCCAGGACAAGGCAAGGCTCGCCTTCCAGGGCAGACCGCCGGCCTGGGCAGTGCCGTCTATCGCCAAAGCCGTGTCCACGCCGCCGGTGACGACGCTGA
Organism: Acidisoma sp.; assembly: GCF_035492295.1. Lineage (GTDB taxonomy): Bacteria > Pseudomonadota > Alphaproteobacteria > Acetobacterales > Acetobacteraceae > Acidisoma. The sequence continues at coordinate 2,989 of NZ_DATJJK010000212.1, read as the reverse complement.
CATTCGCATCCGTCATGCGCAATGCGCCCACCGAAAAGGTGCCGTGGTCGATGTCGGCGGAGAGGGCGGCGAGCCACGGCGGCGGCTCGATCGAGAGCGGCCCGCTCGGCAAGGGCCAGGGCAGGTGCACGTCCGGATGATCGAGCACGAGATGGGTCACGGCGATGCGCCCCGTAAGCAGCGCGCCGAGCGATAGGTTGAGGGTCAGGGCCGCGGTCGCCATGCGCACGCCATCGGCGTCGTCCCTCACCTCGACCTTCTCGGCCGTGATCGAAGGTTGTGGCAGCAGGCTGAGATGGATCGGGCCATTGATGTCGACCTCGCGGCCGATCAATTCGCTCGCAACCGTCGCGACCGCCCCGCGATGGGCACTCCAGTCGAGCAGGCCCGGTCCAATCCAGAGCAGGCCCACGAGTACAACGAGGGCGCCGAACAGCAGCGGCAGCAGGCGAACGCGCCGCCGCCTCGGCCGCTGCCGCGGCATTCTGCGCGGGGCTCTCACCGCGGCAGCGCCTCCGCCGTCGCGCGGCGGCGGCAGACCCGCGTCCGTTGCTGGTGCCTGGCCTCGCAGGCGGGCTCGGTCATCCATGTCATCGTCATATGCGTCCGAACTGTCGCCGCTCCATCGACCTTCGGCCCGGCCTCGGCGCCGCGCAGAGGCTGTCGTCATACCGGCCCTGGGCCGCGGCGAACAGGCAGTTGTTGGCTTTTCCCGGCAGGCCGCATCCGGAAAAGCGCGCAAATCGCGGCGATGTGGCGCCAGCCTCCCGCCCTGACGCACAACAGCCGCCCGCGCAGCGTTGTTGATATCGCCCTCTGCCGCGCGGCGTGTTAAATGCGGGCCATGCTATGGGGAAAGATCATCGGCGGCGTCGCGGGCTTCGCCGTCGGCGGTCCGGCCGGCGCCGTCATGGGCGCGGCCCTCGGCCATGCGGCCGACAGCGGCGCCATTCCGCAAATCCGGAAAGGGTTGAAGGGCTTCATGCCCAATGGTGGCGGCAGCTCTTCGGCGCCGCTCCATTCAGCCCGCCTTGCCGCCATGCTCGGCCAGCGCGACCAGCTATTCGCCATCGCCGCCGTCAGCCTCTCGGCCAAGCTTGCCAAATGCGACGGGCCGGTGAACCGCCAGGAGATCGACGCCTTCAAGCGCAGCTTCCATGTGCCGCCGCAGAATGTGCCGCTGATCGGCCGGCTCTTCGACGAAGCGCGACAGAGCGCGCAGGGTTTCGAGCCCTTTGCCGAGGAACTCGCCCTCGCCTTCGAAGCGGATAACCGCGTGCTGCTCGAGGAAGTGCTGCGCGCCCTCTTCGCCATCGCCAGGGCGGACGGGCCGTTGAAACCCGCCGAGACGCGCTTCCTGCAGGAGGTGCATCGTCTGCTGCGGCTTGACCGCACGGCCTGGGAACAGGCGATGAACGGGCAGAACCGCGCCCGCCCCGCCGAAGACGGCGACCCCTATCAGGAACTTGGTCTTACCCGCCGCGCCACCAACGAGGAGCTGCGCGAGGCACGCAAGCGCCTGATGCGGGAGAACCACCCGGACGGTCTGGCGGCCCGTGGCGTGCCGCCGGAGTTCGTGGCGAAAGCAACCCAGCGGGCGGCGCGCGTCAACGCCGCCTGGGACCGCATCAAGCGCGAACGCGGCCTCTAAGGCCGATCAATACGTTAGCGTGTAATCCTCGTGCTGGCCGGGGCCGGGGCGGCCGCGGCCAGCGGCTCAGAAGCCACCCATCATCGAGCGGAAATAGAGTTCGCCGATGAGCCGCTGCAAGGCGCCGAGCAGCAGAATCGCGATCAGTGGGCTGATGTCGATATTGCCCAGAAAGGGAATGACGCGGCGAATCGGATTGAGAATCGGCGCCGTCACGCGGTCGAGGAAATCCATCACTGTCCAAACGAGGCGGTTGCGGCTGTCCAGCACGCCGAACGAAGCGAGCGTGCTCATGACGGCGGCAATAATGATGGCCCAGATGTAAAGGCTGATCACCTTTTCGATCAGCCAGACAAACGTGCTCAGAAAGGCCATCATTCCAACCTTGTTCTTCGAAGTCGGCGGACCCTACCGGCCAAGGCTGAGCCATGCAACCGACGAGCGCTGGGGTGCGCTTGACATCGTACGTCATCCCGATCATTAACCCGGCCACGGGAACGGGGCTGTAGCTCAGCTGGGAGAGCGCGTCGTTCGCAATGACGAGGTCAGGGGTTCGATCCCCCTCAGCTCCACCATTCCCGACATCCCACAATCCAATCAGCTCAATCGCTTGAAGCACGGTGTTGTGTGGCCGGCTCAAGATTTGATCATGAACGCGCCACAGGATTGTCATGCTCGGCGGGGCATTGTCCGGGGATGGAAAAGCGGCATGAGACCACTCCCGAAGAGCAGGTGGGGACCGCCCCAGGCGCGGCCCCGCACCGCCATCAGACTGCGTCTGCGGCGGGCGCCGCAGAACCGGCACGCGATCCGCCCACGGCCTTCGAATGGCAGGCCGTGCTGCTGCGCTACCTGCCCGATCCACGCGGATCGCATCACAGCGTGAAGCGATTCGCCGCGCGGTGAATGGACAGGCTTCCGCTGGCACTTCTAAGCTGCGCCGTGCCAGCGCAGAGGCGACGCGTCCTTGGACAGAGCAGAGCTCACGGAACGCCTGAGGGCGCAGACAACCATCTCCCAAGCGACCTTCGCCGGGTTTGACTGGGCGGATTTCGACGCCCAGGAGGCGCGCTTCACCGCCTGCCACTTCGCGGACGCTCAGTTTTCCAATACCAATTTTGCAGGCGCGGTGTTCACGCGATGCCACCTGCCGCGGTCCCGCTTCTCGCGCTGCTCCCTGACCGAGGCGCAATTTACTGATTGCGCCTTCGCCGATTCCAGTTCGGTGGCCAGCGGTGCCACCTTCTTTATGAGCGAGTTGCGGCAGGCCTGTTTCGTGACCTGCGACCTCTCCTTCGCGCGGTTCGAGCGGGCCGATCTCTTCGCGATCACCTTCGA
>NZ_DATJJK010000211.1:0-6492 GCF_035492295.1 Acidisoma sp. | reverse complement strand
GCGGGTGGAGGAGAGATCAGGCTGGCTACCATCGAGCAGAACCGTGCCGCGATGCGGCAGCGTGCCGAACAGCGCGCGGCCCACCTCTTCCTGCCCGGCCCCGCGCAAGCCGACCAAGCCGAGAAGTTCACCCTCATAGAGGTCGAAATCCACCGGGCCCGCATTCGGCGTGCGCAGGTCGCGCACCGACAGCCGCAAAGGCCCGGGGCGCAGATGCGCTTTTTCAAAGAGGGAAAGGTTGGACCGGCCGACGATCCAGGAGATCAGTTCCTCCGGCGTCGTCTCGGCGACTGGCTTCTCGCCAATCAGGGCGCCGTCGCGCATGACGACGACGCGATCAGCAATGCGGAAAATTTCATCCAGCCGGTGGGAGACGTAGATCATGCCCACCCCTTGTGCGCGCAACCGACGGATGGCGGCGAACAGCCGCTCCACCTCATTCGCGGGCAGGCTTGCGGTCGGCTCGTCCAGCACCAGGAAATCACAATCGACGACGAGGGCGCGGGCGATGGCGACGAGGGATTTCTCAGTCCGGCTGAGGCTCGATACCCGCGCCAGCGGGTCGATCTCGCAACCGACAAGGTCCAGCGCCTGCGTGGCGCGCCGTTCGGTAGCACCCCAGTCGATGGCCCCGAACAAAGCGGGCCGGCGGCCGAATCCCTCGGCGAGGCTCATATTCTCCGCGACCGTCATCCATTCAATGAGCCCGAGGTCCTGATGAATGAAGGCGACGCGGTGCGCGCTGCCGCCCGCGCCCTGCACGCGATGGCGGTAGGGCTGGCCGTCGATCGAGACCGTGCCCTCGTCCGCGCGCACGATGCCGCCGAGAATTTTGATGAGGGTCGATTTGCCAGCGCCATTCTCCCCCAGCAGGGCCACGACCTGGCCGCGTTCCACGCCGAAGCTCACGCCTTTCAACGCCTGCGTGCCGCCGAAGGATTTCGCGACCCCGTCGAAGCGGAGTCCGCTTGTCTGTTCCATCCCTGCCTCTCCCGGGGTTAGCCCCCGTGTTCTCGTTCAGGATTGTTCGACGTCTACTTGATCTTTTTCTCAGTCCTTACTTTTCATGCGTCGCACCGCAGCCTCACAAGCTCGCGGTAATGCCGCCATCCACGTAGAGGATATGGCCATTGACGAAGCTCGAAGCGTCGGAGGCGAGGAAGATCGCCGCTCCCGCCAGTTCCTCCACCTCGCCCCAGCGGCCGGCGGGCGTGCGGGCCGCGAGCCAACCGCTGAACGTTGTGTCATCCACCAATGCCTGGTTCAGCTCCGTTCTGAAAGAGCCGGGCCCAAGGCCGTTGACCTGCAGACCAAGCTTGCCCCAATCCGTCGCCATGCCCTTGGTGAGCATCTTCACGGCTCCCTTGGTCGCGGTATAGGGCGCGATGCCGGGCCGGGCGAGTTCGCTCTGCACCGAACAGATATTGACGATCTTGCCGTGCCCGCGGGGGATCATGCATTTGGCGACCGCTTGGCCGACATAGAAGACGCTGTCGAGATTGACAGTGGTGATCTTGTGCCAAGCGTCCAGCGGGAAATCCTGCAACGGCGTGCGATGCTGCATGCCGGCATTGTTGAAGAGAATTTCGATCGGGCCGATCTCTCGCTCGATCCGCGCGACGCCGGCGACGACGGCGGCATGATCGGTGACGTCGAAACCCGCCGCGTGGACGGTGAAACCCTTCGCCGCGAGCGTGTCCCTTGCCCGGCCCAGCGCCGCTTCGTCACGGCCATTGAGAATGATGGTGGCGCCGGCGCCCGCCAAAGCCTCGGCAATGGCATAGCCGATCCCCTTGCTGGAACCGGTGATGAGAGCGATGCGGCCGGAGAGATCGAACAGCGTCAAGCCTTCCCCCAATTGGTGTTCGTCGCCCGTTTGGGCTGCCCGTCTTCCGCGGTACCTGGGCGGCGATGTTAGCGATAACGGTCCTTGTGTCAAGGAAAGCGGGGCGGGTCCAGCCCCGGCCCTCTCAGTGCTGCATCAGAACCGGTAGATCGGCATCCTGCAGGATCTCCCGCGTCACGCCGCCGAGCAGGAATTCCGTCCAGCGGGCACGGGTGAAGGCCCCCATGACGAGAAGATCGGCGCCCGCCTTGTGCGCCTCCTGCAGAAGCGCCTGGCCGATGGTCCGTCCTGCCGGATCGACCTGCACCTGCTGCACCGGAATGCCAGCGGCCTTGAGCGGCTGCAAAGCCGGGGCCAAGGCTGCATCGGCAGCCCCACCTTCCGCCACCATCAGCACCGTCACCTGCTCCGCGCGCAGCAACAGCGGCCGGGCGGAGGCAACCGCCCGCTCGGCCGCTTCACTCGGCTTCCAGGCGATGGCGATGCGCCGGCCGAGCGGCCCGCTGGCGCTGATCGGCACGAAAAGGCTCGGCAGATGAACAGAGAAAAGCGCCACATCCATCGCCTGGCCCGCATCCCGCTCCGCCCCCGGCGCGTGGCCGATGACAAGGACATCGCTGTGCCGTGCCGCGCGGGTCACCACTGGCTCGGTCTCGCCAGTCTCCTCCTGATAGCGCGCGGCATGGCCGCGCGCGACCCAGGCATCAAAGCACGCACGGATATCCGCGGTCCGCGCAGTTTCGGCCTCCTCGCGCCGGGCAAGCTTCGCCGGCCCCGCCACCTCCTCGGTCGGCAGGATGCCCTCCATCGCGGGATGCCGGATGACGAGGGCCACGATCTCGCTGTCGCCAAGCCGAGCCGCTGCTTCGCCCGCGGCGTCCAGCACCAAAGTCGCGGTCTCCACGCGGTCGAGAATGGCGAGCAGAATCCTGGTCATGCGGCATCCCATAAAGCCGAAGCGAAGCGCATAGCTTGCCTCCCCCGGCGTGACGTCCGCAAGGCGTCAGAGCCGGGCGCCGCGACCCTCGAGATGAGGCCCCAGCAAGGCGAGATCAGCCGGGCCAAGCCGTGCGGCCGCGGTATTGGCCTGGTGCCAGTAGGGATAGGCGAGCGGCGGCCGGCTGACCTTCTCCAGCCGCACAACCTCCTCCGCCGAGAGCGTGAGGTCGGCGGCACGCAGATTGGCCGTGAGCTGCGCCTCGGTTCGCGCACCGATGACAAGCGAGGTGATGGCCGGGCGGGTCAGGCTCCAGGCGAGTGCCACTTCGGCCGCCGAGACGCCGCGCGCCTCGGCGATCTCAACCAGAACCTCGATCGTGTCGTAGAGGCGGGCCTCGTCATAGACCGGTGGCTCGCCCCAATCCTGCAGGTGCCGGCTACCCTCGGGCGCCGTTTTGCCGCGACGATACTTGCCCGACAGCAACCCGCCCGCGAGCGGGCTCCAGACGAGCACGCCCAGCCCCTGGTCGACGCTCACCGGGATCAACTCGTTCTCCGCATCGCGCCCCTGCAGCGAATAGTAGACCTGCTGGCTGACGAGCGGGACGAAGCCCCCCACCCGCGCCGTCTCCATGGCCTTCATGAGATGCCAACCGGAGAAATTGGAAGCGCCGATGTAGCGGACCTTGCCGAAGCGCACGAGCGTGTCCAGCGCCTCCATGGTTTCCTCGAGCGGGGTCTGCCCATCCCATTCATGGAGCTGGTAGAGGTCGATGTGGTCGCAACGCAACCGGCGCAGGCTGGCCTCGCATTCGGCGATGATGTGGTGGCGGGAAAGCCCCTCGTCATTCGGCCCCTTCCCCATCGGGAACCGCACCTTGGTCGCGATCAGCAAGCGGTGGCGGCGGCCGTCCAGCGCCTCGCCCAGGATCTCCTCAGACCGCCCGGCGGAATAGACGTTTGCGGTATCGACGATATTGACCCCGGCGTCGAGGCAGAGATCGAGCTGCCGGCGCGCACCGGCGAGATCGGTATTGCCGGTCTTGGCGAAGAAGCTTTCGCCGCCGAAGGTCATGGTGCCGAAGGTGAGCACTGAGATTTTCAGGCCCGAACGGCCCAGCAGACGATATTCCAAGTCATCCTCCCGGTCTTGTTCTTGGCGACCAGCCTAAGGGCATTCCGACAGCACTGCCAGAGCCCGCGCTCGCGCCCATCTGTGGTGCAGGAAGCGTGCATACGCGATGGCAGGAAGTTCGTATAACGACAGACAATGGTTCAAGTGCCGCTATCCATCCCCCGGGATCGACCGCTGCGCGTCGTGGGAGACGTGCATGGCGACATCGCCGGATTTCGCTACGCCGCGGATACGGAGAAATTCGTCGTCCAGCTGGGCGATCTCGTCGATTACGGGCCAGACAGCGCAGGCGTGCTGCGGATCATGTTCGAACTCATCGATCGCGGCCAGGGACTCTTCCTGCTCGGCAATCACGATCTCAAGCTCGCCCGCTATCTGCTGGGCCAGAAGATTCGCAGCAATGCCGAGCTGGTCTCGACCGCGCGGCAAATGGATGGGCCGCTTCGCAACCGCTTCCTCGAGGAAGTCGCGCGCGCGCCGCTCTGGCTGCAAAGCGGCGATCGCATTTTCGTTCATGCCGGTTTCCACACCGAGATGATGCAAGGACCCTCGCCGCCCATGGAGATCGGCCGCGCCATCGGCATCCATGCGCGGGCGCTTTTCGGAGAGCCCACCGGGCATATCCAGCCGGACGGTTTTCCCGAGCGCAGCCTGCGCTGGGTGGGGCGCATCCCGCAGGGGCTGACGGTCTATGTCGGGCATGACCGGCGCAGCCAGGATGGCAGGCCGCTGACCCAATGGGCACGCGGCGGCGGCCGAGCGATCTTCCTCGATACCGGCGCCGGCAAGGGCGGCCATCTTTCCTGGATCGACCTGCCGGCCGAGGTCGAAAGCTAGACCGTCGTCCTACCGGACGGAGACGGGAGAACGCTCCGCGCCATTACGGCAGGCGCAGCGTGGCGGTGATACGCAGCGTCACGCCATCGGCGATCAGGGGCCGGTCTGCGACCATGCCGAACTCGGTGCGGTCCAGCCGGCCGTGGGCGGCAACCTGAAGCACGTCCACGCCATCACGCCGGCTGCGCGTGACAGTGCCGGCCAATTCCTCGGGCCGGGTCACCCCGCGAATGGTCAGCTGCCCCGCGACCGTGAATTGGCCATCGGCGCCGATGGCCGCATGGTCGCTCGTGAAGCGGATTTCGGGCGTGCGCCTGTAGTCGAAATAAGCCGGGGCCCGCAGCATCGACGCCCCGCCGAAGGGCACGTCCATCGCATCATCCATCACCGTCACGGCAATGCGGACCGCCTCGGGATGTGCCGGGTCCAACAGGATATGGCCCGCGAAGCGGGTGAAGGCCCCGTCGACCGGCACGGTGCCTGCCACCAACGTATGGAATCGGATATCGGCGCTGTCGGGACCGATCGGATAGTCGATCACTCCCGCCCAAGCCGGCCGCGCGCGGAGCAGGCAGGCCGCCCAAAAAAGGCCGATCAATCCGCCTCTAAGGGCCGTGCTGCGCGGGCGTCTCATTATGGCTGGTCTCTCCCAGGGGGGTACCCTGACTGACGAAGCTTACACGCCCCTGACGAGCCTGCGGTTACGCGTCCCGGCCGGGGCCTTGGACACAGCAGCGAAGCGCGAGGTGGGCTAACGCCGGCCGGAGACCTTCTGCCGCGCCTTGAAGGCAGCGACCATGCGCGCCGTCTCTTCCTCGCTCGGCGCCGCCATGGTGCGGGTGCGGGCCGCCGGGGCCTTCTTCGCGCCCGCTCTGGCCGCGGCTGGCTTGGCCATCGGCATCTTGCCCGCTAGCAGGTTCGCCGGAATTTCGGAGATGAAGCGCGAGGGCTTGCTCTTCCACTGGCGCCGCCGCTCCACCCAGGAGAGGTGCAGCGTGTGCCGCGCGCGGGTGAGACCGACATAGAAGAGCCGCCGCTCCTCCGGCAGCGAGCCCTCATTCTCCGCTCGCCGGCTGGGAAAGACCCCCTCCTCCAGCCCCGCCATGAAGACATGGTCGAACTCCAGCCCTTTGGCGCGGTGGAGCGTCATGACCTGGATACTGTCCGGCCCCTCGGGCTCGACATCCAGCGCCCCGAGTGCCGCAGCCTCGGCGAAATCGGCGACGGAACCCAGTCGGTCGGCGCGGGCCAGCAGCGTCGTCCAACTCCGCCGCAGCGAGGCCGAGTGCGCCAGCGGATCGGCGAGCCCGCTTTCCTCGGCCGCAAGGCGCAGCGCTTCCGCCGGCCGGGTGCGGCGCGGGTCAATGCCCGAGGCGACGCGCCGGGCGATGTCCAGCACCTGTCCGAAGCCGAGGCGCTCGGCATCCGACAGCGGCGCCTGCTCTACACAGGCGGCCAGCGGCTCTGCTGTCTCCGTCGCGAACTGTCGCAGCCGCGCGAAGGCCTGGCCGGAAATATCCCGGCGCGGCATGGCGCAGGTGCGGCGGAAGGCGTCGTCGGCGGCCGCGTCCCATTCCTCCGCGCCGCGCCGCCCGGCCGAGCGGCTGAGGGCGAGCCGCAGCCAGGCGATGGCGCCGAGGATTTCGCGCGGCATCTCGGTCTCGCGCTCGCTCACCATCTGCACCGGCAGCGCCGCCTCGCGCAGCGCCTCCAGGATGGGCTCGGCGACGAAACC
>NZ_DATJJK010000210.1:0-31166 GCF_035492295.1 Acidisoma sp. | reverse complement strand
CCGGTTGTTGATCACGTTTCTTGTGATCGCGATCCATCGTTGCAGACCGTCAGAGAAGGGCCATCTCAAATGCTTGAACTGGGCCTTCGTCCGCAGCATTTGTTTCGACCTCCCAAACGAAGAAGCCCTTGTCCACCCACTGTCAAAAAATTGCTGCTTTACGACCAGAGAATTGATGCGATACCGATCCTATGTGCGACCGTGCCTCCACGGCGGTGCTTGACAGGCCATTGAGCCGCAAGGAGGTTGGCCGCGCCCATCGCCCGGAGGCTCCATGCCAAGAAACCATCCCGCGGCCACACGTCTGACCGGTTGGCGTCACGGCGTCATGATCGCGCGCCGGGGGTGTGGTATGGTCTTCGTGGCGCTCCGCCCGGCGGAGCGGCGGGACGCCTTATGAGGCATACCTCGGTGACGAACACGCCCATTTTTCCCATTGTCGGTATCGGCGCCTCGGCCGGCGGCATTGAGGCCTTGGAGGGATTGTTTCGAGGCATGCCCGCCCAGCCCGGGCTGGCGCTCGTCATTGTCACCCATCTCAGTCCCGATCGGGAAAGCCTGTTGCATGAGGTCGTACGCAACTACACCGCTCTTCCGGTCCATGTCGCGGCGGAAGGGATGGCGGTCGAAATCGACAGCGTCTACGTCATGCCCGCTGACTCCAGCCTTGAGATTCAAAACCGCCGACTGGTTCTTCGCCCGAACGACCATCGGCGCGAGCGCAAGCCCGTCGACATCTTCCTGAGTTCGCTGGCAGTCGACATCGGCGATCTTGCCGGCGGCATCATTCTTTCGGGAGGTGATTCCGACGGCACGCTCGGGATCAAAGCGATCAAGGAACGCGGCGGCATCACCTTCGCCCAGGTCAGAAACGGCTTCGGTCCCCGGCATTCCGATATGCCGGATGCCGCGATCTCCTCCGGCCTCGTCGATTTCGCCGTTCCGGTCGAGGAAATGGGCGGTAAGCTGGCCGAATTCGTCCAAGGCATAGATTTGCTCGATCAGCTTGCCGATGTCCCCATCGCCGCTGGCGAGGCTTCCACCACCAATCGGGGCCTCCCCGAGATCTACAGTCTTCTGCGCAACCAGATTGGCCACGATTTCAGCGGCTATAAGACGAAGACCTTCATGCGCCGAGTGCAGCGGCGCATGCATGTCGCTCAGCTCCGAACCGTTGACGCTTATCTTGAGATGCTGCGGCAGGAGCCCCAGGAAGTCAGTGCCCTGTTTCGGGATCTGCTGATCAACGTGACAAACTTCTTCCGCGACGACGAAGCGTTCGAAACGCTCGCGGGCCGCCGTCATTCCCAGGATTTTCGAAAACCGCGGGGCGGACGATACCGTACGCATCTGGGTGCCCGGCTGTGCTACCGGCGAAGAGGTGTTCTCGATCGCCATCCTGGCACGCGAACACATGGATCATTTGACCGCGGTGCCGCGCGTGCAGATCTTCGCGACCGACATCGACGAGCGCGCGCTCGCCGTCGCTCGCGCCGCACGTTATCCAGGGGCCTTGCTGGCCGGCGTGTCGCCCGAGCGCCGCAAACGCTTTTTCATCGCGGACGGCGGCAGCTTCGTCGTTTCGAAAGATGTGCGCGATCTGTGCATCTTCTCACCTCACAGCGTCATCCGCGATCCGCCGTTCTCCCGTATCAACCTCGTCTCCTGCCGGAATTTGCTGATCTACTTCGGCGCCGATGTGCAGAATCAGGTCATTCCGACATTCCATTACACCTTGCGTCCGGACGGGTATCTCTTTCTCGGATCGGCCGAGAACGTCAGCCAGTTCAGCGAACTTTTCGCCCCTGTCGACAAGCATCACCGGATCTTTCGCCGCCGCTCGGACGTGCCGCGGACAGTCCGGCTGCCGTTTTTGCTGCACGGGCTTCGGCCGGGACAGGGATTGGACCTCTCGCCACGGCGACCGCCGCTCACCGGAACCACGTTGCGGCAAACGGTGGACGAACAGATCGTCGAGCGCTTTGCGCCGCCGCATGTCGTGGTCAATCACGATGGTGACGTCGTCTACTATTCGACGCGGACGGGAAAGTATCTCGAAGCCCCCGCTGGCCCGCCCTCACACCACCTGCTCACGATGGTCCGCAAGGGGCTCCGCCTGGATCTGCGCACCCTGTTCCGGGAAGCGGTTGAGACCGGAAGGAGCGCGACACGTGACGGGGTTTCCCTGGACACCGAAGAAGGCGGCGTTCAGATCGTCAACCTCACCATCGAACCCTTGGGGGATCGTACCGGCGGCGAACCCCTCTTCCTGGTGCTGTTCACGGATTACGGGCCGGTACTCAGCCGCGATGATGCCCCCGCCCAGGCTCAGGCCCGTCACGACGGTGTGGCGGCCCATACCGAGCGGGAGTTGCGTGAGACGCGGGACCGCCTGCAGTCCATGATCGAGGAATACGAGACAGCGTTGGAGGAACTGAAATCCTCCAACGAGGAACTCGTCTCCGTCAACGAGGAAATGCAGTCGACTAACGAGGAACTCGAGGCGTCGAAGGAGGAGCTGCAATCGGTCAACGAAGAGCTGCACACGGTCAATGCCGAGCTTAACGGTAAGGTTGATGCTTTGGACCGCGCCAATAGCGATCTGCAGAATCTGTTCGAAAGCACCGATGTCGCGACCGTCTTTCTCGACACCAAGTTCGTGATCCGCAGTTTCACGCCGGCGGTGACGAAGATCTTCGATATTCTGCCCACCGATAAGGGCCGGCCCATCACGGCTTTTTCGAGCCGGCTGCATTTCCCGAGCTTTGCCCAGGATATTCAGGCGGTGTTCGCCAGTGCGAATTCGATCGAGAAGCGGATCGAGAGTGATCCTCGCGGGGCCCACTATCTCGCGCGGCTAGCGCCCTATCGCAGCCGCGACCAGAAGATCGAAGGCGTGGTAGTGACCTTCATCGACGTCACGAACCTCACTCAATCAGAGGCAAGGCAGCGTCTTCTCATCGCCGAACTTCAACACAGAACGCGCAACCTTCTGGCCGTTGTACAGTCACTCGCGCAGCAGACCCTCGGCAGGGGCGGTTCGCTGGAAGGGTTCATGACCAGGCTGGCCGCCCTTGGCCGGGTTCAGAGCCTGGTCAGCGGGTCGATGGACGATGATATCGACCTTGGCGATATCATCCGGCTCGAATTGCAGGCCATCGGCGCCGCGGACGGGAAAATAACCGTGTCCGGGCCGCCAGTGGCCTTGGGGTTCGACCTCATCCAGACCTTCGCGCTCGCCCTTCATGAGCTCGCAACCAATGCCGTCAAGCACGGCGCGCTCAAAGACGGTCCTGGGCGGCTCGCCGTATCCTGGAGCCTTCGGCGCAACGGTCAAGATGCCCCCGTGCTGGTGCTGGACTGGCAAGAGGAAGGTGTTGCGGGAATCGTGACGCCCACGCGCCGCGGGTTCGGGAGACAGCTCATCGAGAAGGCATTGACCTTCACCTTGCACGCCAAGACGGATCTGTCGTTCGAGGAGGGGGGCATCTCATGTCGCATCGAACTGCCCTTGCCTGCCCCGGTGGCGAAACCCTCTGAACAAGAGGCGATGGTATGACGGATGGCGACAAGGGTCTCTGCGGCCGCCGTATTCTCGTCATCGAGGATGACTATCTCGTGGCCCTGATGGTGGTCGATCTGCTGGAAGACGCAGGCGCCGAAGTTGTCGGGCCGATCGGCTGGCTGGAAGAAGCGCTGAGCTTCATCGAGGATGATCTCAACCGCTTCGACGGGGCCGTGCTGGACGTCAATCTGCACGGCAAGAAATCCTACCCGCTTGCGGATGCGCTGGCGAAACGCGCAATCCACTTCACCTTCGCCACCGGCTACGGCAGCGGCGTGCTGGACGAGCCCTATCGGCGCTATCCGCGCTGCGAGAAGCCGTTTAGCCAGAGGCTGCTGGTCGCCGCGTTAATGCACGATCCTGACTGAGTGCCGCGGCGGAACCGAGGTTGCGGCCTCGGACGGCGGCGCCTTCTCAGCCTGCCGGCGTGGGGAGCGGCTCCATGCGGCTGAGGCGCCAGGACAGGAAGAGGCCGACCAGGATCAGCGCCGTCGTCATCCCCGTCACGCCAGTCCAACCCCAGCGGTTCATGAAAACGCCGCCCGTCGTGCCGACGACGCTGGCGCCGAGGTAGTAGAAGAAGAGATAGAGCGAAGACGCCTGGGCCTTCGCATGGCGGGCGCGCATGCCCACCCAGCCACTGGCGATGGAGTGGGAGCCGAAGAAGCCGAAGGTCACCAGCGCGACGCCCAGCAAGACCAGCCAGACGCTGCGGGTCTCGGTCAGCGCGGTGCCGGCCAGCATGATCGCGAAGCCGGTCCAGAGCACGCGGCGGCGACCCAGCCGGTTGCCGATATTGCCCATCCATGCCGAGCTGAAGATGCCGATGAGATAGCAGGAGAAGATGAGGCCAACCTCGGCCTGGCTGAGGTTGAAGGGCGGCGCCAGCAGCCGGTAGCCGAGATAATTGTAGATCGTGATGAAGCCACCCATGAGCAGGAAGCCCTCGGCAAAGAGCATCACCAGGGCGCGGTCCCGCAGATGGGAGATGAAGGCATTGCCCAGAGCGTCCAGCGAGAACCGGCGCGGCTGAAAGAAGCGCGACGGCGGCAGGATGCGCCAGAAGGTGAGATTACCGATGAGCGAGGCGAGCCCGATGATCAGCACCGACATGCGCCAGCTCATATGCCCGGCCATGACGCCGATCAGCAGCCGCCCCGTCATGCCGCCCAAGGCATTGCCGCCGATATAGAGGCCCATGGAGAGGCCGGTGGAACGCGGATGGATCTCTTCCGCCACATAGGCCATGGCAACCGCCGGCAGGCCGCTCAGGGTTACGCCCATGAGCGCGCGCACGGCGAGGAATTGCCACCATTCCGGCACCAGGGCGGAGATGACCATGAGCACGGAGGAGGAGACGACGGAGGCGACCATCACCGGCTTGCGGCCGATCGTCTCGGAGACCGTGCTCGCCACCAGCATGCAGACGGCCATGAGGCCGCTGGTGAGCGACAGGGAGAGGCTGGATTGCGCCTCCGTCAGCCGGTACTCCTGGGAGAAGATCGGCAGCAGCGGCTGGATCGAATAGAGCAGCGCGAAGGTGGAGAAGCCGGCGGTCGCGAGCGCGATCTGGGTGAGCAGAAAAGCGCGTGTGCCATGCTGGATCTTCTCGGGCGTGCCGCCCATCAATCCGGCGCCGGGCGCCGGGTTCGGGGAGGTCACGCTCCGAGCCATCCGCTTGTTCCTACTTCTCGACGAAGGCCTTTTCGACCACGAACTGCGCGGGCGTCGTGTGGCTGCCCTCGTGGAACCCCTCACTCCGCAGCCAGGCGGTCATGTCTGTCAGCAGTTCGGGGCTGCCACAGAGCATGAAGCGATCGTCTTCCTTGCTGATCGCCGGCAGGCCGAGCTCGGAGGTAATGGTGCCCTCGGCGATGAGGTCGGTCAGCCGGCCGCGATTGCGGAAGGGTTCGCGCGTCACGGTCGGGTAATAGAGCAGCTTCCCGGCCACGATCTCGCCGATCAGCTCGTCATTCGGCAGCTGGTCCTGAATGTAATCGGCATAGGCGAGTTCGGCGACCTGCCGCACGCCATGGCAGAGCACGACATGCTCGAAGCGTTCGTAGATCTCGGGATCCTTGATGATCGCCATGAAGGGCGCAAGGCCGGTGCCGGTGCCGAGGAGATAGAGATTTTTGCCCGGCAGCAGGCTGTCGGCGACGAGGGTGCCGACCGGCTTGCGGCCGACGAGGATCTTGTCCCCCTCCTGGATGTTCTGCAGGCGGGAGGTGAGCGGGCCGTCCGGCACCTTGATCGAGAGGAATTCGAGCCCCTCCTCGTAATTGGCGCTGGCGAGGCTATAGGCGCGCATCAGCGGCCGGCCCTCGACCTCGAGACCGATCATCGTGAACTGGCCGTTGAGAAAGCGGAAAGACGGGTCCCGCGTGGTCTGGAAACTGAACAGCCGGTCCGTCCAATGATGGACGCTGGTGACCGTTTCCGTATTGAACGCCGACATCCGCCCTCCGCCTCTGTTACTGCCTCGTATGCATACTTATGACCGCAGGCCCGCTTCGGCCAAGCCCCTATGTTGCAGCGCAGCTATCGCGGCTGGCAGGCCGCCGCATAAACGCGCAGCACGTCCCGCACCGCCTCCACCGCCAGCGTCCGTGCCTGCGCGGCCAGGGCCCCGGTGGCGACACGCTCGTAGAAGCGCGGCAGATACTGGCTGATCAGCGGTTCGGGTATCGTGAGCCCCTCCAGCCGCGCGAAAAGCCGCTCCACGGCCGCCACCGCCTCGGGTTCCGGCCAGTAGTAGCGGATGCGGTCGCTGTAGCTGTAATGCCGCAGGATGCGAAGCTGCGCGGGAGTGCCGTGATAGTGCGACTTCCAGTGAACGGGGTTCAGCATCATCACCCGTTCCATCGCCGCCGGCAGGCCGTCGGCATCGGGGTCGAGGTCCGGCGCCAGGATGGCGGCGATCTCGTCCAGACCATACAGCGCCTCCCTGAGCGCGAAGGTCAGCGCGGGCCCCACCTTCAGGATCGGAAATCCGTCCCGCACCAGGGCAGCGAGCGCCTGCGGCGTCTGGTAATCCGTCGCATGCGCCTCAAACACGAGGCCGGGGAGTTGGCCGAGTGCCGCCGCGAGATCGGCGGCGGCGGCGGAATCGTAGCGCATCACGGTCTCGTTGCCGTGCTCCACGCCCGGCTGCACGACAAGCGCCACGACGCGACTCAGCATGCGCCCCAGCCCCTGTTCGGTGAAGCGCTGGCGATGCACAGCATAGGTCGCGACCGGCGCCTCCGGGTCCGTCACATGGGTCTCGGGGGTCGCTTCCAGCGCGCCGCCCGGGGTCGGAACCTCGGTGCCGATGATGTAATAAGGGCGTGAGCCGACCTCGGCCGCCACCCGCTCCGCGACGACGGCGAGCCGCGCCGCGCGTTCGGCGACCAGCGCATCGGGCAGTGCCGCGGGCTCACCCGCGCAACCCATGCTGGCATCGAGATGGATCTTGAGGAAGCCGGCACGCAGGAAGGCCGCCACCATCGTCTCGGCCTCAGCCATTGCCTCTTCGGCCGGCAGCGCCTTCCAGGGGTTGGGGCCGAGATGATCGCCGCCCAGGATGATGCGGCTCTTCGGGAAGCCCACCCGCTCGGCAATGGCATAGACGAAATCGGTGAAGTCGGCCGGTGTCATGCCGGTATAGCCGCCCTGATGGTTGACCTGGTTGCAGGTCGCCTCGATCAGCGCCGTCGTCCCGTCCTCGCGGGCCTGGAGCAGCGCCGCCTCGATCACCAGCGGATGAGCAGAGCAGACGGAGGTGATGCCGAAGGGCCGGCCGGCAGCCCGGGCGGGCGCGAATTCAGCCAGAAGATCGGCACCCGACGGTGCGAGCGCAGGCTTGCCGGGCACCTGGCCACGGCGCTGGGAGAGGATGAAGGCATCCAATTCGGCGAAGCTCGCGGTGCCTTCCATGGGTCCGCGCCGCGTCACCGCCAGCGCGCCGGCCGCCGCGGCATAGCGCAGGCATTCGGAAACGCTTCGCCCCTGCAGGCGGCAGGTGATGAAGGTGGCGCCGAAACAGTCCCCGGCACCGGTCGGGTCGACCTCGGTCACCGAGAAGGCCGGCACACGGCGGTTTTCCCGCCCGTCATGGTAGCTCGCCCCTTCCGCCCCGTGCTTGATGACGATGGCCGAGACACCGAGGCCAAGGATTTCGGCAATCGCCCCGCCCTCGTTCGTCGATTCGGTCAGCATCGTCAGTTCGTTGCCCGAGGGCATGAAGATGTCGCAGAGGTTGAGCATCTCCAGCAGCGCCTCGCGCATGCCGGGCGCATCCAGGATTTCCTTGCGGATGTTCGGATCGAAGGAGACCGTGCCGCCCTGCGCCTGGATGATGCCGATGGCAGTCTTGGTCTCTTCAATGATGCGCGGGGAGGCGAGCGAGGAGCCCATGACGTGCAGGTGGCTGCTGCGGCGGAGCAGATCGTGCGCCGCCTCCGTCAGCCGCGTTTGGCCGCAGGCACTGTGGCGGATGTTGTAGACGAAGTCGCGGTCGCCGCTCGGCCGATAGCGCACGAAGGCGCTGCCTGTCGCGTAGGTCGGATCGACGTCGATGGCGCTGACGTCCACGCCGTCCCGCCGCAGACGCTCGACATTGACCCAGGCGAAGTCGTCCTGGCCGACGGCGCTGACGATGCCGCAGGGGAAGCCGAGCTTGCCCACCTGATCGATGAAGATCGCGGGCGCGCCGCTGGGGAAGGGCCCTACGAGATTGACCGGTTCACGAAACCCGACGCCGACCTCGGTCGCCATGATTTCCGCCAGGATCTCTCCGATCGTGACGATCCCGCCCGGCGCTGCCGCGCCCTCTGCCAATGCCATGCCGCCGTCCTCTTGCTACACGAGCTCTTTTCCGGTCGTGTCGGAATGCCGATATGCTGAACCGCACATTTGGTCAAAAGTGGAGACAAGCATGACAATGGCAACGGCCATCCTGGGCGGCGGATGCTTTTGGTGCACCGAAGCCGTTTTCGAGGAATTGGAGGGCGTCTCGGCCGTGAAATCCGGCTATGCCGGCGGCCAGGTTCCCAACCCGACTTATGAGGCGGTCTGCACCGGCCGCACCGGCCATGCCGAGGTGATCGCCGTCACCTACGATCCGGCGGTCATTTCCTACGCGGATCTGCTGCGCGTCTTTTTCGCGACCCATGACCCGACGACCCTCAACCGGCAGGGCAATGACGTCGGCACCCAATACCGCTCGACGATCATGCCGGCGAACGAGGAAGAGGCAAAGACCGCCCGCGCGGTGATGGCCGAGATCGAGGCCCGTGGCGCCTGGGGCGCGCCGCTGGTCACCAAGATTGAGCCGCTCGACGTCTTCTACCCGGCCGAGGACTATCATGACGATTACTTCGCCCGGAACCCGAATGCCGGTTATTGCCGGGTCATCATCGCGCCCAAGGTCGCGAAGATGCGCAAGGAATTCATTGATCGGCTGAAGAAGACGCCGGCCGCCTGAACCCGAAACGGATGGGCTGAGCGGCGCTTAGCCCGCCCTATGCCCCGTCCGGCGCGCGCGGCAGAATGATCTCGACCGTCGTGCCACCGCCCTCCGGGCAGAGCACGCGGGCGAGGCCGCCTGCCTGCTGCGCCAGGCCATAGACCATGGAAAGGCCGAGGCCGGTCCCCTTGCCCACCGGCTTGGTCGTGAAGAAGGGTTCGAAGACCCGCGCCATGACCTCGGGTGGGATGCCGGGGCCGGTGTCGCGCACCGCGACCAGCACGTAATCCCCGGGCACGAGTTCCAGCACGTCCTCCTCCTGCACGCTGAGATTCTGCGTGATCAAGGTCAGACTTCCCTCCCCCTCCATCGCGTCCCGCGCATTGATGCAGAGGTTGAGAAGAGCGAGCTCAAGCTGGTCCGGATCGACATGAGCGGCCCAGAGGTCCTCCGCGAGTTCCTCCGACACGACGATGCCCATGCCGATGCTGCGAGTAAGCAGATCCTCCATCTCGTGGATGACCTGGTTCGCATCGACGGAACGCAGCGCCAGATCGCGCTGGCGGCTGAAGGTGAGCAGCCTTTGCGTGAGCGTCGTGCCGCGCTCGGCCGCCGTCGTCGCGTTCTCGAGCAGGCGTTGCAGCCGCGCGTCGCTGTCGTTGCGGCGCAAGGCCAATTCCAGACTGCCCAAAATCGCCGTCAGCAGATTGTTGAAGTCGTGGGCGACGCCGCCCGCCATGGTGCCCAGCGCCTGCATCTTCTCCGCCTGATGCAGCCGGTTCTCCATCAGCCGTCGGTCAGTCACGTCGTGCTCCAGCACCGCGAGATAGCGGGGGGTGCCGTCCGGCCCCGCAATCGGCACGCGCGTCACCTGCACGAAGCGCGGTGAAGACCCGACCATCCGCTCCTCCAGCCGCTCCGTCGCGCGGCCGCTGGCAAATGCCTCGGCCTCCGCCTCGGTGATGGGCTGCACCTGCCCGCCCACGGACACCAGATCGGGCTCGCGCTGGCGCAGGCAGGCTTCCGGCGGCCGGCCAAGGCTCTCCGCCTTGACGTGATTGACGCGCACGAAGCGACCCTCGGTATCCTTGAAGGAAAGCGCGTCCTGGCTGCCGTCCATGAGGCCGCGCAGCAGCGCCCTTTCCTCGGCGAGGTTGCGCCGCAGCTGGCATTGCTCGTGCGCATTGCCGATCATGCTGAGCAGCAGCGCCGGTTCCCACGGCTTTTGCATATAGGCGGAGATGCGGCCGTTGTTGACAGCGTTCACCACCGCGCCGAGATCGGCATAGCCGGTCAGGAGAATTGTTTGCGCATCCGAAATCTCCCGCGCCTTGGAGAGAAAGACGTCGCCCGTCATCTCCGGCATGCGCTGGTCCGAGACGATGACGGAAATCATGGGCTCATCGCCCAGGATGTCGAGCGCGGCGATGGGCGAGACGGCGCTCCAGACGTCGAATTCGTCCTCCAGCAGGTCGCGAAGGGCGGTCAGTATTTCGGGTTCGTCGTCGACGATCAGAATCGTCCCGCGCATCGGCTCTGTCATGCTCCTGTGGCCCGGCGTTCGGCCGCCTCCTTACCCGATGTCTCGCGTTGCATCGGCACCGCAATCTTGAAGGATGCCCCGCCCAAGCGCGAACGGCCGATGCTGATCGTTCCCTTATGCCCCTGCACAACGGTATAGGCGATGGCAAGGCCGAGACCGGTGCCCGAGCCGATGGGCTTGGTCGTGAAGAAGGGCTCGAAGATCCGCTCCTGCAGGTCGGGCGGCACGCCGGATCCGGAATCCTCGATCAGGATGACGTAGTCCTGTCCTTCGGTCGTCGCCGTGATCTCGATCTGGCCCGGGCCTTCGATCGCGTCGGCCGCATTGCTCACGATATTCATCACCACCTGGTTGAGAAGCGCGGGGGAGCACCAGAGCGCGGGCGGCCCCTCGTAATGGCGCGTCACGGCAACACGCTCCCCCAGCTTGGGGCTAAGCAGCGTCAAGATCGTGTCGATCGCCTCGAATATCTCGACATGCTGGAAGCCGCCCTCGTCCATACGGGAGAATTGCCGAAGGTTGAGGACGAGATCGCCAATCCGTCGAAGCCCCGCTCCCATTGCTGTCGCGCGGTCCCTTGCTTTAGCGATATAACCGCGCGCGACATCGCTCGCCACCTCCTCTGACGCCACGCGACCCAGCAGCAGCTCAACCGTTGCCTGATGGGCGATGATGAAGGCGAGCGGGTTATTGATTTCGTGCGCGATGCCAGCAACGAGTTCGCCGAGCGAGGCCATCTTCGCCGCCTGGACAAGCTTGGCCTGCGCCTCGATCAACTTGTCGTTAGCCGCCTCCAGCTCCGCATTCGCCTGGGTCAGCGCTTCCGCCATGCGGGCACGCTCGAAGGTGACCGCATGCTCGCGCCGCTCCACCTCCGCCTGCTGCATCTCGTCCTGCATCAGCTTGCGCCGTACGATGGCGCGCAGCCGGACGCGCAGAAGATCGGCGTCGTGCAAGGTCGGAATGAATTCGTCGAGCCCGGCATCGAAGGCGAGCGACAGACGCGCCTTGGACACCTCGCCGCCGCGCTCGATGCCGATCAGCAGGAAGGGCGCCGTGCAGCCCTCGGCGAGGTCACCCGCCCTGAGTCCGCTCAAAACGCGGCAGGCCTCGACGCTGTCGAAGCCCGATGCCGGCAGGCCGATGATGACGCAGTCGACCGGCGTGTCCGAGCGGGAGAGGATGGCGGTTGCCTCCTCCATGTCGCACGCAAGTTCGGCAAGATAGCCATCCCGCGTCAAGGCAATGCGATGCTCCTCGCGATGCGCGGCATCGTCGTCGATGACGAGGAAACGGATGCGCCGAAAATGCGGCGCCTCGTCGCCCAACTCCTCCGGCTGCGGCGCCGGCCGCTGGCGCAGCAAAGCCCGGATGCGCAGGATCATGAAGTCGGGATCGGCAGATTTTGCAATATACGCGTCGGCGCCGCTCTCCAGTCCCTCGCGTTCCGTCGCCGCCTCCGCCGCCTCCGTCAGCATCAGCAGCGGGATCGAGCGGGTGCGCGCATTGAGCCGCAGCTGGCGGGAGAGTTCGCCGCCGTTCATGCCGGGCAGATGGAAGTCGGCGACGATGAGATCGGGTAGCCGCCCGTGCAGGCGGTCGAGGGCCGCTTCCGCCGAGGCCGCCCGCTCCACCTGGAAGCCGTGCGCCTCCAGCATGCGGCGGATCATGATCGCCTGGGTCTCCGAATCCTCGACGACCAGAAGGTTGTAGGAGCGCCCCGTCTCGGCCTCGCCAGTCATGGCGTGGTCTCCGCCACCGCCCGCCGCAACGCGTCGGCGATCCGGTCGAGCGGCAGCGCGATCGTCGAGGCGCCGATGCGCATCGCGGCCGCCGGCATGCCGTAGACGACGGCGCTGCTCTCGTCTTCCGTCAGCGTCATCGCGCCGCTCCGGCGCATGGCAAGCAAGCCTTCCGCGCCGTCCTCTCCCATGCCGGTGAGCAGCACACCCAGGGCGCGCGGCCCGCAGATGCGGGCGAGCGACGTGAAGAGCACGCTGCCCGACGGGCGCTGGCTATGGACCGGCGCATCGCGGTCGAGCCGCAGGGCCCCCTCCGGCCCGATCGTCAGATGCTGGTCGCCCGGCGCCACATAGACGTGGCCGGGCATGGGAGACTGGCCCGCCATCGCGATCTGCACTGTCATCGGCACGATACCGTCCAGCCAAGCGGCAAAGCCCGGCATGAAAGCCGCGCCCATGTGCTGGACGACAAGGACGGGAATGGGGAAATCGGCTGGCAGCCCCCCCAGCACACGGGCGAGCGCCGCGGGCCCGCCGGTGGACGCGACGATGCCCGCGATGCTCGGCTGGGCGCGCTGTCCCCCCGGCCGCCGCGCAGCCCGCGTGACCGGGCGCGGCGCCATCGGCCGCTGCCGGATCACCGGTACCTGGCTCATGATGTAGAGTTGAGTGCGGATCGTCTCAGCGATCGGCGCATGGTCGGCATGGCCGAATCCCGCCGGCTTTTCCACGACGGAGAGCGCGCCCGAGCGCAGCGCATTCATCGAGATCTGCAGCGAGCGGTCTTCCACGGCATCCGCGATGACGACGATCGGCGTCGGAAAGCGCGACATGATGAGGCGCGTCGTCTCCAGCCCGTCCATGCCGGGCAGACGGATATCCATGGAAATCACATCCGGGCGGAGCTGCGGCAGAGCCTCCAACGCCGCCTCGCCGGAGGCGCAGATGGCACAGACCTCCAACCTCGGATCGGCGCCGATGATCAGGCGCAGCAGGCTTTGCACCACAGGACTGTCCTCGACCACCATCACGCGGACCCGCCGCGCCATGGGGAGGGAGGCGCTGGTCACAACAGTCGCCTGATGGCGCCGAGCAGATCCTGCTGGTCGAAGCTCTGCTTGGCGATATAGGCGCTGGCCCCAAGATCGAGACCGCGCCGCACGTCGCCCGCCGTGTCGCGAGAGGTCATGATGATGACCGGAATGGTCCGCAGCGACGGGTCGTCCTTCATCGTCTGTAGCAGTGTGAAGCCGTCCATCCGCGGCATTTCGACATCGGCAAGCACCATGTCAATGGCAGTATCCGTTGCTTCATCCGTTGCTTTTCCGTGATCGCCGCCGGGTCGGTTATGGCGCCGCAGGATGTCGAGTGCCTCGACCCCGTCCACCGCGACCATGACCCGATACCCATGTGCTTCGAGAATCGACTTCTCCAAGGTCCGGCTGGTGATAGAATCGTCGACGACGAGAATGGTCTGCGGACCGGGGGCGGCCGTCACCGCCCTCTCCGGCGCTCCGGTCTCGCCCGACCAGCCGCCACGGCGCGCCCAGCGGTCGAGAATGCCCTCGGGCGAGAGCAAGGCTGCCGGCATTTCGCTCGTCACCATCACGAGCCCGGCGACGAGGTCGGGGTCGACGCCGACGAAATCGGCCTTGTGGGACAGGAAGCGGCGCACATCCGAGAAATGATCGACGGCGAGCGCCAGGCGCTGGCGATGGGCGCCACCCTGGATCACGGCGAGCTTCACATGGCCTTCCTGCACCGGCAGGCTTGGCGCCGCCATGCCGAGAACATGGCCAAGCACCGCCACGGGGGCGAGTTCGGCCGAGGCCGGCCCATCGGTCCGCACGCACATCTGGCCGCCGACCGGTTCGATCGCGGCGAACGGCACGCGCAGCAGGCGCAACACCGAGGCCGCCGGCAGCGCGACGGTGACCGCGGCGAAACCGAGCAGCACGGCACTTTGCCGCGCGACAGCAAGGGGCACGGTGATCTCGACGGCGGTGCCGGAAGGGCGGCCCCCCCGTTTCGCACCATCCGCGAAGCGCATGCGGGCACTGCCGCCAAGGGCGCGCGCGGCCTCGGCGACGATGGAGAGCCCCATGCCCCGCCCGGAGAGCGGCCCGACATCGGTACGGGTCGAGAATCCCGGCTCGAAGACCATGGCCAACAGCCGGTCTTCCGTCGCGGCCTCGGCCGCGGCCGCCGAAAGCAGGCCGCGCTCCATGGCGCGAGCCCGGATCGTGGCAAGGTCAGGCCCCGGTCCGTCGTCTCTGACCGTGGCGGTCAATGTCCCGCCACCCCCCTGCAGGAGGAGCGTGATGCGGGTGGCCGGTGGCAGGCCCCGCGCCCGTCGGCGCGCCGGCGGCTCGCTGCCGTGGCCCACCGCATTGCGCAGAAGCTGCAGTACCGGGTCCTTCAAGGCCTGCAATACACGCCGGTCCGCAGAGAGGCCGAGGCCGAGGAATTCAGGGTCAACCTGCACCCCCTCGTCGCGCGCAATGTCCCGCACCATCCGGCCCATGGGGCCGAAGATCGTCTCGGCCGGCACCAGGCTCATGCGGTCGACATCCTCCCGCACACGATGAAAGGCGGCATCGAGCGCCCAGGACGAGTCGCGCAGGTCGTGCCGAATGACAGAAGCCTGGCGGGAGGCCGAGGCGAGTTCGCTCGTGGCCTCAAGGAGATCCGCATCGCCCTCCCCGCGCCGGGCCGCACGGTCGAGCGCACGCCGCGCCTGGCGGATCGCGGCTTCGATACCGGAGATGCGCTCGCCGAGCCCGTCATGCCGCTCGATCGCCTGGGCAAGCTGCGTCGTGGCGATGACGAGATCGGTCACTTGCCCGGCCTCGACGCGAAGATGCCCGTGTGCCGTCTCGTCCGTATCTGGGTCCGAGGCTGCCACCTCAGTGCCGCCGAGCGCTGTCTCGATCGCCGCCTCGACCCGGTCCAGTCCCGCCTCGATGATATTGGTGCGATCGCGCGACAGGCCGCTGCCGCCTTCGATCACGCTCGCCATCTGCGCTTCCAGCTCATGGGCAAGCTGTTCGACCTCGGTCAGGTCCACGGCGCGCGCAGCACCTTTGAGCGAATGGAGGCGGCGGAAGATATCGCGCAGATCTGCCCGCTCGCCACGCCGCGCCGCCGCCAGGCCCGCGCGCACCACCGTCAGGTGATCGCGGTACTCGACCTCGAAGGCGGCGAGCAACTCCTGGCGCAGATCGGGCGGGTTGGACGATGGGGGCATCGGCGCGCGGCGGTCAGATCTTGTAGCGTTCGCCGAGGACGAGCAGCTGGTTCGCGAGTTCGGCGAGGCTGCTCGCCGCAACCTCGAGCTGCCGCGTGCCGGCCGCAGTCTGCTGGCTCGCCTGGCGGATGTTCTGCAACGCGCCCATCACCTGCTCGATGCCGATCTGCTGCTGGTTGGTGGAGGCGACGATCTGCTGGAAGGTCTGCACACTCTCCTGCACGCTCGCGGTGATCGCCTCGATCGTCTGCTCGGTCACGCCGGACCGTTCGCGCCCGACGGCCACACGCTTGACCGCCTCCTCCGTCATCATGACCGAGGCATTGATGCCACGCTGGATCTCGCCGAGGATGGAGCGCACCTGCACCGTCGCCTCCTTGGCCTGATCGGCGAGCACCTTGAGCTCCGAGGCCACGACAGCGAAGCTGCGGCCGTTCTCGCCCGCCGCCGCGGCCTCGATCGCCGCATTGAGGGCAAGGAGATGGGCGCGCTCGGAAATATCGTTGACCGTGGTGATGATCTCGCCGATCGCCTGGGTCTTCTCGCTCAGCGCCACGATGTTGGTGGCGACGATCTCGCCCTGGTCGCGGATCGCGTCCATCGCGCGGGCGGCTTCCTCCACGGCGCGAAGCCCGCTCGAACTCGTCTGCACCGATTGCTGGGCCGCCTGGATCACCTCCTGCGCGCGGGCCGAGATGCGGGCGCCGGAATGGGTGATCTCATCCGCCGTGGCTGCAGTTTCCTGCAGCGCCGCCAGCTGCTGTTCAACGCTCGCCGCCTGTTCCTGGGTGGAGGCGCGGATTTGGGCGGCCGAGGCATTGAGCGAACTCGTCAGCTCGCGGCTCTGCAGGCTGACCTGCTTCAGGCTGTCCGCCATGGTATTGAGCGTCGCGCCGAGGCGGCCGAGTTCGTCGCGCCCGACGCGCAGGGGCTCGCCCGTCAGGTCGCCGCGGCCGACCCGCTCGGCGAAGGCGCGGAAGGCTTCCAAGGGGCGGATGATGGAGCGCAGGATCGCCCAGGCGATGGCGATGAGGATGACGAGGGCGAGGCAGACCGCCACGATGAGAAGGGTGCGCCCCTCGGCATAGAGCTGGCCGATGCGGCCGATGCCGGCGCCGCTGCCACTCGCCAACCCATCGCTGATCTGGCCCAGGGTCTTGGTGAATTCAACGTTGTCGGAGACGAGCTTGGGTTCCGCCGCGGTCACGGCGACGAGGTCGTTCTGCTGGATGGAGGCGAACTGGGCCAGGGAATCGGTGCGCAGCGCCCCCCATTGGGTCTGCGCCAGCTGCAGGAGGCCGATGACGCCGTGCCAGGTGCCCGCCCGGGTCGGTGCGCCGCCGGTCAGCGCCGCCTGCTCGTAGCCCGTCGTCACCGTGATTGTCTTGGCGAGGCGGGTCGAGAAATCGTCAGCGATGGCTTTCCAGCGACCGAGCGCCGCCGGCAGATCAGCGGAAGCCGTGGCTTCCGCCGGGGCATCGGCCGGGATCTGCTCTTTCGCCAGCATGAAATCGACCACGATGGCGCGCCGCGCGTCGAGCAGCATTACCTGGGTCTGCAGAATGTCCTGCACCGCCCGATAAGCCCAGATGTCGTGCGTGATAATGCCGATCGTGGTGTCGCGCACCGTGCCGATGCGGTTGAGGGCGAAAACGCCGACCCCGATCAGCAGCAGGATGCTGACAAGGAAGCCCAGGAAAAGCCGCGCGGCTATGGTCACGTCGGGATACTCCACTCATTCTCGGCCAAGGCAGCAGAGCCGCCGGTTACGGGTCCTGTGTCGGCACGGCGCCGCCCAGCCGGGTGCGCAGGTCAGCCGGCTCCATCAAGGCGACCAGACGGCCGCCGAAATCGAGCGTGGCGCCGGTATCGGGAAGGTCGAAACGTCCGAGTACCCGGTCGACCGCGAGAGCAAGATGCGGCGCGCCGCGCAGCAGAAGGAGATGCGCGGGACGGTCGGGGTCGGTCTCATCGGTCAGAACGGACGGCAGGACACCAGCCAGCACCCGCATGCCGATGACGGAGTAGAAGCGCCCGGCATGACCGATGACGCCGAGGCAGGCGGCCGCCTGCGTCGGGACCATGGCACAGCCGGTGAAGGGCAACACCGCCGTGACGTGGCCAACATCCATCCCCGCGAGGCCCTCGCCGAGCGCCCAGACGATGACCGAGCGGCGCTCCACGGCGCGCGCAACGGCCAGCGCCTCGCGCGATGCGAGGGATGCGGTGCGCCGGTCGAGGATGGCGACCGCCCTCTCCGTCTCACGCTGCATGCGGCCGCCCTTCGCTCCCCACCCTCATCGCGGCCCGGGCCGCAGCTGCATATGGACGCGCGCCTCGAGATCGCGTGCCGTGAGCCCATCGCCCTCCGCAAGGAGGCTGCCGTCCGGCAGATCGGCGCAGAGACGCAGCACCAGGGCTAATCTCCGCCGTCCCGCCTCGCGCTCACCGCCGTCAATCAGCGCCAAACCGAGGTGATAATGCGCCATCACCATATGACCACACAAATAGACGGCCCGGCGCAGGGCAGCCTCGGCGCGAAGCCGGTCTCCTGCCGCCTGGGCGATCACCCCGTCGTAGAAATGCATTCTGGCGTCAAGCGGATTGGCGGCGATGGCGGCTTCCGCAGCCATGGCCGCCGCCCGCAACTGCCCGGAATCGGCGAAGGCACGAATGGCGGCGAGTGACGGTACGGCTGGTTCGGGCGCCCCCGGCTCAGGCGCCCCCGGCTCAGGCGCGGCCTGCTCAGGCGCCGCCGGATCGGGCGCGGCCGCGTCGGGCCAGGGCTGCCACTGCGCCATGAGCTCCAGCCGCGGGAGGTCTAGATCAAGTTGATCTTTGGGCTCTGAAATTGGCGCAAGCCCGTCTGCGGGCGGGCGCGGCAGCCAGGGCTGAATGGAATGAGACGCCGTGGGCAGCCGGAAGGCCGTGGTGCCGGAAAGCTCGACCGTGCGCAGGTCCCTCGGCAATGCCGCAATCGCATCCGAATGGCCGACCATGAGCCAGCCTGCCGGCGACAAGCCGCACGCCAACGCCGAAAGCATCGGCGCGATCTTCTCCGAACTGAAATAGATCAGCACGTTGCGGCATAGGATGAGGTCGAACTCCGCCCAGCCCGCCGCGCCACCGGGCTCGAGCAAGGAGAGGAGATTATGCTGCACGAAGCGGACGCGGCGGCGATGGCGGTCTGCGATGCGCCAATGCCGCCGATCAGGCAGGGCCGTGAAATCGCGCTTGCGGTCGGCGGCCGCCATGCCGCGCATCGCCCATTCGGTGAACACGCCCTCGCGCGCCATGGCGAGTGCCCGGGCGTTGAGATCGCTGCCGAGGATTTCGATCGTCCAGTCGGGCAGGCCTGGGCCCAGCATCCGTTCGAGCAGGATGGCGAGCGAATAGGGTTCGGCGCCCACGGCGCAGCCGGCGCTCCAGATACGCAGGCGGCGGCTACGGCGATTTTCCTGGATGAGAGCCGGCAGGATGGTGTCGCGCAATGCTGCGAATTGTTCGGCATGCCGGAAGAAGAAAGTCTCGCCAACCGTGATCTCGGCTTCCAGTTCCTGCCATTCGGCCGGGCCACGGCGAGGATCGGCCAGCAAAGCGAGATAGGTCGCGGCATCGGGACAGGCGACGGCGGCAAGCCGCCGCTGCAGCCGGTCCCGCAGAAGATGATCCTTATCGATGTAATAGTGGTGGCCGGTGCGTGCGATGATCGCCTGCTTGAGCTCGGCGAAGGCCCCCTTGCGCCAGCTCTCATCCGCTTCCCGCCTGGCGGACGACCCCGGCATCAGGTGCGTCCTCGGGGCTCGAAGCCGGCGCCACGGGCGAGGCTGCGGTCGGCGAAGGCGGCGAGCCGCGCGCGCTCCTCGGCCGCCAGCAACCGGCCCGCGTTGAGAAGCGGCACGAGCTCACCCTGAAAGCGCAGGTCGCCCTCCACGCAGTCGTTGAAGCTCGCCCCCGGCGCCAGGAGATGCGGCTCAGCGAGGACGGATTCCATCACCCGCTCGACCAGAAACGCGAGGCGCACTTCCCCCGCTCGGGGCGGAAGGAGCAGAAGATGATGGTAGAGCGCACTGCCCTCCGACGGGCCGGACAGTCCGAGAAGCTCCGCCAGCGGCAGGACGAACACGGTCTCCCCGCCAAGATGGAAGGCACCGCTCAGGATGGGCGGTGCCTCGGGCACCACCTTCAGCCGCGGCAATGGCAGAATTTCCGCAATCTCGCTCTGGCGGATGGCGAGTTGCCGCCCCGCGGTCCCGCACAAAAGGATCGGCAGCGGCGCATCTGACGGATTATCGGGCAACGGGGCAGGACTCATGCCTCATTCTGGCACGCAGGCGTCGTTTCGTCGCCCATGCTTTTCCGCGCCGTGCCTCCACCGGCACCGGATCACGCCTTGTCGCCTGCCTTGCGATGTGCCTGCTCGGTGTGGAAACGGTCGCTGGTTGGCTGCCCGCGCGGCTCGTCCTCCCGGCTCACTGCCGGCGTAGCGTCCTCGGGCGTCGCCTCCGGGTCCGGCTCGCGATCGACCGATTCGGCGGCAGCAACGTCGCGCCCCTCGCGCGCTCGCCCCTTCTCCTGCTTGCTTGGCCCGCGCTTGTGTTCCTTGGTGCGAACAGCGGTCATGCCACCCCTCCCCTGGTCTCCGAAGACGGAGATATGGGGAGAGCCGTACGGCTTTCCACCGCTGGCGAGGCAGCATTCCCAACCGGTCCGAAGCCCGCAGGTCATCCGTGGCACGGCACTTGCGTGGAAGATTGAGATTCATCTCCGGAATGACGTTTTCTCGAGGAGACTGCTTCGTGGACGACATATCAGCTGCGGCCGGCGCCAGCGCGACCGCAAGCCCTGCCTATCTGGCCCTGCTCGAACCGTTGAGCGCGGCGGAAATCCGCCTCGTCGCCGCCATCGTGAAGGCGGACACGGCGTTCGGGGACGGGGTTCTTTTCGAAACGATCGAGCTGATGGACCCGCCGAAATCCCTCGTCGTCGCCGGCGGGTGGGACGAGACGCTCGGCCGCCGCGCCCGCGCCAACGTCTTCCGCAACGAGGAAGCCGGCGTCTGGAAGCTGACACTCTCGCTCGACGCAAAGCGCATCCTGACGCGCGCCTTCTTCCCCGTCGCCCGGCCGATGATCCAGCTCGAGCAGTTTATGGAGGTCGAAGCCTATGTGAAGGCCGACCCGCGCTTCATCGCCGCCTGCGCGGCGCGCGGCATTACCGAGATGGACAAGGTCTGCGTCGATCCCTGGTCTGCCGGAAATTTCGGCAATGCGGACGAGGAAGGCCGCCTGCTCTGCCACACCTTCGCCTGGCTGCGCCTGTACGAGGACGAAGCCTTCTACGCCCACCCGATCGAGGGCCTCAACGCGGTGGTGGACGTGCAAAGCGGCGAAGTCATCCGCGTCGACGACCGTCCGGGACCCACCGTGCCGATGACCGAAGTCAACTACGACAGCAAATTCATCACGGACACGCAGCCGCCGCTGAAACCACTGCATGTCGTGCAGCCGGAGGGCGTGAACTTCAAGCTCGAGGGCCATCACCTGACCTGGGACCGCTGGGCGCTCTCCATCGGTTTCAATGCGCGCGAGGGCTTGACCCTGCACGACATCCGCTTCGACGGGCGGCCGCTGGTGAACCGCGCTTCGCTCGTTGAAATGGTTGTGCCCTACGGCTCGCCCGATCGCGGCCACTACCGCAAGAACGTTTTCGACATCGGCGAATACGGCCTCGGCAAGCTCGCCAATTCGCTGAAGCTCGGCTGTGACTGCCTGGGCGTCATCCAGTATCTCGATGTGCATCTCAATACGATGAAGGGCGACATCTTCTCGATCGAGAAGGCCATCTGCATTCATGAGGAAGATGACGGTATCCTTTGGAAGCACTGGGACTTCCGCACCGAGCGCACGCAGATCCGGCGCGGCCGCAAACTCGTCGTCTCCTGCATCGCGACCGTCGGCAACTACGAATATGCCCAATACTGGTATTTCGATCAGGCCGGCGAAATCGAATTCGAAATGAAGGCGACGGGCATCATCAACACGGTCGGCATCGAGCCCGGCCACCCGTCCAAATACGAGACCGAGGTCTCTCCGGGCGTTGCGGGACAGATCCATCAGCACATCTTCTGCGCCCGGCTCGACATGGCGATCGACGGCGAGCGCAACACCGTCATGGAGTGCAATACCCAGGCGGAACCGCCGGAACAGAATCCCTACGGCAATGCCTTCTTCGAGACGCAAACGCCGATCACCTCCGAAAGCGAGGGCGCGCGCCGCGTCAATCTCGCGAGCCAGCGCTACTGGAAGATCGTCAATCCCGGTAAGACCAATCATGTCGGCACCCCGGTTGCCTACAAATTGATGCCGACCAATGCCGTCACCTCGTTCCTGCTACCCTCCGGCCCCTCGGGGCGCCGATCCAATTTCGTCGAAAACCATCTCTGGGTATCGGCGTACTCCCCGGAGGAGCGTTACCCCGCCGGCGAGTTCATGAACCATTCGGACGGTTCCGGCGGCATCGCCGATTTCATCAAGCAGGACCGTCCGCTCGCCAATGAAAGCCTGGTCCTGTGGCATGTCTTCGGCCTGCACCATTCCGTGCGGGTCGAGGACTTCCCTGTCCAGCCCTGCATCTCCACCGGCTTCAAGTTGATGCCGACAGGGTTCTTCAACGGCAATCCGGCAATCAATCTGGCGGAAACGGTCAATGCGGAAAGCCGTGATGCCGGTGCATGTTGCTGCTCCTGACCCCCGCCCGCATTGGGCTTTCCCTTTTTCCGCTTTCCTAGACTAGGACTGTTCCGAATTCACTTCTGACGTTGAGGAGACATAATATATGGTGGCCGCGACTGATATCCACGCTGCACCGGCCAAGGCGCAGCTCAAGCACGGCGCCCTCAGCCTGATCGAAACGATCGGCCAATCGATTGCGAATATCGCGCCCACGCTAACCCCGGCGCTGAACATCACCGTCGTTGCAAGCCTCGCCGGCATTGGCTCCTGGCTGGCCTATCTCATCGCGACCGTCGGCCTCGCCTTCGTCGGCGCCTGCATCGCCTCCCTCGCGAAGCGCCATCCCGAGGCCGGCTCCTACTTCGTCTATATCGGCCGCAACTTCGGTCCGATGAGCGGCGCGCTCGCCGGCTGGTCGATGATCCTCGCCTATATCACCACGGCGGTCGCGGTGGTTTTCGGCTTCCCGATCTTCCTGTCCAACTTCCTCGCCGCCTTCCACGCGAGCCTGTCCTTCCCCATTCTCGTCGTCTTCACCATCGCCTTCCTCGCCCTCGTGGTTTACGCCGCCTATCGCGACATTCAGGTTTCGTCGCGCGTCGGGCTGGTGATGGAGACGCTCTCGATCGGCATCATCATCCTCATCACCGCCATCGTCGTGGCCAAGCACGGCACGATCGTCGACCCCAAGCAGCTCGCGATCGGCAGCCTGCATTTCGGCGGCGTCATGTCGGCGCTGACCTTCGCGGTCTTCAGCTTCGTGGGCTTCGAAAGTGCCGCGACACTGGCCAAGGAATCGTCCAATCCGCAGCGCAACGTGCCGATCGCCGTGATCGGCTCGGCCATCGCCGCCGGCACCTTCTTCTGCATCATGGCCTATTGCATGGTCATGGGCATGGGCGACAACGCCGATGCGATCGGCAAATCCTCCTCGCCCTTCGCCGACATGACGGCCCGTGCCGGCCTGCCCTGGGCCTCGGCCGTGGTCTACTTCGCCGCCATGATCTCGGGCTTCGCCTGCGCGCTCGCCTGCATCAATGCCAGCTCGCGCATGCTCTACTCCATGGGCCGTTACCAGTTCCTGCACCGCTCGATGGGCCTCGTCCACGGCACCCACAAGACACCGCATGTCGCGGTCCTGGCTTCCGGCGCGATTGTTCTCGTGCTGACCCTGCTGCTGCTGCCGGAAGGCTTCCTCAACGGGTTCGGTCTCACCGGCACCATCGCCACCTACGGCTTCGTGGTGGTCTATTTCGGCGTCTGCGTAACCGCCCCGGTCGATCTCTTCCGGGCTGGCAAGCTGCAGGCGCAGCACCTGCTGTTCGGCATCGTCGGCGCAGCCCTGATGGCCTTTGTCATCTACGGCAGCGTCGATCCCTATCCTGAGGCGCCTTACAACCTGCTGCCGCCGATCTTCCTCGCCTATATGATCATCGGCTTCATCTGGTTCTCGATCCTCAAGGGCAAGTCTCCCGAGACGCTGCGCCTGATCGCCGAGGACATGGAGGGCTGACACCGGCCTGATCCTCCGCCAGACGCGAAAAGGGGCCCTTCGGGGCCCCTTTTTTGTAGACGATCGTTTGGCGTGGGAGAGAGCCGATCAGCCCCTGGCCTACTGCCCGGGATTGCCCGTGTCGGAGGGTGCCGGGGCCTGCACCTGGACCGATCCGGGATCGGCCGGCGGCAAGGTGCCCGGCACGGTCGTGCGGCCCATCATCACCACGAGGTCACGCGGGTCGACGAGATTGAGCATGCGCCGCGCCTGGGTATCGAGGGCATCGAGGTCGAGCGTGTGGCCGCCAATCCCCTGAATGCGGTTCGTCCATTGCTGGACCTCCTCATTGGCCTTCGCCAATTGCACCTGGGCCGATTTGAGATCGAGCCGGTCCTGCTGCTGGGCGACAAGCCCGCGGTCCCCCCTTGTCGCGTTCCAGGCGAAATAGCCCGCCAGCGCGAGGAAGATCAGCGGCGGCACCGCCGCCCGCATCTTGCGTTTCATCATCACCGCGACGGACATCAGGCATGACTCCAGGAAAGGGCTCTATCCCATTCCTTTCATGCCTTTTTCCGGCACCTGAACGCAAGCTTGCTTTGGCGCCGGGGCGCCCGGGGGTCAGAACCCGGCGCGAATGATGTCGATTTCCACCCGGCGGGCCTCGATCGCGCTCATCTGATAGCTCGTGGCGCCGCGGGACATGCTGGTAATGCGGGATTGCGGCACGCCATCGGCGATGAGCTGGCTCAACACCGTCTGCGCGCGCTGCTCGGAGAGTTTCTGATTGGCCTCGTCGGTGCCGATGGTGCTGGCGAAGCCCACAACCTGCACGGTGGCGGCCGGATCCTTCAGCGCTTCCTGGGCAGCGGCTGAGACGAGGCCCAGCCCCTTCTGATCGAGGGTCGAGGACCAGGGGCTGTAGAAGATAACGAATTTCGGCTCAGCCGGGTGATACTGCTGCGCCACGGTGGCGCAACCGCTCAGGCCGATCATCGTCAGGGCAAGCAGGGCGGCTCTACGGCGCATGAACATCTCTCCACACTCGATCAGCGCGATGGGGCCTTACGCAGCGCCTCCCGTCAAGGGCGGCGGTTGCGAAAATCCTGCCAGATGAAGGCGATAGGAGAGATTTCTTTCCGATTACGCAGTGGCCGCCACGGCATGCTGGCCAGAGATGCGCCAGATCCGGTCGAGCTTCTCGATCCCGAGCAGCCGGTGTGCGATGAGAACGAAGGTGCGGCCGCGGCCGAGATCGTTGAGCGTCGCGAAGAAGGCCTGCTCGGTTTCGCGGTCGAGCCCGGCGCAGGGCTCGTCCAGGATCACCACCAGGGCCGGAGAGAGCAGCACCCGGGCCAGCGCCAGCCGCCGTCCCTGGCCGCCCGAGAAGCGATGGCCGCCCTCGCCCACCCAGGTATCGAGCTTGTCGGGAAGCGCCCGTACCGCATCGCCCATCTGGGCGGCGTCGAGTGCCGCCCACAGCGCGCGCTCGTCCGCACCTGGGCGGGCGAGCAGCAGGTTGGCGCGAATCGTATCGTCGAACAGATGCGTCGCCTGCGACAGCAGCGCCACGCGGCCGCGCAGTTCCTCCGCCCGGAGATTGGCGATATCGGTGCCGCCGAGCAGGATGCGGCCCTCCTCCGGCACCTGCAGCCTGAGTGCCAGCGCCGCCAGGGTCGACTTGCCCGAACCCGATGGCCCGAGGATGGCGACGCGGGCGCCCGGCTGAATCTCCATGGTCAGCCCGTCCAGCACCGCCGGCCGATCGGGCGCATAGCGGAAACGCACGCCCTCGAAGCGCAAGGTGGTGTCGGCCGGCAGCGGCGACGGCGCGGCCGGATCGGGGGAGAGCATGGGCGCTGCCGCCGCCAGGCGCACGCGGCGCGCACCCGCCGCCGCATAGCCCGCGAGCGCACCGGCACGGGGCAATCCGCCAACCGCCTCGAAACCCGCAATGGTCAGGAAGGCAGCGGCAACGGCCGCCGGCGGTGGCGCACCGGCCACCAGCAGCACGGCGAGGATGGCCGCCTGGGCGCAAAGGAAGGATGCGGCAGCGCCGATCCGTGCCGAGCGCGCAACCTCCCGCTGAGCCGACAGCAGATTGGCCTCGCGCGCCTGGACATTCGCGAGCATCCGCCCCTCCGCCGCGAACACGCGGACCTCGCGCAGGCCGGTGATCGCGTCGAGCACCGAAACGCGCAGCCCGGAGAGGTTGCGCGCCAGCCGCTCCCCGGCCTTCGCCGTGCCGCGCGCCGCGAAGAACGGCAGGGCAAAGGCTGCGATCGCGAAGAGCACGGCGACACCCACCGCCAGTTCGATATTGTCGAGCGCCAGCACGATGAAGAGCACCGGCAGCACCAGGATGGCGCCGGCCAGAGGCACTAGAATGCGGGAATAGAGACCATCCAGACTCTCGACGTCATTGACGACACGGGTCAGCACGTCGCCGCTGCGCGACATCCCGAGACCGCCCGCCATGCGCGCCGCGATGCCCGAGAAGAACCAGACCCGCAGATCAGCCAGCGCCCGGAAGGTCGCCTCATGGGTGATGACGCGTTCCAGATAGCGCAGCACCACCCGTGCGACGCCCGAGACCCGGAGCAGGATCGGCGTCACCATGAGGCCGGCGGTGACCGCCGCCGCCGTCACCCGTCCGGCAAGTGCCATGAGGAGCAGCCCCGCGGCCAAAGCCAGGAGCGAGAGGCCGAGGCCTGCCGCCATCCAGCCCACACGGTTTCGCCACAAGCGGAGAATCGCCAGAAGATCGCCCATCAGGCCACGCCCCGCTGCTGGTCACCCGCGAGCAGCCGGCCTGCCGCCATGTTCATGCGCCGCCCCGTCAACATATGCGCCTGCGCCGAATG
Source organism: Acidisoma sp. (assembly GCF_035492295.1). Taxonomy (GTDB): domain Bacteria; phylum Pseudomonadota; class Alphaproteobacteria; order Acetobacterales; family Acetobacteraceae; genus Acidisoma. The sequence continues at coordinate 4,530 of NZ_DATJJK010000210.1, read as the reverse complement.
GCTTGCCATGATGACGGTGCGGCCGATCGCGAGATGCTTCAGGCTCTCGAAGACCTCGGCCTCGGTAGCAGGGTCGAGATGAGCGGTGGGCTCGTCCAGCAGCAGCAGCGGCGCGTTCTTGAGGAAGGCGCGGGCGATGGCGATGCGCTGCACCTGGCCGCCCGAAAGTCCGAAGCCGCCCTCGCCCACCATGGTGTCCAGCCCCTCCGGCAGGTCGGCGAGGAAGCCCTCCATGCTGGCGAGGCGCACCGCTTCGGCCAGTTCGCTGGCCGAAGCCTCGGGCCGGGCGAAGCGGATATTGTCCCGGATGGAGGCGGCGAAGATCACCGGCTTCTGGCCGATCCAGGCGGTGAGCCGGGAGAGCGCCTGCGGCACGATGCTCGCGATATCCATGCCGTTGAGTTGGACACGCCCCGAATCAGGGCGCACGAAACCGAGCAGAACCTCGATCACGGTGGATTTGCCGGCGCCCGAGGGGCCGGCCAGCACCAGCACGCCGCCCGCAGGCAGGCGAAAGCTCACCCCGTCCAGCGCCGGGCCGCGCGCCTTGTCCCAGGTCAGGTGCACGTCTTCGAAGGCGACGCTGATGCCATGCGCGGCCACCGTGACCGGCGCGGCGGAAGGCGGCTCGGCCATTTGCAGATGGTCGTGCTCCCCGGCCGGCAGGGCGATCAGCGCTTCCGCCGCAGCGACGCCATGGCCGCGATCCTGATAGGCGAGCGCGAAGGCGCGCAGCGGCGCGAACATTTCAGGCACCAGCAGCAGCAGGAACAGCGCGCGGCCGGATTGCGCCGCCATCGCCGCACCCGGGGCTGCATGCAGGATGAGATCGCCCTGCTGGATCGCGATGCCGATGAGGGCGACGGCAGCTGCGCAGTCGAGGGCGGCGGAGGACAGGAATGCCATGCGCAGGACGCGCATGGTGCGTTGGCGAAGCTCGTCCGCCGAGCGGCGCAGCGCTGCCGCCTCGTCCGCCGTGCGGCCGGCGAGGACGATGGTGCCGATGCCCCGGATACGGTCGAGGAAGCGGGATTCGAGTCGCATCATCGCCTGCAGCTGGGAGCGGGTGGCGATGGCCGCACCGATGCCGGCCGCCGCCTGGGCGACGGGCACGAAAATGCCGCAGGCCGCGAGGATAAGGGCCGCCACAGGGTCGGCGATGGTGGCCGCGATGACGACGAGGATGGGGCCGATCAAGGCCATCTGCGCGGCCGGCACCCAGCGCGCGAAGAACCCGTCCAGCGCCTCGATTCGGTCGACCACGATGCCGGCGAAATGGGCGCTGTGGCCCTGGCGCAGCAGGCTCGGCCCGATCGAGAGCAGACGGCCCAGCGTCTCGCTGCGCAGCCTCCTGCGGCCCGCTGCCCCCGCGGCAAAGGCCGCGCTATCGGCGGCCGCCGTCACCAGGGCGCGGGCGGTTGCCGCGACGGCGAAGACGATGGCCGCCAGCATCACCGGCTGACCGTCATGCACGATCAACGCGCGCAGGAGGTCGGCGGCGGCCGCGGCCTGCACGATCGCGAGAAGCGTTCCGGCGATGTTGAAAAGGATAGCGCCCGATGCCGCACGGCGGCCGATCGCGCTCTGTTGGCGGAGCCAGGCAGTGGCTGCTTTCTTTCTCGCGTCCATGGCCGAGGGCATAGCGCGAAGGGACTGCTCTGCCCAGCAGGGCGCCGCCCTAATTTTGCTACAATTTGGTTAGGTTGCCGGGATCTGTTCGGACAAAAGGGGCGAGGCGGTGGCCCGCCTCGCCCCGATCAATCCCCCGAAAGGGACGATGCCTCAGGCCGGTTCCTGGGTATGGGCTTCGAGGAACCACAGCGCCTTGTCGAGATCGCGCGAGGCCGCCGTGAAGATATCCGCGGTATCGGCGTCCCCGGCTTCGTCGGTGTCGTCGATCGCCTTGCGGGTGGCATTCGCGACCGAGCCGTAACGCTCGATCAGGGCCGCCAGATGGTCCTCGATCTTGTAGATGTTGGTGGGATAGGGCGAAACCTTCGACTGGCCGGCCACGATCTGGCTGGTGCCGAGCGCGGTGCCGCCGAGTTGGGCCACGCGCTCGGCGACCGTATCGACATGTTCGTCGATCTGATCACGGAAGCCATCCAGCATCTCGTGGATCGCGATGAAGCGCGGTCCCTTGAGGTTCCAATGCGCCTGCTTGGTGATCAGCGCGAGGTCGATCATGTCGGCAAGGCGCGCGTTGAGAATCTCGATGGACACCTTTTTGGCATTGCCTTCGAGGTCATTGCGGGTCTTGTGGTTGTGCATCGGCGGGGCCTTGGTCACGTCTGCCATCTCCAATCACTTTTTGAATCGCTGAACGCCAAGAGCCGATCAGTTCAGATCAATCGCATAAGCGATTGACCTGACGTGATGATCAGGCCCTCATCAAGAAGTTAGACTGTGATTTACGCGTCAGATCACACTCTACTGGGAGTGAAGTGGGCGCGCCGCCCCGATCGTCAATGCGCGCGATTGACGGTGTAGGTGCCGACCTCGATCAACGCGTCGCGCAATGCCGAGGCCGGGAAGATCGCCAGCGCATCCTGCCCTGCGCGCACGAAATCCGCGGCCCGGGCAAGGGTCATCTCGATGGCATGGTGGCGTTCGAGCAGCGCCATCGCCCGGGCGAGATCGGCCTCGCCCTGCTCGCCCTCCTCCAGCGTGCGGCGCCAGAATTCCCGCTCCTCCGCGCTTCCCGCCTGATAGGCGATCAGCACCGGCAGCGTGATCTTGCCCTCGCGGAAATCGTCTCCCACCGTCTTGCCGAGGACCGCCTGGTCAGCCGCATAGTCGAGCGCATCGTCCACCAGCTGAAAGGCGATCCCGAGATTCATGCCGAAGGTCGCAAGCGCATCCTCCTCCGCCAGCGGCCGGGCGGCGATAACCGCCCCCACCTGCGCGGCGGCCGAGAAAAGGGCGGCGGTCTTGCCGCGCACCACATCCAGATAGCGAGCCTCGGTCGTCGTCAGATCGTGCTGGGTCACCAGTTGCAGCACCTCACCCTCGGCGATGGTCGCGGAGGCCGAGCAGAGGATGCGCAACACATGCAGCGAGCCGTCCGCCACCATGAGTTCGAAGGCGCGGGCGAACATGAAATCGCCCACCAGCACCGGCGTCTTGTTGTCGAACACGGCATTGGCCGATGCATTGCCCCGGCGCAGGCGGCTTTCGTCGACGACGTCGTCGTGAAGAAGGGTCGCGGTATGGATGAACTCGACGCAGGCGGCGAGATGGACGTGCCGCTCCCCCCCGGCATAGCCGCACATGCGAGCCGCGGCGAGCGTCAGCAGGGGCCGCATGCGCTTGCCGCCGGCCGCGACGATATGCGCCGCAACCTGGGCGATGAGGGCGACCGGGCTCTCCATCCGGCTCACAATCGCCCGGTTGCAGGCTTCCATGTCCGCCTGCAGCAGGGCGAGGAGCTTGCCCAGCGCGTCAGGCTCGGGCGCCACGGCATTATCGTCCCTGAAAGTTTTCACGCCGGCAGTCATGCCCAAACTCAAGCCCTTCCGGTAGGGGGAATGTATCCGGGCCCCTGGGAGGCGGGTCACCGGGCTGGCCACCCATGGGCCAAGTTCGGCATCGCACAAAATCCGCGCGCTCGCTACCACCCTAGCCGGAGACCGGCGGTGGCCACGGCGCGGCCACCCTGCTCAATCGGAGGATGCATGGACGGCGCTGACCTCACCCGAGGGCACTTGCTCAATGGCAGGATTGATTACGCCCAGCCAAGGGAAGGCTATCGCACCGGGATCGAGCCAATCTTCCTCGCCGCAGCCGTCGCCGCGCGGCCTGGGGAGCGCGTGCTGGAAGCAGGCACAGGGGCCGGCGCGGGGCTGCTATGCCTCACCGCCCGCGTTGCCGGGGTCTCCGGCCTCGGCATCGAGATCGAGCCGCGCATGGCGGCGATTGCCGCCCGGAACTTCCTCGCCAACGGACGAAGGGACCTCGGCGTGGTCACCGCCGACATCCGCGCGCTGGGCGCGGACCCGGCTGATGGCGGCGGTACCTTCGACCACGCCATGGCCAATCCGCCCTGGCATGCGGCCAGCGGCACGCGCTCGGCCGCGGTATTGCGGGCGCGCGCCAAAGTGGCGGAGACGGGCTTGATCGCCGCCTGGACGCGCGCACTCGGCCGGACGCTGCGCCATCGCGGTAGCCTCACCCTCATCCTGCCCGCGCGGGCGCTGCCGGAAGCACTGGCTGCCCTGCCGGACGCCGGTTGCGGCTCGCCGCGCCTCTTCCCGCTCTGGCCGCGGGCAGGCATGCCGGCGCGCATCCTCATCCTGCAGGCCATCCGCGGCGGCCGCGCCGATTTCCGCGTGGCCCCAGGCCTCGTCCTGCACGACGGAGCGGCGTATACGCCGGCGGCCGAGGCCGTGCTGCGCGACGGCGCTGGCCTGCCAGTCTAACCCCGATGCGCTAGCCCTGGTCCGGCGCGCCCATGGCAGTACGCACCCGGCGCGCGAGTGCTACCGGCGTGAGGCTCGCGGGCAGGATTTCCGCAACCTTTCCTCGCGGATC
>NZ_DATJJK010000209.1:0-11748 GCF_035492295.1 Acidisoma sp. | reverse complement strand
TCTCCTGCGTGGCGCCCGGTCTGTCGAGCGCAGGCGGGGGAGCGTCAGCCTTGGCCTTCGCCTGCGCCTTCAGCGCGAAATAACGCGCGCGATGGAAATCGGGGGACTGTTCGTCCAATTGCATGCGGAGACTCCTGAAGCCGAGGTCACGGAGATGGGAAGCAAATTCCCTGCCGCGCCGGTCGCGGGCCGCGGGTCTCAGGCGCCCAGGCGATAGAAGCGCGCCCCGTTGGTCTCGAAGATCTTTTCGAGATCGGCTGCGTCATACAGCTCGGCCAGCAGCGTGCGGGCGAGGTCCATGACCTCGCCATGGCGCGCGGCCAGCGTGCAGACCGGCCAATCGGTGCCGAAGACCAGCCGCTCCGGCCCGAAGGCCTTTGCTGCGTGACGGAGGAAGGGGCGGATTCGGTCCGCCGACCAATCTGCGCCGGCTTCCGTCACCATCCCGGAGATTTTGCACATCAGGCGGGGATGGGCGGCCAGCGCCGTCATGTGACCGGCCCAGTCGCCTAAAGTCGGCTTGGTCATCTCCGGTTTGGAGATATGGTCGACGATGCCGCAGAGGTCAGGCACCTCGGCCAGAACGGTCAGCATCGCCGGCAGATGGCGCGGAAAGGTCAGGATATCGAAGGGCACGTCCTGCCGCGCGACCTCCCTGAGCGCCGCGCGGAAGCGCGGATCGAGGGTTTTCTCGGGCGGATGCTCCTGCAGCATGGGGCGCAGCCCCACCCATTTCGGCTGGGCGCGATAATAGGCGAGGCGGGCAGGGAAGTCCTCGGCCGTCATGTCCAGCCAGCCGACGACCCCGGCGACGAAGTCCGTCTCCGCCGCCAAAGCGAGCAGAAAATCGGTCTCGGCCTCGGTCTCCGCTGCCTGCACGACGATGCTGCGGGTGATGCCGGCAGCCTGCATCAGCGGCCGCAGATCGGCGGGCAGAAAATCCCGGTAGAGCACGCCGGTTTCAGGCGTCAGCCAGCCGTAATCGCCGCGCTCTGGCCGCCAGAAATGCTGATGCGCGTCGAGCATCACGTCAGCTCTGGTTGAGCGCGCGGTCGATATCGGCCCAAATCGCCTCGGGCAAATCCATGTCGATCCAGGCGATATTCTGCAGCAACTGCGCCCGGCTGCGCGCGCCCACGAGCACAGAGGTGATGGCGGGATGGCGCAGTGGAAAATTGATCGCCGCAGCACCCAGTGGCACGCCATGCTCCTCGCAGATCTCCCTGAGTGCTTCGACCTTGATGACGACATCTGACGGGGCGTCCGCATAGTCGAACTTCTGCACCCCGCGCGCTGGGGTCGCTAAAATGCCAGAGTTGAAGACGCCGCCAAGGACGACGGCGACCTCGCGCTTCTGTACCAGCGGCAGCAGCGTCTGCTCTGCGCTGCGGTCGAGGAGCGTGTAGCGGCCGGCGAGAAGACAGCAATCGAGATCGGTCTCCTCCAGTGCGTCCCGGATTGCTTCCCATTCATTGACCCCGAGACCGAAACCGGCGATGTCCCCGGCCGCCTTCAGCTCCTGCAAGGCGCGGAAGCCACCACCCTTGGTCAGCGCATCCCAGTGATGATCATGCAATGCGCCATGGGTGACGCGCCCGATATCATGCACATAGAGAATGTCGAGGCGGGCGAGACCGAGGCGTTGCTGGCTGTCATCGTAGCTCCGCATGATACCGTCATAGCTGTAGTCGAAGACCTCGCGGAACGGCAGGCCGTTGTACCAGCCCGGATCGAGCGGGTTCTTCGGCGGCTCGGGCGGCAGACGGCGCCCGGCGCGGTCCGTCGTCATCAACCGACCGACCTTCGTGGAAAGAATGAAGGGTTCGGTCTTCTCGCGTAGCGCGTGGCCGGTCAGATGTTCCGAGCGCGTCATCCCATACATCGGCGCGGTGTCGAAATACCGGATCCCCTGCTCCCAGGCGCATTCCAACAGATCGAAGGCCTGGCTACGCGGCAGCGGGCCATAAAGGCCGCCAAGTGGCGCAGTGCCGAGGCCGAGCGCCGTGACCGAAAGGCCCGTGCGCCCGAGCGGCCTCAATGTGGTTGCATCCAGCCGCGCGGCTTCTCCCGTCTGCGGCCCTGCCTGCTCAATCATCGCGATATCCGTCTCCCTTTGTCGGTCAGAGCATCAGCGCGATTGCTGTATGATGTCCAGATAGTCCTGCTGGCTGGCACGGCGCGGATTGGTCGCGTGGCAGTGGTCGAGCAGCGCCGCGTGGGAGACCTCCTCCATCATCGCCTCGGTGACGCCGAGGGCGCCAAGCCCGGCGGGCAGGCCCAGACGCTCGTTGAGCGCCGTGATCACCGTATCGGGTGCGCCGCCCATCAACTCGGTCAATTTGTCCCATTTGGCGCCGATCGCCGGGCGGTTGAAGCGCAGAACCGCGGGCATCAAAATCGCGTTGAGCGTGCCGTGATGCAAGTTGAGGGAACGGATGGCGCCCATCGGATGGGTGATGGCATGCACCGCGCCGAGGCCCTTCTGGAAGGCCATCGCCCCCTCGAAGGCGCAGATCATCATGTCGCGTCGGGCGGTCTTATCGGCGCCGTCTTTCGTAGCTGGCTCGATGGCGCCGAGGCCACAGGCCAAGCCATGCAGGGCGATCGCCTCCGCCGGTGGGTTGAAGGCCGGCGCCATATAGGTCTCAAGACAGTGAGAGATCGCATCCATCCCGGTCGCGGCGGTCAGGAAGGGCGGCAAGCCGTAGGTGAGTTCGGGATCAATCAGAGCGATCGTGGGCAGGATGAAGGGGGAGAGGATGCCGAGCTTGCGCCCTTCGGCGGTGGTGATCAGTGCGCCACGCCCGACCTCGGAGCCGGTGCCGGCGGTCGTCGGCACCGCGATCATCGGGGAGATGCGGTTGTGGATGCGCGCAACACCGCCGTTGACGGCGGCGTATTGGCCGAGCGGCGCAGGATGTCCGCTCAACAAACGCACCCCCTTGGCAAGATCGATCGAGGAACCGCCGCCCAATCCCACGATGCCGTCGCATTCATTGCTTTGGTAAAGGGCGAGGGCGGCAAGCACCGCCTCTTCGGTCGGATTGCCTGGCGTGCCGTCGAAAACGACGGCGTCGGGCAGCGATTCAGTAATGCGGGAGACGAGACCGCTGCGCACTAGTCCCGCATCCGTCGCGATCAACGGGCGCGTCACGCCGAGTGCGGCGAGCAGTTCTGGAAGGCGGGTGATCTCGCCCTCGCCGAACTCGATGCGGGTCAGATAATTGATCGTGCTCATCGGTTGCCTTCCCCATTTATCCCCGAGATTGCCACCGACGCGCGCTTTTGGCGACAGTGTGGGCCCGCGAGGCGCTCGTTGCAGTGCAGCACGACGCCGCTGGGCGCTGATAAGAATCAGGTAGCGTCCATCTTGCCACTTGACAAGCGAGGGGTGAATGCGTTGGACTTGGCGCCAACAGGGTAAACGTTTACCCAAAAACTACCGGAAACGATTCAGGGACCGCGATGCCGCCCGCCCGCCCGCTTCGCCAGGAGCAAACAGAGGTCTTGTCGCCCAAGCCGAAGACAGTCGGCATTCAGGCGGTGGCTGCGCGCGCCGGCGTCTCCATTGCCACCGTTTCCCGTGTCCTCAACGGCATCAGCACCAAAGCGAATGAGGAGACCCGGGCGCGGGTGCGAGAGGCAGCGGAGGTGCTCGGCTATCGCCCCGCCCATGCCGGCCGCGCGCTGCGGATGCGGCAGACGCGCCTCGTCGCCCTGCTCATCCCCGATATCGCGAACGCGTTCTATTCGGCCATCGCGCGCTCGATCGAAACCACGCTGCGCGGCCGGGACCATACCATGATTCTGTGCAACACCGGCGAAGATCCAGGTTTGCAGGATTTCTATCTCGAGGAGATGCAGGCCTATCACGTGCGTGGCGTGGCGCTTCTCGGCGCGGTCGAAAGCGAGGGGCTTGCCCAGGCGCTGGCAGGTGGCCTGCCCATTGCCTTTGTCAACCGCAAGCCGCCGCGCGGCGGCGGTGTTTTTGTCGGCATTGACAATGTCGCCGCAGGGGAGGCAGTTGCTGAGCACTTTCTTGCCCAGGGTTTTGACGATTGTGCCGTCATCCACGGGCCGCTGCACTCCTCGGCCAGCCGCGAGCGTTATGAAGGTTTCCTGGGGCGGCTCGGCCGCGCCGGCCGTGCGCCGTCGCCCGCTCATCTTGTGGCGGGCGGTCTTTCGATTGAAGGCGGCTATCAGGCTGCCGGCCGGCTACTGGACAAGGCCCGCCATCCCCGCGCGATCTTCTGCAGCAACGATCTCGTGGCTTACGGGCTATACCGTCGCTGTCGCGAGCTTGGCCTGAACGTGCCTCAAGATGTTGCAATCTTCGGCTTTGACGACAATCCAATGAACGACTGGGTCGCGCCATGGCTCAGCACCGTCCACATTCCGTATGACGCCTTCGGCGCAGCCGTGACCGATGCCCTCTTCCAGATATGGGAGGGCGCGGATACGGCGCGTCCGGCGGAATCGCTGCCTTTCTGCCTGAAGCTGAGAGGCTCCGCCGAATAGCGCCTGAAGCCTGATGACCGAGAAGAAGACCAAGAACAACCAAAAATAGTGCCACAACAGGCACATAGAAACGGGGGAAACGATGAAGCTATTAGCGCGCATGGCGACGGCCTTTCTGGCGGGCGCCGCGGTTCTGACAGGCGGCGGCGCCTTGGCCCAGGCCAAGCCCTTCAAAGTCTATTTGAGCATGAGCTATATTGGGAACGATTGGCAGGCCGAGGCCGAGAACATGGTTAAGGCCATGGCCGCCTCTGCCGGGCTGAAGGATAAGGTGAAGCTGGAGGTTCAGGTCTCGGGTCCCAATGCTCAACGCCAGATCCAGCAGATCAATGCCATGGTGCAGGCGGGCGCGCAGGCGATCGTTGTCTATCCCATCTCGCCAACCGCGCTGAACCCAGTCATTCGCGCGGCTTGCGCGCGACACGTCGTCGTCATCGCCTATGATGCCCAGGTGACAGAGCCTTGCGCCTACAACGTACACATCAATCAGAACGAGGCCGGCACCGTCACAGCGCAGTGGCTCGCCGACAAGCTCGGTGGCAAGGGCAATATCGTGCTGATGGACGGCGTGCCCGGCACCTCCGTCGATACCGACCGCACGGCCGCAGCCAAGGCCGTCTTCGCGAAATATCCCGGCATCCACGTCGTCGCCGAAGGTGTCGGCATGTGGAGCCAAGCGGTCGCCCGCACCGAGCTTTCCAAGATCGTCGCAACCCATCCCTGGAAGGATATCGACGGCCTCTGGATGCAGGTCGGCTGTCTGACCGCGACCTCCATGGAAAGCGAAGCGGGCATCAAGGACGACGCGCTGAAACCCTGCGCCGGGGAGGGCGCAAATGGCCACCGCGTACAGATGCTGGCGAGCGGCACTGCGGTCGACGGTGCGCACGGCACCTACCGCCCGATGGGCCTGCCCAGCATTTCCTATGCCTCGCCGCCCTATTCCGGCGCGCTGGCGCTCAAGCTCGCGGTCGGCAAGCTGGAGGGCAAGCCTCTGGCGCATGACATCGTCCTGCCGCTGCCGCTGGCGAAGAACGATACCGTGAAGATGTGCACGACCGGCAGCTGGAAGGACATGCAGGGCGGCTGCAACGTCTTCCAGCCGGCCATCATCAGCAATCCCGGCTGGTTCGCGGCGATCTTCTCGACCGAGACGCCCGAGGTCGGCCTGCAGGCGGCGCTGCACGCAACGCCGGAACAGTAAGCCGGCAGGAGGAGGCGAAAGTGCCATGACCATGGCCCAATCCCACGCCATCGCGGTGCACAACATCCGTAAGGCCTACGGCCCGACCGTTGCCTTGTCGGATGCGAGCTTCGCGGCGGGAACCGGCACGGTGCACGCCCTGCTGGGCGAGAACGGCGCCGGCAAATCGACCATGGTCAAGATGCTGAGCGGCCTTGTGCAGCCCGATGCCGGAGAGATCGCAATCTTCGGCGAGACCATGCATCTCTCAAACCCGCGCGATGCCCATCGCGCGGGTTTGCAGACGGCTTTTCAGGAACTGACCCAGGTTCCAGATCTCACGGTCTGGGAGAATATGCTGCTGCCCTACCAGCCGGTGGGGGCGCTCGGTCTGCTCAAGCGCCGTGCAGGGCAGGCGCAGGTAGCGGCCCATCTCGAAAGTCTCGGCCTCGGCTTTGTCTCTCCGCGCGCGGAGATTCGCCGCTTCGACCTGGCAGTCAGGCAGAAGATCGAGATTGCGCGCGCTTTGATGCGCAATCCGCGCATTCTGCTGCTGGACGAGCCCACCTCGGCACTGTCGGGTGATGACATTCACTGGCTGGGGGACATCATGGCCCGGCTGAGGGCAGCCGGTACCACCATCCTTTTTATCTCCCATCGCATGCCGGAAGTGCGGGAGTTCTGCGATGATCTGACCATCCTGCGGAACGGCCAGAGCGTCGGCACCTTCGCGGTTTCTGAGGTGAGCGATGCAGAGGTGATTGAGCGCATCATTGGCCGCTCCATTGCGGCCACTTTTCCGGCCAAGCGCGCCTTACCGCAGGAAGCGCCGGCCGTGCTGGAGGCGCGGAGCCTCGGCGGCGGCGAAATGCGGCAGGCCGATCTCACGCTTCATGCCGGCGAAATCCTGGGCGTCGCCGGGCTGCAGGGCATGGGCCAGCGCGACCTGTTCCTGACCCTCTTCGGCGATGTCGAGGCGCGCACGGGGGAGATCCTCGTGGGTGGCGAGCCCGTGGCGCTTCGCTCGCCGCGTGATGCGATCGATGCGCGCATCGGCATCAACCTGGTGCCCGAGGAACGCAAGACCGAAGGCCTGTTCCTCAAACTCAATGGCAGCGCCAATACGACCCTGCCGGTGATCGAGCGTTTCATTCGGGGCGGTCTCATCGACATGGCGGCGGAACGCCTAGCAGTCTCTGCGGCGCTTGCGCGTGTGCAGGTGGATCAGCGCGCGCTCTATATGCCCGCGCGCTCCTTCAGTGGCGGCAACCAACAGAAGATCGTGCTGGCCCGGTCACTCGTCGCCGGCAGCCGCATCCTGCTGCTGTTTGATCCGACACGCGGCGTCGATGTCGGCACCAAGCACCAGATCTATCAGCTCATCGCGGAATTCGCGGCCGCCGGCGGATCGGTGCTGCTCTATTCGACGGAAATCGCCGAAGTGATCGGCCTCAGTCATCGGGTTCTCGTCGTCTATCGTGGCCGAATCACCGAGGAACTGGAGGGCGAGGGTATCACCGAGGCCGCGATCATGGGTGCGGCCCTTGGCCATGCGCATGCGCCGGATGTGCGCGGGCAGGACAGCAGGATTGGAGCCTTCGCATGAGCGCCGCGCTCTCCGCCGGTATGCTGCCGGAACTTCTGCGCCGGCGGGGACTGCTCACCGCAATCCTCGTCTTCGTGGTCCTGCTGGTGACCGTCAATCTGCTCTCCGCCGCGCCGATGGGCTATTTCGACGTCTCCTATATGTCTTCGGGCGGCGCGCCGCTGGCCTTGGCCGCAGTCGGCCAGACCCTCGTCATCCTCACCGGCGGCTTCGATCTCAGCGCCGGAGCGGTGATCTCCCTCGTCAATGTGCTTCTGGCGACGCATCTTGGCGCTTCTCCGGGATCGGAAATCCTCTGGGCCGTCATCGGCATTGGGGCCGGCGCCTGTGTCGGCGCGGTCAACGGTTTCTTCGTCGCCGTGTTGCGGCTGCAGCCTATTGTCGTGACGCTCGCCGTGATGTTCGTGACCGAAGGTATGACGCTGCTTGTGATGGACAAGCCCGGCGGTACGGTGCCTGCGGATTTCTCGGCCTTCTTCACCGGCAGCGCCATTCCTAACCTGCTTCCGGCGCCCATCATCATTGTGGTCGCGGTTCTCGTGGTCTGGGGATTGCTCAAGCAGACGCGCTTCGGCACCGCGCTCTATGCCGTCGGCAGTGACGCGGATGCCGCCCGCTTCATCGGCATCAAAGTGGTGCGCACGACCTTCCTCACCTACATGCTGGCCGGCGCCGCGTACGGCCTGGCCGGGGTGATGGTGACGGCGCAGACCAGCACCGGCGATCCGCTGGTCGGTCAGCCGTTGCTTCTGCAGATATTCGCGGCTGTCGTCATCGGGGGCACGGTTCTAGGCGGCGGGCGTGGCGGATGCGTGGGCTCGGTCTTCGGTGCCTATGCGCTCATGCTCATCGTCAATATCCTGCTCGTCCTCAACGTGCCGGCCTATTACGGCACGGTGGTGGAGGGGCTGATCCTCATCCTCGCTTCCTTCAGCGGCGCCGCCCATGCCGGGCTTCCCGTGGCGCGCTGGCTGGCATCGCCGAGCCTGCCATCCTTCCGCAGGCGTGCGCGGGGCGCGGTGACCGATCTTCATCTGCCCAGTGCGCGAGCAGGAACCGTTCCACGCGTTCCCTGGATGCGCCGTCATGCGGAGGCGCTGCGCTACGCGGTGCCCGCCTATATCTGCTTCTTGCTCGTCCTCGTTGTGACCGGCCTGATGTTCGGCGGCATCGGGCCGCATTACATCGGCGTGCTGGCGGTGCTCTCCTCCTTCCTCATCATCCTGGCTCTCGGCCAGGGCGCCGTCATCCTCACCGGCGGGCTTGATCTGTCACTACCCTGGACGATCGGGCTTGCCGGCATTCTTGTGGCCGGCCTCGCGCAGGGGTCGGCGGATGCCGCGTTATGGACCATTCCCCTGGTGCTCGCGGTGGGGGCGGCCATCGGCGCCCTCAATGGTGCCGGCGTCGTACTCTTCGGCTTGCCGCCGATCGTGGTCACGCTCGGCATGAACGGCATCCTGCAGGGCGTGGCCTTGCTTTACAGCGGCGGCACGCCCTCGGGCTTCGCGCCGCCTGCAGTGCGCTGGGTGATGACCGGCAGCCTCGGGGGGATCACGCCGGTCATTTGGCTGGTGCTGCTCTTCATCCTCGCCGCCTGCCTGTTGCTCTCCCGCACCGGCCTCGGCCGTCGCATCTATGCGGTCGGCAATAATCCGCGTGTCGCGCGCCTCGCGGGGGTGAATGTTGGCCGCACGACCATTGGCGTCTATGTGTTGAGCGGTCTCTGCTCGGCCTTGGTCGGCATCATGCTGGCGGGTTTCAGTGGGCAGGCGAGCCTCGGCATGGGGGATGACTATCTGTTGCCATCGATCGCGGTTGTCGTCGTTGGCGGCACGCTGATCACTGGTGGGCGCGGCACCTATCTCGGCATGGTCGGCGGCGTGCTGCTGCTGACAGCGTTGCAAACCTTGCTGGCGGGCACCACGACTCCGCCGGCCATTCGCGAAATTCTCTATGGCGCCGTTGTGCTCGCAGCCGTCGTGGCATTGCGCGAGCGGGCGCCGGGCTGAAGGATAACAGGAAAGCACCATGCAGAACCGTCAGGTCAAACCGGGTCTTCGCGTTCTCGTGACCGCAGGTGCCAGCGGCATCGGCCGCGCCATCGCCGATGCCTTCGTGGAGGATGGCGCCCGGGTTCATGTCTGCGACGTCAACGAAGCAGCACTCGCGGATTGTGCGGCAAGCACGGGCGTCAGCACCTCCGTCACCGATGTCTCGGACGAGGCGGCTGTGGCGCGCATGGTCGACGACGCAGTGGCGGCCCTCGGTGGGCTCGATGTTCTCATCAACAATGCCGGCATCGCGGGGCCTACCGGCACGGTCGACGAGATCGCGTCGGACGCCTGGCGCCGCACCATCGACATCAATCTCAATGGGCAGTTCTACTGCGCCCATTACGCCGTGCCGCATCTGCGCGCGGCGGGTGAGGGGGCGATCGTCAATATGTCCTCCTCCGCCGGGCGGTTCGGGTATGCCTATCGCACACCCTATTCCGCCTCGAAATGGGCGATCATTGGCCTCACGCAAAGCCTCGCCAAGGAACTCGGCCCTGATGGTATCCGCGTCAATGCCATCCTGCCCGGGATCGTGAAAGGACCGCGCATGGAAGGTGTCATCCGCGCGCGGGCGGAACAGACCGGCGTAAGCTATGAAGTGATGGAGGCGGAATATCTTCAGCGCATTTCACTGCGGCAGATGGTGACGCCGGATGACATCGCCTCCGCCGTCATCTTCCTGTGCAGCCGGGCCGGCTGGATGATCTCCGGGCAGTCCATTCCCGTCTGTGGCAATGTCGAGAGTCTGTGAGAGAAAGGGAGGGTCGCATGGCCGCCACACGTAAAGTCATCATCACCTGTGCCGTCACCGGCGCCATCCATACACCGTCCATGTCGCCCTATCTGCCGGTGACGGCGGATCAGATCGCGGAGGCCGCAATCGGCGCAGCCGAAGCGGGTGCGGCCATTGTGCATCTCCACGCGCGCGATCCTGAGACCGGACGGCCCGATCAGAGCCCAGCGGCCTTCCTGCCTTTCCTTAAGCGTATTCAGGCGGCATCCGATGTGGTGATCAACCTCACCAGCGGCGGCGCGCCCTACATGAAGATCGACGAACGCATTGGGCCCGCGATGACGCACAAGCCTGAGGTCGCCTCCCTCAACATGGGCTCCTTCAACTTCGGCCTTTTCCCCATGCTGAAGCGCTACAAAGAGTTTAAGCATGAGTGGGAGCGGGCGCATCTCGAAAACAGCGTTGATCTCATCTTCCGCAACACCTTCAAGGATATCGAATACGCGCTAGAGTCCTGCGCCGGGAACGGCACGCGCTTCGAATTCGAATGCTATGACATCGGCCATCTCTACAATCTCGCGCATTTCGCGGAGCGTGGCCTCGTCAAGCCGCCTTTCTTCGTGCAGACGGTCTTCGGCATCCTGGGCGGCATCGGCACCCATCCTGAGGACGTGGCGCATATGAAGCGTACGGCGGATAGGCTGTTCGGCACCGACTATCGCTGGTCCGTTCTGGGTTCGGGCCGCATGCAGATGCCGATCGCAGCAATGTCCGCGGCGCAGGGCGGGCATATCCGGGTGGGGCTGGAAGACAGCGTCTGGATCGGGCCGGGCGTCCTCGCAAAAAGCAATGCCGAGCAGGTAGGCCGGGCCGCCGAGATCGTCCATGGTCTCGGCCTCGAGGTCGCGACGCCGGATGAGGCCCGGGAGATCCTGGCGCTCAAGGGTCGCGACAAAGTCGGTTTTTAACGAGATAGAACGGCCGCACTAGAACGAGCCGAGCCAGGGAACAAGAAAATGTCAGAGGAAGCCGATATCCGCGTGCTCGTGGATTGCAAGAACATCCTGGGTGAGGGACCTCTCTGGGATGTGGAAGAGCAGCGCCTCTATTGGATCGACAGTTTCGGCAACAAGGTCTTTCGCTGCACAGAACATGGCACGGAGATCGCGGAATGGGACGTGCCGGCCAATATCGGCTCCATGGCACTCCGCGCGAAGGGAGGCGCCGTGGTTTCACTGCAGACCGGCTTTCATTTTCTCGATTTTAAATCCGGGGAGACGACGCCGATCTACGATCCGGAATCCAACATCCCCAACACGCGGCTGAATGACGGCAAGGTCGA
Organism: Acidisoma sp.; assembly: GCF_035492295.1. Lineage (GTDB taxonomy): Bacteria > Pseudomonadota > Alphaproteobacteria > Acetobacterales > Acetobacteraceae > Acidisoma. Next base: position 309 of record NZ_DATJJK010000209.1, on the reverse strand, counting down.
TCGGCAGGGCCGCTTCATTGCCGGCTCCATGGACATGAAGGAGGAGGGGCCGAATGGCGGTCTCTATCGGCTTGACCCCGATCTGTCCGTCCATAAGCTCGAAGGCAATATCATCTGTTCCAATGGACCATGCTGGAGCCCGGAGGGAACGACCTTCTATTTCACCGATACCTGGTCCGAGGAAATCTCCGCCTACGACTATGATACGGCGACCGGCACGCCCTCCAACAAGCGCTGCTTCGCTTCGTTCAAGGAGATCGGCGGTGCGCCGGACGGCGCGACCGTGGATGCGGAAGGCTATGTGTGGAG
>NZ_DATJJK010000208.1:0-3044 GCF_035492295.1 Acidisoma sp. | reverse complement strand
GCCGCGGCGCTGCGTGCCAATCTCCGTCGCCGCAAGGAGCAGGAGCGTGGGCGCGAAGGGGCGCCGTCCGAGACCCTCCCAGCGCACAAGTTGTTTCAAGATATTTCAGAGTGAGCTAGAGGGGAGACTTGCGGCCCGCGCGCCCAAGACCTTTCGAGTCCCGGAGTCCTGCCCCATGTCCATCCTGCCTGATCACGAGATTCGCCGCCTGGCAACCGAGCAGGGGATGATCGACCCCTTCGTCGAGACCCAGAAGCGGGACGGTATCGTCAGCTACGGCCTCTCCTCCTACGGCTATGACGCGCGGGTCGCGGAGGATTTCAAGATCTTCACGAATGTGGACTCGGCGGTGGTCGACCCGAAGGCCTTCAATCCGTCGAGCTTCGTGGACCGCAAGACGCCGGTCTGCATCATTCCGCCGAACAGCTTCGCGCTGGCCCATACCGTCGAATATTTCCGCATTCCGCGCGACGTGCTGGTGATTTGCCTCGGCAAGTCCACCTATGCCCGCTGCGGCATCATCGTGAACGTGACGCCGCTGGAGCCCGAGTGGGAAGGCCAGGTCACGATCGAGATCAGCAATACGACGCCACTGCCCGCCAAGATCTACGCCGGCGAGGGCATCTGCCAGTTCCTCTTCCTGCGCGGCGAAAGCGCACCCGAAATCAGCTACGCCGACAAGGCCGGGAAATACATGGGGCAGCGCGGCGTCGCGCTGCCGCGCATGTGATCTGACGCGACTGGAACCCAGACGAATGGATCGTATCAGGATCATCGGCGGCCGGCCGCTGCACGGTGAAATTCCCATCGGCGGTGCCAAGAACGCCGCGCTTCCCCTCATGGCGGCGGGCCTGCTCACGGATGAGCGGCTCGTCCTGACCCGCGTGCCGCGTCTCGCCGATATCGTCACCCTGGGCGATCTCCTCGCCCAGCACGGCATCGCTGTCGAGAAGACGGATGCGGAAGGGCGTGTTCTCTCGCTCGGTGGCGCCATCACCAATACCGAGGCGCCCTACGACATCGTGCGCAAGATGCGTGCCTCCATCCTCGTGCTCGGACCCTTGCTCGCCCGCTGCGGCGAGGCGCGGGTTTCGCTGCCCGGTGGCTGTGCCATCGGCACGCGGCCGGTCGATCTCCACCTCAAGGGGCTGGAGCAGATGGGCGCGCTGATCGAGCTTGAGGGCGGCTATGTCGTGGCGAAAGTGCGCGGGCGCCTGAAGGGCGCCACCATCATCTTTCCCATGGTCTCCGTCGGTGCGACCGAAAACCTGCTGATGGCGGCGAGCCTGGCGGACGGACAAACGGTGCTGCGCAACGCGGCGCGCGAGCCCGAGATCATTGATCTCTGCCACTGCCTCACCGCCATGGGCGCGCGGATTTCCGGCATCGGCACGGGTGAACTGGTGATCGAGGGTGTGGAACGCCTGCATGGTGCGACCCATGCCATCATCCCCGACCGCATCGAGACCGGCACCTATGCCTGCGCTGTCGCCATCGCGGGCGGGGAGGTTCTGCTGCGTGACGCGCGAATGGACCATCTCGGCGCCGTCGCGCGGGTGCTGGAAGAGGCCGGCATCGCGATCACCGAACTGCCCGAGGGCGTGCGCGTGCAGCGCCGCAACGGACTGCACGGCGCCGATGTGATGACGGAACCCTATCCCGGTTTCCCGACCGACATGCAGGCCCAGTTCATGGCGCTGATGACGGTCGCCGACGGCGCCTCGATGATCACCGAATCGATCTTCGAGAATCGTTTCATGCATGTGTCCGAACTCACCCGCATGGGCGCGCGAGTGAATGTGCACGGGGCGTCGGCCATCGTGCGCGGCGTGCCGCAACTCGCCGGCGCGCCGGTGATGGCAACCGATCTGCGCGCCTCCTCCTCGCTGATCCTCGCCGGACTTGCCGCGAGGGGCGAGACCGTGGTCAGCCGCGTCTATCACCTCGATCGCGGCTACGAGGATGTCGAGGGCAAGCTTTCGGCGGTGGGCGCGCGGGTCGAGCGTCTCAAAGACTGACGACGGGTCTCGCTCTGCGCTAGCCTCCGCCCTTTCTGGGCGGAGGTTCCTGTGCTTGACCATGTGACCCTTGGCGTGACGGATTTTTCGCGCGCGCGGGCCTTCTACGCGGCCGCACTGGCGCCGCTCGGCATCGTTGAGATGGCGGGTGACGGCACCGCTTACGCGGGCTTTGGCGAGGGGCAGAGCCCCTATTTCTGGATCGGTCCGAAAGCCGGCCCGCTGAGCGGCGTGCACATCGCCTTCGCGGCGGCGGACCGCGCGACGGTGGACCGTTTCCACGCGGCGGCGCTGGCGGCAGGCGGACGGGACAATGGCGCGCCAGGGCTGCGGCCGCAGTACCACCCGGACTATTACGGCGCCTTCGTGCTCGATCCGGACGGCCACAACATCGAAGCCGTCTGCCACAAGCCTCAAGGCTGATCCGGCCACCAGCCGTCTGCGCGCCTACTGAAGCGCGGTGTGGCGAAGACATGGGCGATGGGAAAGGGATCGTCGGCCGAATCGATCCTGCCCTGACGCATGGCGACGACGGCGCCGACCACGCAGACATCAGCCCGCGCCAGAAGGGTGGCCGCAGCGTGCAGCGAGGCGCCGGTGCTCGCCACATCATCCACCACCAGCACCCGTTTTCCGGCGAGGCGCGGCAGGATGAGCGGATCGACGTAAAGGCGCTTGGCCGCAGCGGGCGAGGTGATGGAGCGGATTTCGACCGAGAGATCGTCCCGGTACCAAAATTTTCTGGAATAGCCGAGAGCCACGAAGTTGGCGTGACCGAGAACGCGGGCAAGACCCGGCGCGAAGGCAAGGCCCAAGGTCGGCAAGCCGACGATCACGTCCGGCTGGAAGCCTCGCGCGAGTTCCGCCATCGCGGCGGTGAGCCGGTCAATAACCGGAAAACTCGCCTGATTGGCGATGAGGGAGGCGAGGGCCCGGTCCGGCGCGGGCAGGGAGCGGATCGGCAGGTCCAGGATATCCGCGCCCACCGCCACGCTGTAGCGATCCTCATAAGGTGGCCCGGCGACG
>NZ_DATJJK010000207.1:0-2785 GCF_035492295.1 Acidisoma sp. | reverse complement strand
CACGCCTTGCCCCGCCGGGATCAGCGTTACGTCCAGCCCCTCGGCCTTGTAATAGCCTTCCTTCAGCGCGTATTCCGGCCCGTACATCTCGACATCAGGGATATAGCCGAGCACGACGCGGAGCTTCGTCATCTCCGCCGCATGGGCGGACATGGACGAGACGCCGAGCATGGCCACGCCCGCGAGCAGCGCGGTCATAAAACCTTTTCGCATACGCATATGAGTTCCTCTTGATGTCAGGGGGATTGGGTGAGTGGCGCTGTCATCCACCCATGCTATGGCCAAGCGCATGGCGGACCTCCGCTTCCAGCCGGCCGAAGCGCGGATCGTCCCGGATCATGGAGGATCGCGCATGGCCGAAATCGATGTCGATCTGCCGGGTGATGCGCCCCGGGCGCGGTGACATGACAACCACCTTGTCCGACAGAATGATGGCTTCCGAGATGGAATGGGTGACGAGCAGCAGCGTCGCGCGGGTCTCCTCCAGGATGCGCAGCAGCTCGAAATTCAGCCGGTCGCGCAGCAGTTCGTCGAGCGCGCCGAAGGGCTCGTCCATGAAGAGATAGGCGGGCTTCAGCGTCAGCGCGCGGGCGATGGCGGCGCGCTGGCGCATACCGCCCGATAGTTCGGAGGGATAGGCTTTCTCGAAACCCTTGAGGCCGACCATTTCGATCGCTTCCTCGGCGCGACGGCGGCGCTCGGCACGCGGCACGCGGGCAACGGCGAGGCCAAGCTCGACATTGGCCAGGACCTTGCGCCAGGGCAGCATGACGGCACTTTGGCTGACGAGGGCAAAGCGGCGCTCGGCCCGCGCTTCAGCCGGTGTCAGCCCACCGAGCAACGCCTGGCCGCCAGTCGGCTGCACGATATCAGAGAGGATGCGCAGGAGCGTCGATTTGCCGCAGCCGGAAGCACCGATGAGTGAGACCCAGGAGCCGGCAGGGATATCCAGATTGCAGCCCGAGAGCGCGTTCGTGACCTGAGTGCCGCGGCGATAGACCATTTCCACATCGCGGATGGAAATGCCGTCCGCGCGGGCGCGCAGCGGAGCCTGTGGGGGAATCGCGTTCAAGGTGGGGCTCATCCGCCCGTCTGGAAGACGAGGGAGATGCCGAAGTGGCTCGCGAGATCGCAGGTATCGTGATCCACCACATTGGTGTCTTCAAGTTCGAGATTGAAGAAGCTCATGGAAGGCGATTCGAAATAGGGGCCGGCATGCCAGGTGCCGCGCGACAGCAGCACGGCCACGGTCCCGGGGATGCGGAAGGCGCGGATCGCGGCCGGATCGGGCGCGTCCGCAGTGCCGGGCGGGGCGACGGCGAGAAGCCAGGAGCCGCCGCCGGCGGAGGCGAGCACCTGTGTCGCCTGGCTGTGGCGGGTGATGCGGCTGACCGTCAGCGCGCGATGTTCCAGCGCCATGATATAGAAGCGCGGCCGCCCGCCCGAGAGATCGAGCGCCTGGTCGACATCGCCCGCCGGGGCGCCGTCCGGCATCGGTTCCACCAGCTTGCCGAAGGGTGCGAAGGCTAAGGCCGAAATCGGCTCGACCGCCAAGGGTTTGCTTAGAATTTGGGCAGATGCGGAGGACTGAACCGGTTCAGCGGGCGTGGGTGGCATGAAAACCTCTAAGTCTTGCCTAATGAGATGGCAGTGCTTGGCATGGTCTGCGATGTCGCTCAAGAAAGGAACAATCTTTTTGTGCGCGTTGTGATGCCTATTTGGCAGCGGTCAGACCGGAAAAAGCATCGTATGGAGGTGCAGTCGCGGGCCACGCGCTCGCCCCAACAGGAAGGCCGGACCGATGACTTTGCTCTCCTCGCACTGGTGGTGGGATCTCTCGACCCGCGAATTCGCCGAGCTCGACATGAGCGGGATCGTGGCCATTTTGCCGGTGGGCGCCGTGGAGCAGCATGGGCCGCATCTGCCGGTGAAGGTGGACGCGGCCATCAACGCGGGCATCGTGGCCCGTGCGGTGGAGCTGATGGCGCCGGATTTCCCGGCCCTGGTCCTGCCCATGATGCCGGTCGGCAAATCCAACGAGCATCTGGCCTATCCCGGCACACTGAGCCTGCCGTACGATCTGCTCGCGCGGCTGTGGTTCGAGGTCGCGAAAAGCGCCTGGGCGAGCGGCGTGCGGAAAATCATCCTGCTCAATTCCCATGGCGGCCAGCCCCAGGTGATGGAGATCGTCTGCCGGGAATTGCGCGTGGAGCTTGGCATGTTCGCCGTCGGCGCAAGCTGGTTTCGCACCATCGACAGCAGCGACCTCTACAGCGGGCCCGAGCTGAAACACGGCATTCATGGCGGAGAGTCCGAAACTTCGGTGATGCTGCATCTACATCCCGATCAGGTGCGGATGGAATTCGCGGAGAACTTCGTGCCCCGATCGGTTGCCATGGAGACGACGAACAGGCTGCTGACGCCGGAAGGTGGCGTGGGCTTCGGCTGGCAGGCCCAGGATCTGCATCCCTCGGGCGCCTGCGGCAATGCCGCCGCCGGCGATGCAGAGCGGGGCAGGGTCCAGGTGGAGCGCGCGGCCCGCGCGCTGATCGGGCTGATCGAAGAGGTGCGGGATTACCCGCTGGACGCGGTGACGCAGAAGACCGCCTTCAACGGCTGAAGGTCAGCCGCCGGAAGTTGCCAATATCGCGGTCTTGATCTGCTCGGCCATCAGGCTGGTCAGTGCATCGACGCCGCGATCCCGCCCGATCAGCATGAGTGTCTGCACCCGCCCGCGCAGTTCATGCACGGGCACATAGGCGAGGCGTCCGGCCCGCTTCTCCCA
>NZ_DATJJK010000206.1:0-17278 GCF_035492295.1 Acidisoma sp. | reverse complement strand
GTGGGAAGGGCGGGGTCGGATATTTGTCCACCGGATTCTCCATTGTGAAACCGGCATCCGTGGTCCGTGTATCGCTCATTGTCATCTCCGCTGTCTCCTTCGCAACGGCAGGTGATGCATCGTCCGGTCCCCTGCAACCGGCTCACCGGCTCGCGCGCGGGACTGTGTACCGACGTTTTGTCGTCTAATGGGTCGCTTCCTCCGCAAAGCTTGATATCGTTGCGACAGTGAGTGGAGACACGGAATGACCTTGCCGGCGCAAACGACGCCAGAGCAACGCCCCGACCCAAGTCTGCGCGTCTGTGGCAAGACCGAGACCCTGCTGACCGGCCTCCTTCTGGCCGGTCTGGTCATTCTCATTCTCGCGCTGGAACTCGGGCGCGACATCACCTCTCCCCTGCTGCCGCCCCATGTTCTCGGTTCCGCCGTGATCTCCGTGATCATCGTCGTGCTTCTCATTTTGTGGCGCACGGTCGCATTGCTGCGCCGCGCCCAGAGCGCCATTGCCGGCAGGATGCGCGCCCAGCAAGAACTCGAGCATCTCGCGTTCCGGGACTGGCAGACGGGCTTGCCCAACCGCTACGCCTTTGAGCAGCGCCTGCCCGACGCCCTCATCCAAGCCGAAGTAGAAGGCCGGGCCGTCGCGGTCGGCGTCATCGACCTCGACGACTTCAAGACCTTCAACGATGTCCACGGCCTTACGGCCGGCGACCGGCTGCTGCAGGACGTGGCCGTTCGGCTAAGGGAGACGCTGCCATCCGGGCAATTCGTCGGGCGCCTCGGCGCGGATGAATTCGTCCTGATCCTGGACCTGCCGGATGACGGCCAGACCCTGGCCGCGGCCGAAGCCGTTCTGCGCCAGCTTGAAACCGGCTTCGCCGAACCTTTCCTGGCCCCGGGCGGGGTAGAAATGACGGTCGGGATGAGCCTCGGCCTTGCCCTCTATCCGCAAGATGCGGCCAATCGCGACGGACTGCTCCGCACCGCTTTCGTGGCCCTGAACGAGATCAAGGCGAAGAAGCTCACGCGCACGACGTGGTGGCACATCGCGGGTCAGCCGATGGCCGAGCGTGATCCCGCCATGGCGGCGGCACCCTACGGGGAGACCAGCCGCGAATTGCTGGGCCAACTCGGGGCGGCGATCGCTCACGCCATAGAGGCCGAAATGCCCCGCTTGGTCGGCCTCCTCAGCGGCATGGAGCAGAGCCACCGGATCTTGACGATGATGGCGGCGGCCGAGACGGCGAGCCTCGCGACCTCCCTGCGCAACCACTTCGTCTTTCTGGCTCAACCCGATCTGACGGAGACCGCACATCGCGTGCGTTCGCTCAAGGTCGGCACCGTCCACGGGGTGGTCGGACTGCCCTCGGCCGACACGTTTCGCATGCTTGAGCAGTTCGGAGCGATGCTGCGCCGGACCGTCGATCGTGCGCCGCTGACCGCCGTTCAACGCCTGCAGGCCCAGACCGTTCTGCAGGCGCGCCTTGCCAACGAACTCCAGTTCGAGCAGCAGGGTCGCTGGCAGATCGACATCGAGCGGCAGCAGGCTATCGCCCGTATCCAACAGGGCGCGGGCGCCTGGTTCGCCGCCGGCACCTTCCCTGGCGAACTGGTCCAGACGTTGAGCACCCTGTGCGGCATCCACGGTGCCGCCTGGGGCCGACCGAATGATCACAATCTGCATGTGGTGGAATTCAGCGCCGGCTGCGCACTCAACGTTTTTATGGATCTCGAGGCACGCGGCATCGCACTTTGCTTCGGAACGCAGGAGGTCCATCTCGAACCCTGTACGCTCCGGGCGTGGGGCACGGGGCAGATCGAGGTCACGAACAACATTGCCCTCGATCCGCGCATGGCGGCTATGGTGCCGACCGCCCAGCTTTTCAGCGTGCGCAGCGCGGCGGCCGTGCCGGTGCGGGATGACAGCGGTCTGCCTGTCGCGATCCTGACGCTGTTCGGCGCTTATCCCGGCCAATTCTCAAATCAGCACGCGAGCATTTGGCTTTGGGCGCTACAGGAGATCGTGCAGCGTGGCAGCGGCGTGGCCACCGCCACGCAGGCGCCCATCTCCGTCGAGCGTCGTCGTAGTCTGCGCAATGCGCTTTACGGCGACGGGCTGCGGATGGAAATGCAACCGCTTATCGATCTCCGCTCCGGCAGGCTGTCCATGGTGGAAGCACTGGCGCGGATCACGCTCGAGGGTCAGAGCCTTCCACCGCCCGAATTCCTCTCAGCCTATGGCAGCCTGGAATTGCAGCACTTGTTCCGCCGCGGCCTGCATCAGTCGCTCGACTTCCTGGCGCAGACCGCCGACCGGCTGCCGGGCCTCGGGCTCGGCGTCAACCTGCCCCCGGCGGTGCTCGAGGCCGAGGGCTGCACGGATTGGATCACCGAGGCGCTGGACCGCTTCGGCATCGCGCCAGACCGCCTGTATCTCGAACTCCTGGAACTCGGCGACACGCGGAACTGGAAGGACCAGGCGACCAGCGCGCTGCGCGACCTTTCCAACCGCGGTGTGCATCTGGTTATGGACGATCTGGGCTCCGGCTATAGCGGGCTGCAGCGGCTGCGCACCCTGCCCTTCGACAAGGTGAAGATCGACCAGAACCTGATTCACCAGGCGCTGACGGACCCGCAAAGCACCATTCCCTTCATCGGCGGACTGATCCAGGTGGCCCACCGGCTCGGCATGACCGTGGTGGCGGAGGGGTTGGAAAGGCCCGATCTGATCGAGATGGTGGCTTTCCTCGGCGCTGATTACGGCCAGGGTTTCTCGCTTGCCCGACCGATGCCATGCGAGGCCGTGGCGGATTGGGCCGCCGGCTTCGTCTATGCCGTGAACCCGGCCCGCCCGCAGACGGCGCTCGGCGCGCGGGCCCTTCGCGAACGGGAGAAGGATGGCAGCCTCGCTCCCCTCGCCTAGGGTTCGCCGGTTCAGATCAGGAAACCGAAAACCGAAAGCAGCACGCAGGTGACGATAGCGTTGAGCGCCATGCCGAGGCTCGCGAAGGCACCGGCAGTAGGGTCCACCTGGAAGGCGCGCGCCGTGCCAAACCCGTGGGCGGCGACGCCGATGGCGAAGCCGCGCGCTCGATAATCCCGTATCTTCAGCACGTTGAAGAGCGGTGTTGCAGCCATGGCACCGATCACCCCGGCGAAGAGAACGATTGCCGCCGCGAGCGAGGGCACTCCGCCCAGCACATGAGCCATGGACATCGCGACCGGCGTCGTCAGCGCGCGCGGGGCGATGGAGGCGAGGATCGCGTGCGGCGCCCCGAAGAGGGAGAGGATGGCGACGGCGCTGACGCTCGCCGTCACCGCACCGGCGATGAGCGCCAGCAGGATCGGTACCGCAAGCCGGCGGATGAGCGCGCGCCGCTGCCAGATGGGTACGGCCAGACCAACGACCGCCGGCCCGAGCAGGAAGCCCAGCACATGCGTACTGCCCAGATAGACGGGATAGGGCGTGCGGGTCAGCAGCAACAGCGCGATCAGCACCGGCGTGGCGAGCAGCACGGGATGGCAGAGCGGATGCCGCCCCGAACGGCGGGAGAGCATGTCCGCCCCCTCGAAGACCACCAAGGTGATGGCGAGCCAGGCGACGGGACTGGCAAGAAGATCGCTCATGCGACGACCCCCTTCTCCCGCCCCAGCGGCGCGCGGCGCTCGCCCAGGGCAAGCGCCCAATGGAAAACGAGAACGGTGACCACCAGTGTGAGCAATGTGGAGACCGTCGTCGCGACGACGAGGCCGATGCCGTAGCGGGACAACACGGGCCCTTGAGCAACAAGGCCGACCGCCGCCGGCACGAACATCACGGAGAGATGGGCGGTCAGCCAACTGGTGACCTGGCTCAGCGTCTCTCGCTCGCGCTTCAGGCTCGCGAGCCAAAGCAGCAGGATCACCATGCCGAGCACGGAGCCCGGAAGCGGCAGGCCGACTACCCGCGCCACGACGTCGCCCACGAATTCGCAGACGAAAAGTAGGGAAATGGCGCCGACCATGCTCAAAGGAAATGCCGCTCAGAAAGTGAATGAGGCCGCCTGACGGGTGGCCGGGATGGACAAAGGATAGCCAGAGCAGACAATATATGTAAAATGACTTGTTTCGATCTAAATCAGTCTAAAATGGAATACTTATGGATCTGCGTGCTCTCCGTGCCTTCACCGAGGTCATCCGCCAGGGCGGCTTCTCCCAGGCGGCGGAAGCGCTGCATACGACGCAATCCAATGTCAGCAAGACGGTGCGGCAGTTGGAGGAGGAGGTCGGGCTGCCGCTGCTCGACCGTGTCGGCCATCGCTCCCACCTCACGGTGGCTGGCGAGGTGGTTCATGCGCGCGCGTTGAAAATGCTGGCGGACCGCGCGGATCTGGTGCGGGAACTGGAGGAGATGCGCGGCCTGCGGCGCGGCCGCCTGCGGCTAGGCCTGGCGCCTATTGGTGCCAGTACGCTTTTCGCACCGCATTTCGCAACCTATCGGGCGCGCTATCCGGGGATCGAGATTTCGCTGGTGGAACAGGGGTCGAGCCGGCTCCAGGAGATGCTGCGGGAGGGTGAAATCGACCTCGGTGCCCTGCTGATGCCGGTGCCCGACGCCTTCGACTGGCAGGATGCCCGGCGTTCACCGGTGGTCGCCGTGGTGCCGCAGGCGGATCACCTGCCCCGCGACCGACCGGTGCCACTGGCCGCCCTCGCCGATCATCCATTCATCCTCTTCGAAGCCGGGTTTGCGCTGAACGCCATGGTGCTGGATGCATGCGCCAAGGCGGGGATCAGCCCGCGGATCGTCGCCCGGTCCAGCCAGCCCGATTTCATCTTCGCGCTGGTCGCGGCCGGGCTCGGCATCGGTTTCCTCCCGCGACTGATCGTGGAGGAGCGCGCGCCTCCCGGCGTGCGCGTGGTCACGGTCACCGAGCCCGACATGCTGTGGCACATGGTCCTTGCCTGGCGGCGGGACGGCTACCTTTCGGACGCCGCCCGTGCCTGGCTCGCCCTCCTACGCGGCGAGGCAACCTGAGGGTTGGCGTGCGAGGCGGCGGTCGGCCGTCACCCCGCACGATACTCCTCAGGCATTGGTGCCGCCGTCGACGGTCAAATTGGCGCCGGTGATGTAGCTGGCCTCCGGCCCCGCCACGAAGGCGACCATCGCCGCGATGTCATCGGCATGGCCGTAGCGCTTCAACGCCGTATTCGCGATCTGCGGGCTTGCCCAGTCTCCGGCAGCGGGATTGAGATCGGTATCGATCGGCCCGGGCTGGACATTGTTGACCGTGATGCCACGGGACCCCACTTCCCGGGCGAGACCCTGGGTGAACATCTTCACCGCCCCCTTGGTGGCGGCATAGGCGACCAAGCCAGGCGTTGCCATCCGTTCGCCGACACTCGAGCCGATCGTGATGATGCGGCCGCCCTCGCCCAAATGCTTGAGCGCCGCCTGCGTTGCGACGAACACACCGCGCAGATTGATGTCGATCACGCGGTCCATCTCTTCGAGCGTGGCCTCCTCGAAGGGTTTTGGAATGGCGGTACCGGCATTGTTGACGAGGATGTCGAGCCTGTTGAAGGTGGCGACGGTTTTCTCGACCGCGGCCTGAACGGCCTTGGCATCCGCCGCATCCGCCTGAATGGCGATGGCGGTGCCACCCGCACGTTCGATCTCCGCCACCACCTGCGCCGCCGCATCGGTGCCGCGGGTATAGGTGATGGCGACCTTGGCACCGTCCTTCGCCAGTCGTTTGGCGATGCCGGCACCGATGCCCCGCGACCCGCCGGTGACAAGAGCGGTTTTCCCCTCAAGTTTCATCATGTTGATTTTCTCCCGAATTTGGCTCCCCACCGAAGGATGGGGAGCGCCGTGGCAGATAAGTAACGGCCACTGGTTTTCTTGAATAATACTTTGTAGGTTCAGAGCTATGCCTGCGAGCTATAGGGACAAGCATGGAGCTGAGGCATCTGCGCTACGTCATGGCTGTCGCAGAAGAGAGAAGTCTCAGGCTGGCCGCCGAGAAACGGCTGCGCACCGCCTAGCCTCGCTGAGCCGGCAAATACGGGATCGCGAATGGGAGACCATCCGCGCCTCTCACTTACAGGCAAACGCGGCTCAGTCCGAATGCCGTGATCTCATGAGGACGGCGGCATTCGTCCGGATCGCACTCTAGAACTCGTCCCAGCCCTCATCGCCGGCATGGGCTGCCACCGGCTTGGGCTTCGCTGACCCTGCCGCAACGCGCCGCTCCGCGACCGGGCGAGACAGCGCCCGGCGCGGCACACTGCCTGCGGGGGCCTGGGGGGCGGCTTTGGGCGCTGTACCCTCGCGCCGCGCGGGTTCGGCGCTGCTGATTGAGAACTGCCCGACCATGCGCGCCAAATCCTCCGCCTCGCTGGCCATGCCGTGGCTGGCAGCGGTTGTTTCCTCCACCATGGAGGCATTCTGCTGCGTCGCCTGGTCCATCTGATTGACCGCGGTATTCACCTCGGCCAGGCCGGTTGCCTGTTCCTGGGCGGAATTGGCGATCTCGGTGACCAGCACGCTCATCCTGTTGACTTGATCGACGATGCGTTCCAGCGCCTGCCCGGTCTCCGCGACCAGCTTGACCCCCGTCTCCACCTGCTTGCTGGAGGCCATGATGAGGGTCTTGATCTCCTTCGCGGCATCGGCGGAGCGCTGCGCCAGCGCACGCACCTCCGTCGCGACAACCGCGAAGCCACGCCCGGCATCGCCGGCCCGCGCCGCCTCGACCCCGGCATTGAGCGCTAGAAGATTGGTCTGGAAAGCAATCTCGTCGATCACGCCGATAATGTTGCCGATCTGCTTGGATGAGTTCTCGATCCCGCCCATGGCCTTGACCGCTTCACCCACTACCGCCCCGGAGCGCTCCGCATCGGTCTTGGCGGAGCTGACGACGCCACGCGCCTCGTTGGCACCCTGGGCGGTTGCCTTCACATTGGCGGTGACCTGGTCCAGTGCCGCGGCGGTCTCCTCCAGACTGGCGGCCTGCTGTTCGGTGCGACGGGAAAGATCGTCGGTGGCCTTGGTGATCTCGCCCGCGCCGGCGCGCACGCTTTTGGTGCTGGTGACGATGGCCTTCATCGTCTCTTCCATGCTTTGCGCAGTCGCATTGAAGTTTCGTTTCAGCGCCTCGTTCTTCTCGGACAAATGTGCGGTGATCCGATGCGTCAAGTCACCTTCGGCCAGGGCGACCATGCCTTTCGCCAAAATCTCCATGGCATGGTGATCTTCCTCGGCGACACGGGCGCGCTCCGCCTCGATCGTGGCGCGGGCGGCATCGGCAGTCTTGGTCATGTGATCGAAGTAATGATGCATGACGACGGCAACATCCGACAGAACCGAGCGCATCAGGGATTCGATCAGCTTGTCGCGGTCGCCTCTGAAGCGGCTTTTTCTTTTCAGCAAAGTCTGCGTCAGGCCGGCGGCATAGGCGGCATAGACGCTGCTCAGATAGCGTACATAATCCACCTGTTCGGCAAGGCCCTTGGAAATCACAGCCTGCTGCTCGAAATAGTCGTTCGAAAAGTCGCCGCGCGCGATGAAGGCGAATTTCCGCTGCTCGATGGCCAGCGTGTCCTCCGGCATCTTCTGCAGCGAGGCGTCCGCCGCGCGGTAGGCTTTCAGCAGGATGGCTTCGAGATTCGTGTGGATCAGGTCATAGACCATGGCCCCCGTTGCCTGGTCGGCGGCTCCCCAGGGTGTCAGCTGCTGCTTGATATCGGACATGTTGGCTCCATGGGTTGGCAGGCGGGCAATCGTCTGCTGGCGTCATCCGGCTCGCGCGCGACACGCCTGGAGCCACCAACTCACGTGAGTCTAGGGCTGGGCTTGCTAAGCAAATGTAAATCCTTGCGGTGCTGCAATCTCTGCGCCGCGCGCCCGCGCGGCGCCTGCGGGCATGGCGCGCAGGACCTCCGCGAGAGAGCCATCGTCACTCATCGATGACACGAAGGACTTGACGATCCGTTAACGCCAACGCGGGAATGACCGCCGTCCTGCCACGGCGGTCCGGTTCGTCGCCGAGACCTCCCTCGCGTCAGCCCTTTCTCATCCCCACGAGCGCGAAGTTGCCGCCCTGGGGATCCTGTGCGTTGATGATCCAGGCACCCCCGGGCACTTCCTGCGGGCCGAACAGCACCGTGCCGCCATTGGACTTCACCCGTTCCAACCCGGCGTCGATGTCATCAACCACGAAATAGTAGAGCCAGTAGGGGTGCGGCGAGGATTGCGTATCCGTCATCATGCCGCCGCAGGGCAAGCCGCTGCCCTTGAAGAGCTGGTAGACGCCCATCGGACCCATGTCGTGCGCGGTGTCCTTGCTCCAGCCAAACGTCTCTTCGTAGAAGGGCCAGATCGCCGGCGCATCGCGCGCGTGCAGCTCATTCCACCCGACCGAGCCGGTCTGCATCATGCCGAGTGGCGGCGGTGGCTCGCCGGCTCCCTTGAACAGCATGAAGACCGCCCCCTGCGGGTCGGATACGACCGCGAAACGGCCGATCGAGGGGATGTCCTCCGGCGCCTTGTGGATGCTGCCTCCGGCTGTCTCGATCTCCTTCGCCTTGGCATCGACGTCATCCACGGCAATGTAGCCGAACCAGATCGGGCGCGGCGGCATCTGTGCTGCCGGCAAAGTCATGATGCCGGCGATCTGCCGGTCCCCAAGACAGGCGAGGCTGTAGTCGATGCCCGGCAAACCCGAAGGTCTGATCGTCCAGCCAACGACCTTGCCATAGAAAGCCGCCGCGGCGACGGGATCGGTTGTGCACAGTTCGTGCCAGACGAAATCACCCTGCTTCATCGTTTTTCCTCCTCATCCAGACGGTATTACCCATGGTGAAAAGACCCGCGCCCCGCAGCATATCATCCCGGTGCCAGCAGCCACCGAACCAATTTCGCTCCGGCCTTGACAATTAGGTTGATATCAACATATCTAGATCATGTCAAATACAGTGCCTTTCGAGATTACCCTGCTGGTTCGCGATACGTGCCTCTGCCTTCATGCGCAGCGCGCGGCACGCGCACTGGCGCGGCGCTTCGACGAAGTGTTGCGGCCGGCCGGGCTGACCAACCAACAATTCTCTCTGCTGATGGCGCTGAACCGCCCTGCGCCGCCACCGATGGGCCCGGTTGCCAAGCTTCTGGAGATGGACCGCACGACACTCACCGCGGCGCTTAAGCCACTCGAGCGGCGCGGGCTGGTGCGGATCCAACCCTCGGAGGTCGACCGCCGCACCCGCCTGCTCGTCCTTACAGAAGCCGGCGCGGCAGCGCTTGCCGCCGCCCTGCCCATCTGGCGGGAAACTCATGCCGCGATCGAACGCAAACTCCGCACCTTCGATCCCGATGCGCTGCGCGCCGCGCTTGCGACGTTATCCAATGTTTGACGCGTCGTTCGGCCGGTTACTGACCGGTTGTGCTGTCCCTACCGGCGGGAATGGCCCCGGCGACTAGCGTACCGCGATATGGAACAGCACGGTGGGCGCATCGCCATCGGGGAAGAAAATCTGCACCGCCGTGGTATCCTCGCCGTAGAAGCTGGGCGAGGACTGGTAGGTGATGATCGTTGCCGGGCTACGTCTGGAATTGCAGGCATAGGGTGGATCGCCGGGCACATAGTGCGGAAACGCCGTTCCTGAAGCGATATGAACCTTGCCGTGATCCGGCGCCACCACCACCTTGGCTCCCACCGAACCGAGCGGAGAGCAGTCCGCGTTCAGGGATTCCGGGGCGGCGAGCAGTAGGGTGGCACCGGCCATCGTCGCCTTGTGCATGACGATCTCCTTGGCCTTTGCCATCCGCGCGGTGGAGGTCAACACCACGGTCGGTGGCGCCGGCTGGGCCGCCGCTGCGGGCACTGCTACGGGCGCGGCCACACTCGCGGCTACTGCGTGCGTGGAGGTGACCTGCCCATCCTCGACAACCACATCGTCCTTCACACAGCCGCCGAGGGCAAGGCAGGCGCAGGCCAGCAGGACAGAGCGGAACATGGACGCTTCCCGGAATTATTCCGCGATAGTGTGCTCATCCGGGCTGGATCGGCAAGGGTCCATCGCGACGCGCGGGGTGCGCGCAATCACGCCGGGCGGGGACGGCTGGCCCGGTGCGCGGCAACTGCCATGAGCAGCGCCCCGCTCGCCGCAAGACCGCCGATGAAGAAGATCGGCCCATAACCGGAATGATCGGCGACCAGACCCATCACCGGCCCGGTCAGCCCATAGGCGAGATCCTGGAAGGCGGCGAAGCCGCCGACCGCGGTGCCGCGCAGCTGCGGTGGCACCAGCTTGACGACCTCCGAGCCCATGGCCGGAAAGACCATGGAGCAGCCGAGGCCGGTGAGCAGCGCGCCGAGCAGCGCCGCGCCCGGTCCGGGGGCCAGCCAGATGAGATACTGGCCGCAGGCCTCCACGGCGAGCGAGGCAATGGCGACCGGCGTGCCGCCGATGCGGTCGGGCAGATGGCCGCAAAGCAGGCGGACCAGCACGAAGCCGAGACCGAAACAGGTGAGGCCAAGGCCAGCATGGGCCCATCCCCGGCTGAGCGCATACAGTGAGAAGAAGGCGCCGAGTGCCGCGAAACCCACGCCTTGCAGCCCCACGGTGCTGCCCGGCAGCCAGATCCGCCCGATGATCCGCCAGAAGCTTTCGCGCCGGCCGGCATGCGGCGCCACCGCCGGCACCAGCGTGATGCAGGCGAGGCCCAAGACAGGCAGAAGGGCGCAGACCGCCATGGTACCGGAGAAGCCGAGCCGATGCAGCAGTGCCAGGCCCAGCGGGCCGCCGAGCGCGAAGGCGCCATACATGCCCATGCCGACGAGCGACATCACCCGGCCGGACCGCGCCGCACCCATCAGGCCGATGGACCAGCCGATCATGCCCACCATGGTCAGGCTCTCGCCCAGGCCGAGCAACAGCCGGCCGAGGATGAGAACCCCGTAGGAGAGCGGCACCGGCAGCACCGGCAGGCCCGAAGCAAGGCAGACGAGTGCCGCCGCCAGATAGAGAACCAGGCCGCGCCGCATGCAGGGCCTGCCGCCCAATCGATCCACCAGCGCGCCTGCATGGCTGCGCGTCAGGATTGTCGAAAGAAAGGCGATGCCGACTGCGAGCCCGGCATAGGCGTTGTTAAGCCCGAGTGTCGCGACCACGTGTACCGGGACCACGGGCAATGACATGGCAACAGAGAGGTAGGTGAGAAACAGCATCACCGTGAGTGCGATGACGCGGCGATGCGCCTGATCAGGCGCCTTCAGTCGAAGCATGATGTTGCGTTCCATATGGTCGTGGCCACCGGGCACGGCGCCCGGGACAATCACCCGGCGCTGACTCCGAGACCGGATCCGTTTCTCCGTTCGGCAGCCCTGTGAAGCCAGGTCCGTGGCTGAAAATACGACGAATGGTTCGCATTTCTCTATTCGCATTGCCGCCCCGGCGCAGCTCGCCCTGAAATCCACGCATAATCAAGGCCGTCCCTGCCCGGCCCGGCCTGCCACACGTGCCCTGGGATCAGGCACATTCAGATTGCGGCGGGCCCGCGCGGCGGATCACAGGCCCCTCTACCGTTCCGGCGCCCAGCTGATATGATCGGATCAAACCGCAGAAAGAGAGTGTGTGTGATGTTGACACGTCGGAGCCTGCTCGCAACCACGGCCGGCACGGCCGCCATTCTCGGCCTCGGCCCTCTCGCGGCCGCCCCGGCTTTCGCCAAGACGCCCAAGAACATGGCGGTGATGGCGAAGCAGATCGACGACATGGTGAGCCTCGACCCCGCGGAATCCTACGAGTTCACCGATAACGAGGTGGATTCCAATTGCTACAGCAAACTTGTCGTGCCTGATCGGGCGGATCCCAGCAAGATCGTCGGCGACCTCGCCCAGTCCTGGGATGTCACCCCGGACGGTCTCACCATCACCTTCCACCTCAAGTCCGACGTGCTCTTCGCTTCCGGCAATGCGGTGACCGCCGAGGATGCCGCTTATTCCCTGCAGCGCGTCATCAAGCTCAACAAGGCGCCTGCTTTCGTCATCGGCCAGTTCGGCTTCACGCCGGCGAATGTCGACAGCCTGATCAAGGCGACCGACGCCCATACCCTCGTCGTCCAGCTTCCGGCCCTGCAGGCGACGAGCTTTCTGCTCTACTGCCTCTCGGCCAATGTCGGCGGCATCGTGGAGAAGGCGGTGGCCGAGGCCCATGCCATGAATGGCGATTTCGGCAATGCCTGGCTGAAGACGAACAGCGCCGGCAGCGGCGCCTTCGTGCTCGTCTCCTGGGTCGCGAGCGACCACATCATCCTCAACGTCAATCCGCACTTCAAGCCGCAGCCGGCGATGAAGCGCATTGCCATCCGTCATGTCGCGGACCCCTCCGCCCAGCTTCTGCTGGTGCAGAAGGGCGACGTAGACATTGCGCGTGACCTGACATCGGATCAGCTCAAGTCCATATCTGGCGACAAGAAGCTCCACCTGATCACCGCCAATCAGGCGGCGCAGATGTATGTCGCCATGAACGAATCCGTGCCGCAGTTGGCCAAGCCCGAAGTGCGGCAGGCGATCAAATGGGCCATCGGCTACGCGGCGATTGCCGAACACATCACGCCCGATACCTGGAATGTCTCGCAATCCTTCCTGCCCAAGGGCCTGCCCGGCACGCTGGACGAGACGCCCTTCCATAAAGACACCGCGAAAGCCAAGGCGCTGATGGAGAAGGCCGGCCTCGCGGACGGTTTCTCCGTCAGCATGGATTACATTTCCCATTCGCCCTATTCTGATATCGCCCAGGCCATTCAGGCCGACCTCGGCGCCATTGGCATCAAGATCACGCTGGTGCCCGGAGAGGAGAAGCAGGTCATCACCAAGACCCGCCAGCGTGCCCATCAGCTCGCGCTCCTCGAATGGTTCCCGGACTATTTCGATCCGAACTCGAACGCGCAGGCTTTCTGCTTCAATCCGGACGACTCGGATGCGAGCAAGGTGCGCGTTCCCGCCTGGCGCAGTCATTTCGTGGACAAGACCCTGACGGCCGACGTGCTCTCCGCCTCCAAGGAAACGGACACCGCCAAGCGCATTGCGATTTATGCCGATATGCAGAAGAGCTTCTGGGAGACCGCACCCTTCGCCTTCGTCCTGCAGAAGAATGACGTGGCGACGCTGCGCGCCGGCGTGAATGGCCTGTTCCTGGGCGCGCTGCCGGACTTCACCAGCTATCGCGGCATCACCAAGAGCTAGAGGCCGGGACCGCGCCTTGCTACGCCTGAAGGGCATCGCCCAAACGCTCGGGAGCGTGCTCGTCACGCTCTTCGGGCTGGTCTTCGTCACCTTCATCATCGGCCGGGTGGTGCCGATCGACCCGATCATCGCGATCGTGGGCGATCATGCGCCGCCCGACGTGGTGGCGGCGGCGCGCCACTCGCTTGGGCTCGACCGGCCGCTGCCCGTGCAGTTTCTGATCTACGTGAACCATCTCCTGCACGGCGATCTCGGCCGCTCGGTGATGACCTCGCATCCCGTCACGCAGGATATCGCGCAGTATTTCCCGGCGACCGTGGAGCTTGCGACGGCCGCCATCCTCATCGCCATGCTGGTGGGCATTCCGCTCGGCGTTTTCGCTGCCGCCTGGCAGGGCTCGCGCTTCGACCAGGCGGTGCGGGTGCTGAGCCTGGCCGGCCAGTCCATCCCGGTCTTCGTCCTCGGACTCATCGCGCTCCTTGTCTTCTACGTGAAGCTCGGCTGGGCGCCGGGCACGGGGCAGCAGGACGTGCTGTATGACGGCATGGTGCCGCATGTGACGGGCATGCTGGTGATCGATGCGATGCTGGACGGCGACTGGGATGCGGTCTGGGATGCGCTGGCGCATCTCGCCCTGCCCGCCCTGGTCCTCGCCTATTTCAGCCTCTCCACCATTACCCGCATGACCCGCGCCTTCATGCTCGACGCGCTGGGCGGGGAGTATATCGTCACCGCCCGGGCCAAGGGCCTTTCGGCCTCGCGCATCCTGTGGCGGCACGGATTCGGCAATATCGCGGTGCCGCTGATTACCGTCCTCGCGCTGGCCTATGCCGGGTTGCTGGAAGGTGCCGTGCTGACCGAGGTGATCTTCTCGTGGCCCGGAATCGGGCAGTATCTCACCGTGTCGCTGCTGAACGCGGACATGAACGCCGTGCTCGGGGCGACGCTGGTGATCGGCTGTGTCTATATCGGCCTCAACATGCTGGCCGATCTTGCCTACAAGCTTTTCGATCCGAGGGTGCGATGAGCACGCGCGACTGGCTGCTGACCGATACCCCGGCCTCCCGCGCCCAGGCCACCTGGGGGCGGCAATACCGCCGCTGGCTGCAGTTCCGCCGCAACGGCCTGGCCATGCTCGGCCTCGTCATCGTCCTCGTGCTGATCTTCATAGCCTTCTTCGCGCCGCTGCTGGCCCCGCAGAATCCCGACGCACAGAACCTCGCCGCGCGCCTGCAGCCACCGTCGGCCGCCCACTGGCTCGGCACCGACGAACTCGGCCGCGACCTGCTCTCCCGCGTGCTCTACGGCGCGCGGGTGACGCTCGGCATGGTGGTCGCCATCGTCGTGCTGGTGGCACCCGTGGGCCTCGCCGTCGGCAGTATCGCGGGCTATGCCGGCGGCTGGGTGGACCGCGTGCTGATGCGCATCACGGATGTCTTCCTGGCCGTGCCGCAGCTGATCCTGGCGTTGGCCTTCGTGGCCGCCCTCAAGCCCGGCATCACCAGCGCGGTGATCGCCATCGCGCTCACCGCCTGGCCGCCCTATGCCCGCCAGGCGCGCGCCGACACGCTCGGCATCCGGCACAGCGATTTCATCGCCGCCGCCCGGCTGACCGGGGCCAGCCGCCCCCGCATCATCCTGCGCCACATCATTCCGCTCTGCCTTTCCAGCATGATCGTGCGCATGACCCTCTCCATGAGCGGCATCATTCTGACGGCCGCGGGCCTCGGCTTCCTCGGAATGGGCGCGCAGCCGCCGACGCCCGAATGGGGCACCATGATCGCGACCTCGCGTGCCTTCATCCTCGCCCAATGGTGGGTGCCTGCAACCCCGGGCATCGCCATCTTCGTCGCCTCCCTCGCCTTCAACCTGCTCGGCGACGGTCTGCGCGACGTTCTTGACCCGAGGCAAGGCTGATGCTGGTTCGGATCGACAATCTACGCATCGGCTTCCCGACGCCGCAGGGCCTGAGCGAGGCGGTGCGCGGCGTCTCGCTGACACTTGGCCAGGAGAAGCTCGGCATCGTCGGGGAAAGCGGCTCCGGCAAGTCGCTCACCGCGCGCTCGCTGTTGCGGCTGCTGCCGAATAGTGCGGTCGTGACCGCCGACCGACTGGAGTTTGACGGTATCGATCTGCGCGGCGCCTCTGAGCGCAAACTCCGCCGCATTCGCGGCAAGCGCGCGGGGCTGATCATGCAGGACCCGAAATACTCGCTCAATCCGGTAATGACGGCGGGGGCCCAGATTGCCGAGGCCTGGGCGGCGCATAAGGGCGGCGGGCGGCGTGTTGCGGCGCAAGCGGCGGTCGACCTGCTGGAGCAGGTGAAGATCCGCGATCCTGCCCGGGTCGCGAAGCTCTATCCGCACGAGCTTTCGGGCGGCATGGGCCAGCGCGTGATGATCGCCATGATGTTGGCGCCTGACCCCGAACTGCTGATTGCCGACGAGCCCACCAGCGCGCTGGACGCGACGGTGCAGGCCGAGATCCTTCGGCTGATCGAGGATCTCGTTTCCCGTCGCGGCATGGGGCTGATGTTGATCAGTCACGATCTGCCGTTGGTCTCTCACTTCTGCGACCGTGTGCTGGTGATGTATGCAGGCCGCATCGTGGAGGAGGTGCGCGCTGCCGACCTGCACCGGGCGAAACATCCCTATACGCGCGGGCTGCTCGCCTGCCTGCCTTCGCTGGTCGCCCCGAAAGAGACGCTACCGGTATTGACGCGCGATCCTTCCTGGAATGCGGCATGATCACGGTTGAGGATCTGCGCGTCCGCTTCGGCAGCCGCGAGGTCGTGCGTGGCGTATCCTTCGCCGTGCCCAAGGGCGGCAGTTTCGGCATGGTGGGGGAAAGCGGCTCCGGCAAATCGACCATCCTGCGCGCACTCTCCGGCCTCAATGCCGAATGGACCGGACGCATGGCGGTGGACGGCATCCCGCTGACGCCCCGCCGTAGCAAAGCCTTCTTCCGCCGCGTGCAGATGGTGTTTCAGGACCCCTACGGCTCGCTGCATCCCGGCCAGACGATCGACCGCGCGCTGGCCGAACCGTTGCTGGTCCATGGCATCGGCGATATCGAAAACCGTATCCTGCGGGCACTCGCCGAAGTGGCCCTGCCAGCATCCGTGCGCTTTCGCTTTCCGCACCAGATATCGGGCGGACAGCGTCAGCGTGTGGCCATTGCCCGCGCGCTGATGGCCGAACCCGAGGTTCTGCTGCTGGACGAGCCGACCAGCGCGCTCGACGTCTCGGTGCAGGCGGAAGTGCTGAACCTGCTGAAAAGCCTGCAGGCGGCGCGCGGCCTCACCTATGTCATGGTCAGCCACAACCTGGCCGTGGTCGCGCATCTTTGCCCGAAAGTGGGTGTGATGCAGGGCGGCGAACTGGTGGAAACCCTTTCGGCGGAGGATCTGCGCGCCGGCCGGACGCGGCATCCGCATACGACGGAGCTGCGGTCGCTGAGCGTGGAGTTGGAGGATCCGGACGAGGAGCCGAGTGGCCCGGCACACCCAGGACTTGGCGGATCCGGCACTTGAGGCGACCCTCACGTTGCAACCGCGCGGCGGGTGACGCACCAGCCGTTTTCCGGTGCTGCGCTTGCATCTTCTCATCGATATAGGCCGACTGAGCGCTGGCGCCACGAAACGAGAAGAAGGCAACGCTCCGGGACCGCCCCTGCTTTTCTGTGCAAGGACCGGTCAAGACCGACGCGACTGTCGTGGCGCTGACCAATGCGCTACTGGGTCAATTGGCGGCCCGCATCGGCGCCGGTCTGGCGCGACTGATGCCGCCGGGACAGGGAGGGAGGCGTGCATGAAGACGGTTGAGGATTTCCGGCAGAGTTTATCGGCATCCACCCCGCCCGCGCATTTGGCACCTGCGCTGGCAGCGCTGTGGTGGGCTGGCAAAGGTGATTGGAAGGCAGCGCACGACATCGTGCAGGAGCATGAGGGCGAGGCGGATTCCGACCTCATCCACGCCCACCTGCACCGCCAGGAGGGCGACCTCGGCAACGCCCGCTACTGGTATCGCCGCGCCGGGCGGCCGGTTCCG
>NZ_DATJJK010000205.1:0-12349 GCF_035492295.1 Acidisoma sp. | reverse complement strand
CTGCACCGCCGCGGCCAGCCGGTTCTGGTCGGCACCGCCTCGATCGAGAAGTCGGAAGTCATCGACGCCAAGCTCAGCGACAAGAAATACATCCGCGAGACCGGCAAGCAGCTGGTCGCCCGCGCGGAAAGCGTGGAGAAGGACGAAAAGACCAATGCCGAGGCCAAGGCGCAGGCCGAACGCGACCGCATCATCGGCGCCTATCTGGTGGAACTGTCGGCCAGGCCGGTGCCGATCCCCCACACCGTGCTCAATGCCCGCTATCACGAGCAGGAAGCCTTCATCGTCTCTCAGGCCGGCGTGCCCGGCGCGGTGACCATCGCCACCAACATGGCCGGCCGCGGCACCGACATCCAGCTCGGCGGCAATGTCGAGATGCGGATCAAGCAGGAACTGGACGGCATCACCGACGAGCAGGGCCGCGCCCGCGAGATCGAGCGCATCAAGGCCGAGGTGGCCGAGAACAAGCAGAAGGTGCTGGCCGCCGGCGGCCTCTACATCATCGGCACCGAGCGGCATGAGAGCCGGCGCATCGACAACCAGCTGCGCGGCCGTTCCGGCCGCCAGGGCGACCCCGGCCATTCGCGCTTCTTCCTGAGCCTCGAAGACGACCTGATGCGCATCTTCGGTTCGGACCGGATGGGCGGCATGCTGCAGCGGCTGGGGCTCAAGGAGGGTGAGGCGATCACCCATCCCTGGATCAACCGCGCGCTGGAAAAGGCGCAGAAGAAGGTCGAGGCGCGGAACTTCGACATCCGCAAGAACCTGCTGAAATACGACGACGTGATGAACGACCAGCGGCGCGAGGTCTATGCCCAGCGCCGCGAGTTCATGATGCTCGAGGACGTCTCGGAGGTTGTGGCCGAGATGCGCAACGAGGTCATCGCCGGGATCGTCTCCCGCCGCATTCCGGAAAAAGCCTTCGCCGAGCAGTGGGAGACCGAGGCGCTTGCCGAGGATATCGAGCGTCTTCTCGGCCTGCAGCTGCCGATCCAGGATTGGGGCCGCGAGGAAGGCATCGACGAGACCCATATCCGCGAGCGGGTGGAGGAAGCCGGCAACGCGCTGATGGCTGCCAAGGCCGCGAATTACGGCCCCGAACTGATGCGCATGGTCGAGAAGTCGCTGCTGCTGCAGACCCTGGACCATGTCTGGAAGGAGCATCTGCTCAATCTGGACCATATGCGCCAGGGCATCGGGCTGCGCGCCTATGGCCAGCTCGATCCGCTGCGGGAATACAAGTCCGAGGCCTTCGCGCTGTTCGGCGGCATGCTGGAGGATCTCAAGGAGCGGGTGACGGCGACGCTCGCCCGGGTCGATTTCACCCAGCCCCAGGAGCCGCCCGAGCCGCAGCCCCGGCTGATGTTCGAGAACAATCCTGAGGAAACGCTGAACCAGAGTTTTGGCTTGGGCTTTGGGGCGGCCGACGGCGCGGCGCTCGCCAGCACGGCGTTGGTGGCCGAGGCGACCGAGGGCGCGACCTCGCTGGCAGACCTGCCGGAGGATTGGCGCGCGACACCGCGCAACGCCCCCTGCCCCTGCGGCTCGGGCAAGAAGTTCAAATACTGCCACGGGCGGCTGGCGTAACCGACGCCCGCTAACCAGGGGATAACAAACGGCTCCGCTTTCGGGGCCGTTTTCTTTTGCGGCCCACCGTCACATCCGGCTCCGCTGCTTCGTCTTGGGACTGAAACCCAAGAGGAGTAACCTGAATGGAACCCCGTCTCGATTATTTTCACGCCGCCCCCGAGCCGATGAAGGCGATGCTGGCCCTGGAAAAGGCCGCCGTTACATCCGGACTCGAGAAGAGCCTGATCGAGCTGGTGAAGACGCGCGCCAGCCAGATCAACGGCTGCGCCTATTGCATCGACATGCATACGCGGGACGCGATGAAGGACGGCGAGACGCCGACGCGGCTTTTTCTGCTCGACGCCTGGCGCGAAGCGCCCTTCTATACGCCCCGGGAACGGGCGGCGCTGGCCTGGACGGAGGCGCTCACCCTGATCGCCCAGACGCATGCGCCGGACGCGGATTACGCAGCGCTGACCGAACAGTTCTCGGAGGCGGAGATCGTGAAACTGTCTCTTCTGATCGCCACCATCAATGCCTGGAACCGGCTCGCCATCGGCTTCCGGGCGGTGCCTGCCGGGACATGAGGATCGACGAGGGAGCGGCTGCGATCTTCGCGCCGCTCCGTGCCGACCTCATCGGGCTTGCCTATCGCATGACGGGCAGCCGAGCCACAGCCGAGGATATAACGCAGGATGCCTTCCTGCGCTGGGCCGCCACCGACCGGGCGACGATCGACAGCCCGCGTGCCTGGCTGCTGAAAGTCACCGCGCGGCTGGCGCTGGATCACCTGAAATCCGCCCGCTCCCGGCGGGAGATCTATGTCGGCCCCTGGCTGCCCGAGCCGGTGCTGGAAAGCGAGGAGGCACCGCAGGAGGCCGAGCACGCGCGGGCCGAGACGCTCTCCTTCGCCTTCCTCCTCACCCTCCAGCGCCTCTCGCCTGCGGAGCGCGCGATTTTCATCCTGCATGATCTGTTCGACACGCCCTTCGCCGAGATCGCGGCCCTTCTCCAGCGAAGCGAGGCCGCCTGCCGGCAGCTTGCCGTGCGGGCGCGGGCGCATCTGGCCGAGGACAGGCCCCGTTCGCCTGTGCCGGAAGAGGAACGCGCACGCATGACCCGCGCCTTCCTCGCCGCAAGCCAGGGCGGAGACGAGGCGGCGCTCAGGGCGATGCTGGCGGCGGATGTGGTACTGCATACAGATGGCGGCGGCGTTCGCCCGGCTGCGCGCAACCTCATCCGGGGGGCGGCCCGCGCCGCGCGCATGTTTGCGGGCCTCGCGCGCAAGCGCATGGGCGACCCCGCCCCGCTCCTGCATTTCGGCCGCATCAACGGTCTGCCCGGCTATGTGACGCTGGAGCCAGACGGGCTGCCGCAAGCGACAGCGCTCGAGATCGCAGAGGGCCGTATCACGGCCATCTACATCATCCGCAATCCAGAGAAACTGGGAACGATCGCCGCAACCCTCGGGCTGCGGCTCGGCTGATCAGTCCCCGTGGCCGGGCGTGGGCTCGGCGGCGGGCGGCGCTTCCTCGCCTTCCGGCTTCTTGGTCCCGCGCAGCCATTCGTCGAAGCGCTGCAGCACGATGAAGAAGGAGGGCACGAAGAGCACGGCAAGGCAGGTCGAGGCCGCCATGCCGCTGAAGACCGTGATGCCGATGGATTTGCGCGAATTGGCGCCCGCGCCCGTCGCCATGATCAGCGGCACCACACCCAGCATGAAGGCAAAGGAGGTCATCAAGATCGGACGGAAGCGCGCATGGGACGCATCCCGCGCGGCATCCAGGATGGAGCGGCCGGCCATTCGGTGCTCGCGCGCCACCTCCACGATCAGGATGGCGTTTTTCGCGGCCAGCGCGATCAGCAGCAGAAGACCGATCTGAACATAGAGGTTGTTGTCGACACCGAGCAGCCCGAGCACGAGGCCCGGCCCGATGAGGGCCAGCGGCACTGCCAGCAGCACCGAGACCGGGGTGACCCAGCTTTCGTACTGTCCGCAGAGCACGAGATAGACGAGGATGAGCGCGAAACCGAAGGCATAGACGATCTGCCCGCCCGCCGCCTTCTCCTGATAGGACATCGCCGTCCAGTCATAGCCCGTGCCGCGCGGCAGATTATGGGCCGCAACTTGATCCATCAAGTCCAGCGCTTGCCCCGAGCTGAAGCCCGGCGCATTGGCGCCGATGACCGTCGCCGAGGGGTAGAGATTATACAGGCTGATCAGAGACGGCCCGACGGTCGGCTTGATCTTCACCAAGGTGCCGACCGGGATCATCAGCCCGTCCTGGCTCTTCACGTAGAGATTGTT
Source organism: Acidisoma sp. (assembly GCF_035492295.1). Taxonomy (GTDB): domain Bacteria; phylum Pseudomonadota; class Alphaproteobacteria; order Acetobacterales; family Acetobacteraceae; genus Acidisoma. The sequence goes on along the minus strand of NZ_DATJJK010000205.1, from coordinate 8,472 downwards.
GAGCTGGTTGATACCGAGCCGGAATTTCGAATCCGCCTGGGCATAGACCTGAAAGGTGAGGCCGAATTCGTTGAACTGGTTGATGAAGGTGGAGCCGACATAGGAGGAGATGGTCGAGAAGACATCGCCGACGTTGACGTGCAGGCTCTCGGCCTTCACGCGGTCGATGACGACGTCATATTGCGGCACGTCGGCCCGGAACGAGGTGGTCGCCCGGGCGATGCCGGTCTGACCACTGGCCGCCTCGACAACCGTGCGGGTGATCGATTGCAGCTTCGCAAAGTCGTTACTGCCGTCACGCTGCTCCAACATCATGGTGAAGCCGCTGGCATTGCCGATGCCCTGAATGGCAGGTGGAACCAGCACATAGGTCTGCGCCGACTGAACCACCGAGATCGCCTTGGTGAGATTCTCGTAGATCGAGCGGAGATCTTCGCCCTTGCCGCGTTTGCCCCAGGGTTTGAGCATCACATAGTTGACGCCGGCATTGGCGAGCTGGGCGCTGTTGTCGATGACCGAAATGCCGCCGATACCGATGACCTGCTGCACGCCCGGCACTTTCTCGGCGAGAGCGGCCGTCTGCTGCAGCACCTGGCTGGTACGGCCGAGCGAGGCGCCGTCCGGCAGCTGCACGCCCATGATGACGTAGCCTTGATCCTCGATCGGCAGGAAGCCAGTGGGCAGGCGCGCGATACCCCAGACGGCCCCCACGATCATGATGAGCGCGACGATGGCCGAGAGACCGGCATGATTGGTCATGTGCCGAATGATGCCGGCATACCAGCGGGCGACGCCGTCATAGCCGCGATTGAAGCCGCGAGAGAGAAAGTTGCGCTGCTCCGGCGGCTTCGGGACGCGCAGGAAAAGCGCGCATTGCGTGGGCGTGAGCGTCGCCGCGTTCATCGCCGAGATCAGCGCGGTCGCAGCGATGACGAGGGCGAACTGGGCATACATCTGGCCGGTGAGCCCGGGCGTGAGCGAAGCCGGGATGAAGACCGACATCAGCACGAGTGTGATGCCGACGATCGGGCCGAAGAGTTCCTTCATGGCCTGGATGGCGGCGGCGCGTCCGGGTAGCCCGTGTTCGAGCTGCTGGGCCGAGCCTTCGACCACCACGATGGAATCGTCGACCACGATGCCGATGGACAGCACGATCGCGAAGAGGGTGGAGAGGTTGATGGTAAAACCTAACGCCGCCATGGCGGCGAAGGCACCGATGACGGTGATGGGGATCGTCGTCGCCGGCACCAGCGTCGCGCGCCAATCCTGCAGGAAGACGAGGATGACGATGAGGACGAGAATGCCGGCCTCGATCAGCGTCTTGTAGACCTCGTCGACCGAGGCGGTAACGAAGAGCGTGGTGTCGAAGGGAATGCTGTAGGTCAGACCCTGCGGAAAATTCTTGGCCAAGGTCGCCATGGTCTTCTTGACCTCGTTGGCGACCTGGAGGGCATTCGCGCCGGGCTGCTGGTAGATGGCGATGCCGGCCGAGGGTTTATTGTTGAGCGTGAAGGTCTGGGCGTAATTCTGCGCGCCGAGTTCGATGCGCGCCACGTCCCGCACCCGGGTGATAAGCCCGCCTGTCCCCTGCCCGCTTTTCACGATGATGTCGCCGAACTGCTCCGGCGTTGTCAGCAGGCCCTGGATGTTGATCGTGTACTGGAAGGCTTGGCTCGAAGGTGCGGGCGGTGCGCCCGTCTGCCCGGCCGTGACCGCCTGGCTTTGGCTTTTTACCGCATTGATGACATCCGCCGGGGTCAGCCCGCGCGCTTTCAGCGCGTTCGGGTCGAGCCACAGACGCATGGCGTAGGAGCCGGCACCGAAGACCGCGACATTGCCGACGCCGGGCAGGCGCGCCAGCACATTGGTGATGTTGATGCCGGCGTAGTTGCTCATATAGAGGCTGTCGTACTGGCCGGTGGGCGAGGACAGCGTTACGATCTGCAGGATCGAGGTCGATTTCTGCTCCACGACGACGCCCTGCGCCTGCACCGAAGCAGGCAGCTGCGCGAGCGCGGCGGAGACACGGTTCTGCACCAGAACCTGCGCGAAGTTCAGGTCCGTGCCGATCTTGAAGGTCACCGTCAGCGTATAGGAGCCGCTGCTGGTGGAGGACGACTGCATATAGAGCATGTCCTGCACACCGTTGACCTGCTGCTCGATCGGCAGGGCCACGGTATCCATCAGCGTTTCGGCGCTGGCACCGGGATAGGTCGTCGTGACCTGGACGGTCGGCGGCACGACGTTCGGATATTGCGCGATCGGCAGCCCCAGCATCGCGACGAGGCCGACGAGCACCACGACAATGGAGAGGACGTTCGCGAGAACCGGCCTCTCGATGAAAAATTTCGAGAACATTCGCGCCCCCTTACTGGGCGCTGTCGATGTCAGCGGGTGCGGTCAAAGGCGCGGCGGTTTGCGGCGCCACCTTCTCGCCTGGGATGGCGCGCTGCAACCCGTTGACCACGACCTTGTCGGTCGCGGCGAGGCCTTTGTCGACGACGGTCAGCCCATCGACCACGGTACTGGTGGTGATGCTCTTCTCCTGCACGGTGTTCTGGTCGTCGACGACGAGAACATAAGAGCCGCCCTGGCCCGAGCCGATCGCCGTCGACGGCACAAGAAGGGCGTTCTGGTCGACGCCGAGGGGCACCTGCACGCGCACGAACATGCCCGGCAGCAGCGCCACATCGGTATTCGGCATCAGCGCACGGGCCGTCAGCGTGCCGGTATTGGCATCGACCGTCGGCGCCACATAGTCGAGCTGGCCGACATGCGGAAATCCGGTCTCGGTCTGCAACCCGATCGCAATCGGAACATTGTGGACATCGGCAAGCGTCTTGCCCATGGCCTGAAGCGCCGCGCGGATCCGCTGCACGACGGGCTCGCTGAGCGAGAAGTAGACGTAGATCGGCTTGACCTGGACGATCGTGGAAAGCTTCGTCTTCTCCCCGCCGGCTCCGACCATCTGGCCGACGGAGACGAGATGGGTGGAGACCTGGCCGTCAAACGGCGCCTTCACCTGGGTATAGGAATAGTTGATCGCGGCAAGCTGAGTGCTGGCAATGGCATTGTCGACATCGGCCTGGGCGGCATCGCGCTTCGCCTGCGCATTGTCGAGGTCGGCCTGGGAATTGACGTTCTGCGCGCGCAGCTGAGCCTGGCGATCATACTGCTGCTGCGCCTGAACGAGATTGGCTTGCGCGGCGGCCTGCTGCGCCTGCGCCTGCTGCAGCTGGGCGAAATAAGGCGGCGGTTCGATGGTGAAGAGTGTCGCGCCGCTTTTGACCATCGCGCCGTCTGTATAGTTCTGACTGTAGAGAAAGCCCTGGATACGGGCCACGAGATCGACCGAATTGAGCGGATCGACCGTGCCGGTCGTCTCGAGATGACGCCGCACGTCATGCACCAGCGGGGTCGCAACGGAGACCTCCGGCGGCGGGGGCGCCACGTAGGTGTTGCTCTTCTTACAGCCCGTGAGCGAGACACCGAGGATAAGACCGGCGATGCAGGCCGACCGGGGAACAACGCCGTGTAACGCCATGATCTTTTTTCGATCTCTTCCGGAAATGACCCATCGGATGGTCGTTTCTAGAAGCATTTCAAGGCCGTCCGCAAGGCTGATTCGCCTTGGAAACCACCCGGCCTCCCCGGGCTCCGTTCGGTTCAGATGATTCGCTCCCGCGATTCACTCTGAACCGATCAGACCCTAGTGAGAGGCAAAGAGTTTGAGCAGCAGAGCGCCGAGCCCGCACAGCGTGACGAGGGCCGCATAGATTCCGAGCAGCCAGAGACGCCGCGCGGTCATTCCTCAACTTCCTCTTCTTCGAGGCCGCGCCCCTCCTCGGGGGTGTAGCCGCCGTCCGCGCGAGACTTGTCACCTCGGCGGCCGATCAGCGGCAGGCGGTTCTTGAGTTCGAGCAGTCGGACGACACGGCCGCCGAGGCGGATGAGTTCGATCAGCTGATCGGTTTCCAGCTTCTGGATATCCGTTGACCACTTGGTGATCAGTTCCAGAAGATCGTGCATCTGGCGCATGCGCTGATAGGCATGCTCCTCAGCCGGGCCGCTTGAGTTGTCCAGAAGCAGGTCGCGGAGGATGGAAAGCGTAGGGTCCAGCTCGCGCCGCCGCCGCTCCTCCGCCAGGATACGGACGATTTGCCAGACATCATCGGGCGTCGAGAAATGCTCGCGCCGGTCCCCGGGGAGATGTTGCAGCCGCACCAGCCGCCAGGATTGGAGTTCCTTCAGCCCCATGGAGACGTTGGAGCGGGAAAAGCCCAGTGCCTCGGCGATCTCATCCGCGGGCAGCGGGCGGGCGGAGAGGAAGAGCAGTGCGCAGATCTGGCCGACAGTGCGGTTGATCCCCCAGCGGCTTCCCATTTCTCCGAAATGCAGGACGAAGGCTTGCGTGACAGGCGATAGTTCCAAATTTCCAAACTCTCAGTCTTGTCCGAATTCCCGCCCGATCCTCGGCATATCGGGCGCGCCGCCCGCCGGGCAGGGCTAGATGACGTCCTCCGGCGCCAACCGGCAGGCCACCTCCCCGTCGATCTCGATCTGCAGGGTGGAATGGCCGATCCGGAAGCGGCTGTGCAGATGCTCGCACGTTTCGCGCAGGAAGACATCCCCAGGGTGGTTGCCCGGCATGACGAGGTGGCCGGTGAGCGCAGTCTCGGTCGTGCTCATGGACCAGATGTGCAGGTCGTGCACCTCGCTCACGCCGGGGAGCGACCGCAGGTAGCCGCGCACCGCGGCGGCATCCACCCCGTCCGGCACGGCGTCCATCGTCATGCTGAGCGACTGGCGCAGCAGGCTCCAAGTGCCCGCGACGATGACGATCGCGATGATGATCGAGACCAGAGGGTCGATCCGGTTCCAGCCCGTGACCGAGATGAGCAGGGCGGCCACCACGACGCCGACCGAGACCAAGGCATCGGCCAGCATGTGCTGGAAAGCGCCACGGATATTGATGTCACCCTTGGAGCCTGAGGCGAAGAGCCAGGCGGTCACGCCATTGATCACGATGCCGACCGCGGCCACGATCATGACCGTGACGCCCGCGACCGGCGCCGGGGTGACAAGACGCTCCACCGCCTCGAGCAGGATGGCGCCGGTGGCGAGCAACAGCAGCACACCGTTGGTGAGCGCCGCCAAAATGGTCGAACGGCCGAGGCCATAGGTGAAGCGCGCGGTCGGCGGACGCCGGGCGAGCACGGTCGCGAGCCAGGCGGCCCCCAGGCCCAGCACGTCCGTCAGATTATGGGCACCGTCGGCGAGCAGAGCGACCGAACCGCCGAGCAGGCCGAAAACGACCTCGGCGACCACGAATCCGATATTCAGGATGATGCCGATCAGGAAGGCGCGGCCGAAGCTGGCCGGAGCATGCACATGGCCCATCCCGCCATGGTCGTGGTGATCGTGGTCATGGTCATCATGGTCATGGTCATGGTCATGGTCATGGTCATGGTCGTGGTGCTCGTGCATGGCGGTCATCGCACCGCCTCTCCCGGCCTTTTCACCGATGCTTTCCCTTGCGCGATGCCCGGTCCTTGCTCAAAAGACAGGCACCATGACAAGTCCGATCCCATGCTGAAGCTCCGTGTCATCCCCTGTCTGGACGTAAAGGACGGGCGGGTCGTCAAGGGTGTCAATTTCGTTTCTCTCCGTGATGCGGGCGACCCTGTCGAGCAGGCGGCACTGTATGACGCCGCCGGCGCCGATGAGCTCACCTTTCTGGACATTACCGCAAGCCACGAGAACCGCGATACGATCCTCGATGTCGTTTCCAAGACAGCCGAGCGCATCTTCCTGCCCTTGACGGTGGGCGGCGGCATCCGCTCCACCATCGACATGCGGCGCCTGCTTCTGGCGGGTGCGGACAAGTGCAGTATCAATTCAGCCGCCATCTCCCGCCCCGAACTGGTCTCCGAAGCTGCCGAGAAATTCGGCAATCAATGCGTTGTCGTGGCAGTCGATGCGCGCACGGCGGGCCCGGGACGCTGGGAAGTCTACAGTCATGGTGGGCGCACGCCCACGGGACTGGATGCCGTCGCCTGGTGCCAGCGCATGGCGGTGATGGGGGCGGGTGAAATCCTGCTGACCAGCATGGATCGGGACGGTACCGGCCGCGGCTTCGATCTCGACCTGCTGCGCGCCGTCTGCAGTTCGGTCACCATTCCGGTGGTAGCCTCCGGCGGCGTCGGCTCCTTGCGTCATTTCGTAGAAGGCGCGCAGGCTGGGGCGACCGGCTTGCTCGCCGCCAGCGTCTTCCATTTCGGACAGTTCAAGATCGCCGAGGTCAAGGCCGCCCTGGCCGAAGCGCAATTGCCCGTGCGGCTGCCACGCGGCACCTGAGGACCAAGCCCATGCCCAAACCCGCCAAGCTTCCCGCCCGCGGCACCAAGGCCCGGAGCGAAAAGGAAAAGTCGCCCAAAAAGGCGACCGCCAAAAAATTGTCTGCGAAGGCGGCCCGGCCCGCCAAAACGGCCGCCCCGCTCCCCGGTCACGACGCGGCCGTGCTCGACCGGCTTTGGGAGACGATCGAAAGTCGGCGTCATGCGGACCCGGCTGTCAGCCACTCCGCCCGCCTGATGTCCCGCGGCACTGCCAAGATCGCGCAGAAATTCGGCGAGGAGGCGGTGGAATGCCTGATCGAGGCGGTGCGCGGCGCAAGCAAGCCCGCCCTCGTCGCCGAAAGTGCGGATGTGCTGTATCATCTGCTGGTTCTTTGGGTGGACGCGGGCGTCAGCCCCGATGAGGTCTGGGCCGAACTGACCCGGCGCGAAGGCGTCAGCGGCATCGCGGAAAAGGCGTCCCGCCTGCGCGCCTTGCGAGTTTCTCAATCCGTGGAGACGAAGAAGATCCCATGACGATCACCCGGTTTTCCGTCCCGGCGCTGTCCTCCGTCACCCGGCATCTGGCAGCGGTGGCACACGGAAGGGCGGCGCCCGATCTCGTCATCCGCGACGCCCGCATCCTCTCGACTTATTCCGAGCGGATCATTCCGAACCGTGAAATCTGGGTATCCCGCGGCCGCATCGCCGCCGTGAAGCCCGCCGGCTCCTGGCGCGGCGAGGGTGCCGCCATTTACGATGCGGCGGGCGGCATCATTGCCCCCGGCCTGGTGGACAGCCACGTCCACATCGAGAGCAGCCTGATCACCGCTTGCGCCTATGCCGAGGCAGCACTCCTCAACGGCACGACCACCATCTTCTGCGACAGCCACGAGATCGGCAATGTTCTGGATAAGGATGGCGTCGACTGGATGCTGGAGGATGCCCGCGCTGCGCCGCTGAACATCTTCCTGACCGTGCCGAGCACTGTGCCCGCGACCTCGCCCGAGCATGAGACGGCGGGCGGCGACCTCACGCCCGAGAAGATCGGGGCCATCTTCGACGCCTGGCCCGAAGCGGTCGGCCTCGGCGAGAAGATGGATTTCGTCCATGTCGCCATGGGTGACGCGCGCAGCCACGCCATCATCGCGGAAGCCTTGAAACGCGGCCGCCCGGTCAGCGGCCATTGCTATGGGCGGGAATTCGTCGCGGCCTATGCGGCGAGCGGCGTCACCGACACGCATGAGGCGATCGACCGCGAGATCGCGAATGATTTTCTCGAGGCCGGGCTCTGGGTCTTCCTGCGCGGCGGGCCGCCGACGACGCCTTGGCATTCGCTGCCCCAGGCCATCAAGGCGGTGACCGAACTCGGCGCCAATCCGAAGCGCGTCTGCATCTGCACCGACGACCGGGAGGCCGACGATCTCGCGATGTTCGGGCTCGACTGGGTGGCGCGGGAAGCGGTGCGCGCCGGGGTGAAACCCGAAGTCGCATGGTCCATGGGCTCGCTCCATGGCGCGACCCGGTACGGCATGGACGGCGAATTCGGCGCCCTCGGCCATAGCCGGCGGGCGGACATCGTGCTGCTGAACGACGATCTCGTGCCGCAAAGCACCTGGTATGGCGGCGTTCTCGCCGTCGATCATCGGAAGATCACGCCGGAACTCGACGCCCAGTTCGCAGGCGAGCGTTATGTCTATCCCAAACGCGCCTACGAGACGGTGACAATCCCGGGCGGGCTGACCCTGACACCCGCTCTGCCCACCGAGCCGGTGACGGTGAATGCGATCCGGACCGAACTGCCGGGCATCGTGCTGATCCATGATCAGGTCCGGCTTGACCCGGCCGATGGCGACTGGCCAGCCCAGTTCGACCTGCACGGCCTCTGCTTTGCCGCCGTCATCGAACGGCATGGCAAATCCGCCGGCAATGTCGGGCATGGGCTGCTGAAGGATTTCGGCCTCAAGAGCGGCGCGGTCGCTAGCAGCGTCGGGCATGACGCGCACAACATCATCGTCGCCGGCCGCACGGAAGCGGACATGCAGTTGGCCCTCGCCGCCGTGCGCGAAAGCCAGGGCGGGCTGGTGGTGGTAGACCAGGGCCGCGTGGTCGCGAAACTCGACCTGCCGATCGCCGG
>NZ_DATJJK010000204.1:0-9702 GCF_035492295.1 Acidisoma sp. | reverse complement strand
GGCCTCGGCAGATCGCTCTCCTCGCGGCGGAGCGCCGGATGGAAGCTCGCCGTGTCCACGCCCCGGCTCCAGTGACAGACATTGCCGAAGCCGCGCTGGCGGAGTTCGCCGATGAGGCTCGGCGTCGCCGCCATCACCGCGGAGCCGGCGCCGTGGAAGCGCCTGATCCAGCGATAGACCGCCCGCTCCGTCCAGGCGCGGGGAAAGGGCAGCCGCGCGGCGACATATTCCGGGAAGCGCGTATGGAAGGAGGTGGTGAAGGCATGCCCCTGGCTCCGCGCCCAGCGCCGGGCGGCGAGGCCCAGCGGGCCTTCCGTCGCGATATGCAGGGCGTCGGGCGCGAAATCGGCGAGCATGCGGCGAAGGCCCGCACCCGGCATCAGGGCCAGGCGGATCTCCGGGTAGAAGGGACAAGGCAGGGTGCGGAAGCGGTCCGGCCCGAAAACCTCCACCGCGATGCCACGCGCCGACAGCTCGGCCACGATCTGGCTGAGGCTGCGCACCACCCCGTTGACCTGCGGATGCCAGGCGTCGGAGACGATGGCAACGCGGCGGGGCCAGTCGGTCATGCGGGCAGCGGCGCGGCCAGATCAGGCTCGCTCTCGGACAGCACCTCCTCCTCCCGTTGCTTTGCCGTGCGGCGGGTAGGGGTCGCGGCCGTGCTGAGCCGCAGCACGCTCGGCCAGTCGATCAGTTCGAAACGCCCATCATGGTGCTCGACAAGCGCGGTGCAGCTCTCCACCCAATCGCCCGTGTTGTAGTAGCGGGTCTCGCCGATCAGGCGCATCTCGGCATGGTGGATATGACCGCAGATGACGCCGTCCATCTCGCGCGAGCGCGCCTCCTGGGCCAAGGCCACCTCGAAACTGTCGATGAACTTCACCGCCTCCTTCACCTGGCGCTTCAGCCAGGCGGACAGCGACCAGTAGGGATAGCCGAAATGGCGGCGCCCCCAGTTGAACCAGCGATTGGCGACAAGGGCGAGGGTATAGGCATGGTCGCCGAGATGGGCGAGGAATTTGGCGTAGCGCACCACGCTATCGAAGGCGTCGCCATGGATCACCAGCAGGCGCTTGCCATCCGCGGTCTCATGCACCGCCTCCTCGGCGAGGCGCACGCCGGCGATTTCGAGCCCAAGCGGCAGCCAGGCCCGCATCATCTCGTCATGATTGCCGGGGATATAGATGACCTCTGCGCCATGCTTGGCGTGGCGCAGGATGGTGCGGAGGACGGCATCATGGTGCTGATCCCAGAACCAGGAGCGGCGCAGGCGCCAGCCGTCGATGATGTCACCGACAAGGTAGAGGCGCTCGCAGGTCGCGTCGGCCAGGAAGTCGTTCAGCATTTCGGCATTGCTGCCCTTGGTGCCAAGATGCACGTCCGAAATGAAGATCGAGCGATAAAGCGGTGCCTTCGCGGTTTGCGAGGCGGTTCGTCGCGGGCGGGGAGCGTAGGGCACGTCGTTCATGGGCGCGACTCGCGTTGCGAATGTCCGATCGCGCAATCGACTAATTGCTTGGCTGCCCGCACCCTAGTGACACTTGGATGAACCACTCAAAACGTCACAATTGCTGCCCATATCTGCTGGAAATAACCCCGGGCGGGGAGACTTCGCCTGTTACCTTTCGGAATTCCCCAGCGTATGGATTCCGGACATGAAGAGGATTATCCTTCGCCGATGGCCGACCGCCGCTTTCTCTTCATCGAACCGGGCGCCTGGGTACGCCATCCGGCCTGTCCGGAATGGGGGATCGGCCAGGTGCAGTCGGTCGTGGCCGACCGCATCACGGTGAATTTCGAGGATGCCGGCAAGCGGCTGATCAATGCCCGCCTCGTTTCGCTCGAACTGGTGGATGAGTAATGACCAGCGTTGCTCCGCTCGTCGACCCTTTCGGCCGCACGATTTCTTATCTCCGCATCTCGGTGACGGACCGCTGCGACCTTCGTTGCGTCTATTGCATGCAGGAGCAGATGACCTTCCTCCCGCGCGAGGAATTATTGAGCTTCGAGGAGTTGGAGCGGCTCGGCCGCCTCTTCATCCGCCTCGGCACGCGCAAGCTGCGCATCACGGGTGGCGAGCCTCTGGTGCGGCGGGACGTGATGCGGCTGATCGAGACTCTCGGGTCCGAGATCGCGCCGGGGGGCCTGGAGGAGCTGGTGCTGACGACCAACGGCAGCCAGCTGGCCCGCCATGCCGCGGGGCTTTACGCGGCGGGCGTCCGGCGCATCAATGTCAGCCTCGATACGCTCGACGCTGAGCGCTTCCGCACCATCACGAGGGGCGGCAGGCTGGACCAGACGCTGGCCGGTATCGCCGCCGCCAAGGCGGCTGGGCTCCGGATCAAGATCAACACCGTGGCGCTGAAGGGAACGAACGAGGACGCGTTCGACGATCTGCTCCTCTGGTGTGGGCGCGAGGGCTTCGACCTCTGCCTGATCGAGACGATGCCATTGGGCGAGACCGGGGAAAACCGCTTCGACCGCTACCTGCCTCTCTCCACCGTCCGCCAGCGACTGCAGTCGCATTGGACCTTGCGGCGAGACGCGGAACCCGAGACGGGCGGCGTGGCGCCCGGCCCGGCGCGCTACTGGCGGGTCGCCGAGACCGGCGGGCGCATCGGCTTCATCACGCCGCTGACCGACCATTTCTGCGATGCCTGCAACCGCGTTCGTCTGACCTGCACGGGCACGCTGTTCCTATGCCTCGGGCAGGAGGACCAAGCCGATCTTCGCACGCCGCTCCGCGCGGGTGCGTCAGATCAGGAGATGGAGGCGATCCTGCGCGAGGCGATCGCTCGCAAGCCACGGAAGCATGATTTCATGATCACCGAGGCGCCGCCCACAACGCAGATCGCCCGCCATATGAGCATGACGGGCGGCTGATCGGCTCGGTTCGGAGGCAGAACCCCGGCCGCAGGCCGGGGTGGCAAGGCTGCGTTAGGCGCTCTTGCGGGCGGCAGCACGCACCACGCGGCGCTTCAGAACCTTCGCCTCGGGCGAAAGCTTCGTGGCCGGGGTGTTGAGCAAGAAAGCGTCGATGCCGCCATTGTGCTCGATCGTGCGCAGGCCGCGCGCGGTGACACGCAGGCTGACCGGAGCGCCGAGGATATCGGACATCACGGACGCGTCCTGGATATTGGGCAGGAAGCGGCGGCGGGTCCTGTTATTGGCGTGGCTGACATTGTTGCCAGACATGACGCCTTTGCCGGTGATCTCGCAGCGACGGGACATAGGAAACCTCGAACACATCAAGTGGGCCAAGCCACGCGCAAGGTTGCGCGGCTTCCCGACGGAGGCGGGCTTATGGCGAAAGCGGGCTGCCACGTCAAGCCGTGCAGCCTGTTTCCGCCTGCCCGCGTGGGAAGGGTCAGGCATGCCCCTGCGCGGGCGGCTGGGAAATGCTCTCCATCTCGCCGGAGGAGACGCTGGCGCGCGCCTGATCCAGCACGGCGAGCACCTCGTCCCGGTCGAGATTCATCGACAGCATGCCGAGCGCACCGCCAAGCAGGGCGGAGGCGACCGAAATCGGGTCGATCTTCTCCTTCAGCATGTATTCGATCGCCTGATCGACGACCGCGCCGGCATGGCGCAGCTCGGGCGATGCCTGATCGAAATCGGACAGATCGGGTCGGTCGGTCGGGCTCATGGTGTCACTTCCTTCGTCGGTAGGGGGGCGGCGGGGCTGGGCTCGTCGAACGCGTCCGCCTCTGCGGACAGCGCGCGTTCGGCTTCCGCACCCTCCTCCTGTTCGGCCTGGGCAGCCCACATACGGGCATAGATGCCGCCGCGGCTGAGCAAATTCCAGTGGCTGCCGCGTTCGGCGACGCGCCCGCCCTCAAGCACGATGATCTCATCCGCGTCGACGACCGTCGAGAGGCGGTGCGCAATCGTCAGCGTAGTGCGGTTTCGCGCGATGGCGCGAAGTGCCGCCTGGATCTCCTGCTCGGTCCGGGTGTCGAGCGCGCTCGTCGCCTCGTCCAGGATGAGAATGGCGGGGTTCTTCAGCAGCGTGCGGGCGATGGCGACCCGCTGCTTCTCACCGCCCGAGAGCTTCAGCCCGCGCTCGCCCACCTTGGTCTCGTAGCCCTGGGGCAGCGCCATGATGAAGTCGTGCAGCTGGGCAAGGCGCGCCGCCTCCTCCACCTCGGACGGCGTCGCCCCTGGCCGGCCATAGGCGATGTTGTAACGGATAGTGTCGTTAAACAGCACGGTATCCTGCGGCACCACGCCGATGGCGGCGCGCAGGCTGTCCTGGGTGATGCCACGGAGGTCCTGCCCGTCGATCGCGATGCGCCCGCCCGCGATATCGTAGAAGCGGAAGAGCAGCCGGGTGATGGTGGACTTGCCCGCGCCCGTCGGGCCGACCACCGCGAGATTGCCGCCGGCGGGGATCGTGAAGCTCACCCCTTTCAGGATTTCGCGGTCCGGATTGTAGCCGAAATGGACATCCTCGAAGGCGAGCGCGGCGGTATGGCCCTGCGGCCGGTAGGGCCGCGCCCCGGGCGCATCCTCGATCTCGGCGCCGACCCGCATGAGGCGGAAGAGATGCTCGGTATCGACCATCCCCTGCTTCACCTCGCGATAGACGAAGCCGAGGAAGTTCAGCGGCGTGTAGAGCTGCATGAGATAGGTATTGGCGAGCACGAAGCGGCCGACCGACATGTGGCCGGCGGCGACTTCCCGCGCCGACAGCAGCATGATGGCGCCGAGCCCCAGCGCGATGATCACCGCCTGCCCGATATTGAGGATGTTGAGCGTGACCTGGGAGCGGACGGCCGCACGCTCGTAGCGCGCCAGCGCCTGGTCGAAGCGGCTGATCTCCAAAGCCTCGTTGCCGAAATATTTCACCGTCTCGTAGTTCAGCAGGCTGTCCACCGCCTTGGTCTGCGCATCGGCGTCCGAATCATTCATCAGCCGGCGATACTTCACCCGGTAGTTGGTGAAGGTGAGCGTGAAGGTGACGTAGAGGCCGACCGCCACCAGCACCACGGCCGCGTAGCGCCAATCGAAGATGCGCCACATGACGGCGATGACCAGCAGCATCTCGAACAGCGTCGGCAGGATGTTGAAGACGGCGAAGCGCAGCACCTGCTCGATGCCCCGCGTGCCCCGGTCGATGGCACGGGAAAGCCCACCGGTATGGCGGTCGAGATGAAAGCGCAGTGACAGCCGGTGCATGTGCTCGAAAGTCTCGAGAGCAATGCGGCGCACCGCGTGCTGCTGCACGGATGCGAAGACCGCGTCTCGCAGTTCAGCGAAGGCGCCCGAGGCGATGCGTAGCAGGCAATAGCCGATAATGAGCGCGAGCGGCACGGTGATCGCCGCAGCGGTGGCACCTCCGCCGATTGCATGGGCGCCCTTCGGCGCAAGAACGTCGACGGCGCGGGAATAGAAGATCGGCACATAGACCGTCGCGACCTTGGCCAGAATCAGAAAGGCGAAGGCCGCGACCACGCGGAAGCGGGCCATGGCGTCGCCTGGCGGCCACAGGTATGGAAGCAGCATCCGAAGAGTCTGGAGGGCGGTATCCTTCTCGTAGGGAGGTGCTGCGGCTGCGCCTTCGCCCAAAGGATTTGATGTCGGGGGAGATGCCATAGCCCGCATGTGGCATCGCCCTCCGCCCCTTGCAAAGGCTTCTTGCTCATGGCTGACCGCGTGACCGAAAAACTCCTTCGGCACATTCATGCCGCGCATAACGCGGCACTTCCCGGGGATCGCCATCCCTTCCGCGTCGGCGGCCATGCCGTCGGCTGGCTGAAGCCCGATTTCGCCGAGGCCCTGGCCGAGATGGCCTCCCTCCCCCGGGACGGCGACGGCCGCGTGACGCTGCCCGCAGACCGGGCGGCCGAACTCCCCGACATCGCCCGTGCCCTGAGCGATGCCAGCTGGTTCCGCTGGCGCGGCGAGGAATTCGACGTGCGGGAAAGTGACGCGGGACCCGCCCTCGCCCGCATCGACCGCGGCGCCGTGCCGTCCTTCGGCATCGTCTCGCACGGCGTCCATTGCAACGGCTTGGTGTGGAAGCCCGACGGGCTTCACCTCTGGGTCGCCCGCCGGGCAGCGGACAAACTTCTCGACCCCGGAAAGCTCGATCATATTGTGGCAGGCGGCGTCTCTGCCGGGATGAGCGCCGAGGAGACGCTGATCAAGGAGTCCGAGGAAGAAGCGGCGGTGCCGCCCGCGCTCGCCGCCGCCGCACGGCACGTCGGCCGCATTCGCTACGACATGGAACGCGCCGAAGGGCTGCGCCGTGATCTCCTCTACTGTTACGATCTTGATTTGCCTGAGGATTTCATGCCCAGCCCCAGCGACGGCGAGGTCGCGGGCTTCGAGCTCTGGCCGATCGAACGGGTTTTCGAGACGGTGCTGGAGACCGACGCCTTCAAGTTCAACGTCAATCTTGTCCTCATCGATCTGTTTTTACGCCAAGGGCTGGTGCGGGATGAGGGTGCAGCCCGCACCCTGCGTCACGTGCTCACGCGAACGTAAGGATTGCGTCTTTCAAAGAGCTTTAAAATCAAAGATCTACACGGTAACACTGGGCAACAATCATTGACTGGCGATTGCCATCCCACAATGCTTTCCTCATCCCTAGGTTAAGGCTGCGGGTTCCGCCCGTGTGTCGGCTTGAGAGTTGAGGATGGAGTTCATGGACGGATTGCCGGGCTACTATACGGAATCGGCGATCCCTGCTGCTTCCCGCACCCTCCGCAACGCGATCGATTGCTGTGGCACAGGGCTGCACAGCGGTCGCGAAACGCGGCTCGTGCTCAAACCCGCCGCTGCCGGAACCGGCATCGTCTTTCGCCGCACCGATCTCTGCATCGACCTGCCCGCCCGCTTCGACCTCGTTACCGACACACGGCTCTGCACCAAGCTCTCGGCCCCGGGCCACCCGGAAGCGACCGTCGGCACCATCGAACACATCATGGCCGCCCTCGCGGCGACTGCGATCGACAATGTCATCATCGAAGTCGATGGACCGGAAATCCCGATTTTTGACGGTTCGGCTGCCCCCTTCCTGTTTTTGATCGACTGCGCCGGCATCGCCGATCTCGGCACGGCTCGGGACATGATCGAGATCCTCCGCCCCGTCTCCGTCACCGATCGTGGCGCGACGGCGACGATCGAGCCCCTGCCCCCCGGTCGCAGCTGGGTTGGGCTTGATCTCTCGGTCTCGATCGATTTCGAGGCCGCTGCCATTGGCCGGCAGAGCTTCGACCTGCGGCTGACCGAGGCAGGGTTCCGGTCCGAACTCGCCTGCTCCCGAACCTTCGCGCTCGCTCAGGAGATCGAGCAGTTGCAGGCGGCGGGGCTCGCCCGCGGCGGTAGCCTCGCCAATGCCGTGGTGGTGGAGGGTGACCGTATCCTCAACCCCGAGGGGTTGCGCATCCCCCGCGAATTCGTCCGCCACAAAGTGCTGGACGCGGTGGGCGACCTGGCTCTTGCCGGGGCGGCGCTGATCGGCCGCTTCAATGGCAGCCGTTCGGGCCACCGCATGAACAACCTGCTGCTTCGCGCGCTCTTCGCCGACCCGACAGCCTTCCGCCATGTGACGGCGGCCGGGCTGCTCGCCCGCTCCTATGGCAGCAGCATGCAGATGCCCGTGGGCATGGCCGCCGCCGCCGCCTGAGCGACCCTTCCATTCCGTAACGCAGCCTACATCGGAAACGACTTCTCAAGCGCGGGTGGCGGTGCCACATCGGAGCCCATGAACCGTCGCACGCTTCTCGGCTGCCTTTCTCTCGTCGCCCTGCCTGTGACCATGCTGGGCTCCCTGCCCGCATCGGCGCAGCTTGCCGCCTCCCGGCCCCATACGCCGCAAGACCAGGCGGATATCGCCCATATCGAAGCCTATCTAAACGGCATCACCAGCATGAAGGCGCGCTTCCTTCAGGTCGATGCCAACGGCAACAGCGTCGGCGGCAATGTCTGGATGCACCGGCCGGGCCGCATGCGGTTCGAATATGATCCGCCGGACAAGATGTTGCTCGTCGCCGGCCACGGGCTGCTGGTCTTCTACGATCCGGCCGTGAAGCAGACGACGAACATCTTCCTGTCCAGCACGCCGCTCGGCCTATTGCTGGAAAACAATCTGAAGCTCTCGGGGAAAGTCACCGTGACCGGCATCGCCCGCGCCAAGGGGCAGATCCAGCTGTCCCTGGTGCGAACCGAAAAGCCTGAGGCCGGCACCATTACGCTGATCTTCGCGACCGATCCGCTGACGCTGCGCAGTTGGATCATCACCGACGCCCAGGGGCGCAAGACCCAGATCAGCCTCTACGACATGACCTATGGCGGGAACTACCCCGATCGGATGTTCACCTTCGTGGGGCCTCAGTTCGAGCACTAAGGCGCAGGCCGCAGAATACGATATTGCACTGCGGCAAAACCCTGTAGGGAAGCCGGCTCGGGCCAAGCTCGGCCTCCCTCCTTCCGGCACAATACGACATGATCCAGATTGACGGCCTCGTCTTCAACGCCTGGGGACGCCGATTCTTCGACCGCGCCACCGTGACCCTGCCGGTCAATGCCAAGGTCGGCCTGGTCGGGCGCAACGGCGTCGGCAAATCGACCCTATTCAAGCTCATCCTCGGCTCCCTGCAGCCCGATGGCGGCGAAATCGCCATCCCGAAGGCAGCGCGCGTCGCCGCCGTGGACCAGGAGCATGCGGCAACCCCGATCTCGCTGATCGACACCATCCTTGCCGCCGATGTCGAACGCGACGCGCTCTATGCCGAGCTGGAGACCGCCGAACCCGAGCGGATGGGCGATATCTACGGCCGCCTCAGCGAGATCGACGCTGACCGTGCCCCCGCGCGAGCCGCGGAAATTCTCGGCGGTCTCGGCTTCTCGACAGATGATCTGGAACGGCCGATGGCCGAATTCTCGGGCGGCTGGCGCATGCGCGTGGCGCTCGCCTCGGCTCTGTTCGCCCAGCCCGACCTGCTGCTGCTCGACGAGCCGACCAATTACCTCGATCTCGAAGGCGCGCTCTGGCTGGAAGCGCGGCTGCAGAAATACCCCTATTCCGCGCTCATCATCAGCCATGACCGCGAGCTACTGAACAACTCGGTGCAGCACATCCTGCATGTGAACGAGGGCAAGCTCGACCTCTATACCGGCGGCTACGATGATTTCGAGCGCATGCGGGCCGAGAAGCTGCGCCTGCAATCGGCCACCCGCGCCAAGCAGGAAGCCGAGCGCGCGCATCTGCAAAGCTTCGTCGACCGCTTCCGGGCCAAGGCCAGCAAGGCGGCGCAGGCGCAGTCCCGCATGAAGCGCCTCGCCAAGCTCGAACCGATCGGCGAGACGATCGAGGAGCGGGTGGCGCCCTTCATGCTGCCCTCGCCCGCGCGCCCGCTGGCGCCGCCGCTGATGCGCCTGGAAGGTGTGGAGGTCGGCTATGGCGAAGATCCGCCGATCCTCAAAGGGCTCAATCTCCGCCTCGATATTGACGACCGGATCGGGCTGCTGGGCGTGAACGGCGCCGGCAAATCGACCTTCGCCAAGATGGCGGCGGGGGCGCTCGCCATCCGTTCCGGCCAAATGCAGCGCGAGGGCCGCATCAAGGTCGGTTGGTTCCACCAGCATCAGATCGAGGCGCTGGACCCCGACGATACCCCTCTGGAGATCGTCCGCCGCGCGCTGCCGGAGATCAGCGAGTCCGCCCGCCGCTCCCGCCTCGCGCAATGGGGCCTG
>NZ_DATJJK010000203.1:0-5640 GCF_035492295.1 Acidisoma sp. | reverse complement strand
CACGCATACTCCTTAAGGCTTTGTTGCGAATGGCAGGTTGCAGCGATATTGCCTCGGAAGATGAAGGTCGTGCGCAGACCGTACTTGTTGTCCATTCGCAATCTGTCAAGAGATCAAGAGGTAGCTCATGTCGGGATCAGGGAGGGGCACGTGGAAAGCCCGCATGCTCGTGCGGTCTCCTGCTCCGGGCAACTTGCTTTTTTGTGCTCCGACCTCAGGCCAGCCTATATGCGGCTAATAGGGCGGGCTCGCCTGATTGCGACCACGCAGGTCCGGCGGACTATACGGAAGACCCTCAAAGAGAGCGACGTATTTCTTCTAAAGGAGACAGTATTCAGAAATTCAAATCCTTCGGCGGCCCGTTACATTTCCTATATTGCAGGTGTTGATATCCCCGATGATGTCAGGTCGAAGAAAATCCTTTTCATTCACGTGCCAAGGACAGGAGGCACATCGATCGCCATAGCCTTGTACGGCCAGAAGACAGACCACCATTCAGCGGCTTATTATAGGGCCATCGATCAGGCGTTCTTCTCGCAGTGCTTTAAGTTCACCTTCGTGCGCAATCCCTGGGATCGTTTGGTCTCCGCCTATCATTTGTTGAGGCGGGGTCACACGGAGTATGTCAGGGTCTGGAGCCCCCAAAAATACAGCGATCTTCTGGACATGAGCTTTGATGACTTTGTCTGTAGCTGGCTTTGGAAGCGGCGAGAGCAGCTGATGGAGTTAGATACAACCCTGTGGACCCAGGCTTATTTTACGCATTCTCCGGACGGAGACTCGCTCGTCGACTTCGTGGGCCGCCGCGAGACTATGGAAGCGGATTTGTTGCATCTGCGTGAACGACAGAATATAGCGATTCGGAACATGCATCTCAACCGGAGCCTAAACCGCGAGGATCAGGATTATCGGAGCTATTACACGGACCAGGACACGGTTGAGGCTGTACGCGAGATCTACGCAAAAGACATCGCATTTTTCAAATACGATTTCTGATCTTGACAGCCACCCGCGACGCTTGATCCCGTGACGGCCTGGGCTGGCAGCTCTTGAAGGCGGCGCTGCTGGCGCCGGCGAGGCCGGCGGGTTTGTAAACTTGCCGACCAGAATGTCCGTGTCGACGCGCGCCCACATGCATCAAAAATCACAATAGCATCAGCACTTTAGGTTTGATGCAAACATCTTGTTTTTGCGCCCGCGGCCCAGACCAACCTCTTAGCGACGAGCATACAGTGTGCGCTTTCTGAAAGTCCTTTGCGCTGAGGCTACGGCGAGGTTAGATCGATGACCGAACGTTTGGGACAATCTGAGAGAATCGCTCGCAGGGAACCGCAGCCAAGAGGGACCGCTTCGGCCTTCGCGTACAGGAAAGTTGCCGGCCTCCTGTCGGCCCGAAATCCAACACAGTGGTTCTTTTGCTCAATGCCGTAGGTGGGTCGTAGGCGGCCGAGCGGAATGGTTATGAATTCACCTTCGTGCCCTTACCCCATTGTGAGCAAACAATGAGGTGACGATAGCGCGGCCGCATGCTTTCGCCGGGTCTTTTGACCGCGAACAGCGCTGCAGATGTGGTAGCGCGCGCTAGTCTGCCGGAGACTTAAGATCGCCGATTCGAACATCTGGATCGTCAAAAGACAACGACTTCGAACGTCTCGCCGCCCGGTCGTCCGACCTCATCCTGTCCATACCGCAAGCATTGTCGCCGATGTCTTGGGGCGCAGTGATAATCAGGTCGTTGTCGGCCTTCGAGCCAAGCTGGCAAAACGGCAAAGATCACGCGTCAGAAAGGTGAGCAGCGAAACTGAAAGAAGTAGGAGCGGGGAGAAGGACTCGCTACCGCGCCGTGGCGCGACCGCCGCAAGGGTCAAGGCCTTCGGCCTCGCGCTACGCGCGCCCTTGCCCCGGCCGGCCAGGGCGCCGTGCGGGGAAGGGGTGTTCCACAACCATCGGAAACCTCCCAATGCGCAGCGAGACCCGAAATCCGCGCGACCATTACGCCGAGACCACCGACCAGATCATTGCCGCCCTTGAAGCGGGCACACCACCCTGGCGGCAGCCCTGGGACAATGCCAAGGCCGGCGGCCCGAGCATGCCGCAAAACATCGTCACCGGAGTCCGGTATCGCGGCATCAACGTGCTCACACTTGGTATGTCACCACTCGCCTTCGCCACCAGCGATCCACGTTGGGCGACGTACAAGCAAGCTCAGGAGCGCAAATGGCAGGTGCGCAAAGGTGCGCGCGGGGTTACGGGCTTTTTCTACAGGCGGATCGAGATCGATCGCGGAGAGGGGGACCCCGCCGGTGATGGGGGTGAAGGCGGTAAATGGTTCCCGTTGCTGCGATCCTTCACCCTCTTTCATGCCAGCCAGATCGATGGCGTGCCGGACTATTGTCCGCCAGACATCGAAGAAGCGCCATGGCGCGCACCCGACGCCGCGGAGACGATCGTCCGCAACAGTCGCGCCGAGGTCCGCGTCGGCGGGGATCGCGCATTCTACTCGACCTTGACGGACCATGTGCAGATGCCACCCCAGCATGCGTTTAGGTCTCCCGCAGCTTGGTCGAGTGTCCAACTGCACGAGCTTGGACATTGGAGTGGAGCGGCCCACAGACTGAACCGCGACATGTCTGGTCGGTTCGGCTCCAGAGTTTATTCGCAAGAAGAGTTACGCGTGGAACTGGCACAGATGATGATCTGCGCCGAGCTTGGTATCAGAGATTGCGACTTCACCAATGGTGCCGCTTACCTAGCGCATTGGCTCAAGAAGCTTCGAGGTGACAAGAAGGAAATCTTCAGAGCGGCGGCCGATGCTCAACGCATCGCCGACTATCTTCTGAGCTTCCATCCCGACTACGCAATGAGGGGCGCCAGCCCGAGTTAGACGCGATCGGGTCACTACGGCCGACCAATAGGACGAGCAGCCCTTCAAGGTCTCGGCCTGATCCTCGCCTGCTTTCTCTCATTGAACCTTCTCGATGGAGGAGCGACATGAACGCTCCGGAATCCTGGACGCTCGCCGGCACCGAATCGCCGGAATATTACGTCTACGAGATCAACGCCGCCCTGGCGAGGTCGCCAGCATCGCCGGTTGGAAGCATTTCGGGACTATCTGCCCGATCACCGGGGCCAATGTGCAGTTGATCTGCAAGGCCCCTGCGCTGCCGCGGGTGCTGAACAGTCTCATGGGATGGGCCGGCTTTAAGGGCGGCTGGGATGTTCCCTGCTGACAGAAAGCCCAAGACCTTGTCGCGGAACTGCAGGCCTCACCGCGCTCTGACGATACCGAAAATGTCGGGATCGGATCTCCATGCGATCACGGAGGCGTACGGTGACCTACATCCGAACCCTGCGAGACGCGCTGAAGACCGCCGTCGCGCCGAACATCCCAGCTCAAGCGCGCTCTCGAAGAGTTCGACTATACCGTCGAACGGGCATCGCTTCATGTGTCGGGTGGCCCCAACTCCTTGGCATGGTCGACGGGGATCGGCGCCTCGGTCTCCTACGTCCCGAGGGAAGCCGTCTCATGGGAGACTTCAGAGACCGTTGCGGCTCAGCCTGTACCGCTTCCTTGAAGCGTCTGCCGTTTAGGAGAGCGGGAGATGAACGGCGAGGAGAGAAGGCGCGCTGCCACTGCGTGGCCGCGCGCCTTGGCATTGGAGCCCCCGTCATGACTTCCAACAATAATGCAGCCGACGCGCTACCGACCTTGTGCTACGTCCGCCACCCGACAACCGGAGAGTGTTGCGATCTATCGCGGTGAAGATGGCTACAGCCCCGAAAGCACGCTCTGCCCACCGGAATGCCTCAACGCGAAGCTCTCTCCGCCACCAACCAATCCGCAGATGAACGCCACGAAGCATGGATCGATGTTCGGCTGAGATACTCCCGGCGCTCGCCTCGGCGTCTGGGCGGGGCGGGATGGCTAGCTCCTCCCCTGTCATTGCATACGGCCAGCGGAGATGATATCATGATATCAACAGGAGAGACCTATGGCGCAGCTTGTCGTGCGAGGTCTGGATGACGACATAAAGCGGCGGCTGCAAAAGCGCGCCGAGGTACGTAAGCACAGCCTGGAAGCCGAGGTCCGGGAAATTCTGCGGGCGGCGGCCCTCGCGCCCGCCTCTCCAGCGGCTCCGCTTGGCAGTCGGATTGCGCGGCGCTTCGCGGGCCTCGGCCTGACGGAAGCGGTTCCGGAACTGCGAGGCGAGGCCGCTCGACCGGCGCAATTCGGCGAATGATCCTGCTCGACACGAATGTCCTTTCGGCCCTCATGCTGACCGAGCCGGACCCGGTCGTCGTGCGCTGGCTAGACCGCTTGGACCCCGCCCTGGTCTGGACGACCTCCGTCAACGTGTTCGAGATCCGCTACGGTCTGGCGCGCCGCGTAGACGGCCGTAAGACCCGTCAACTCGAGGAGGCCTTCGACGCCCTCATCCGCGAGGATCTCGAAGGGCGTGTCGCTCCACTGGACCATGCCGCCGCCGAGGCCGCCGGAATCCTCACGGCGAGGCGCACCGCCGCGGGAAGATCGGTCGACTTCCGGGATACATTGATCGCTGGAATCGCCATCGCCAACAAGGCGACACTCGCCACGGGAAACGTCCGCCATTTTGTCGGCCTCGAAATCAGGGTGAGCGATCCGTGGCGGGACACGGCCGGATAGACGCCGTCTAAGTCTAAAAGAAACCGAAATTGGAACCTTTGAAAAATCCAAGGAAGGAAGAAGGAGGAAAGTGCGTCGCGAATCCCAGCAGCCCCGTGGGCTTCCTTCCCCTCTCGAATAAGCGCGGTCTAAACCAGGACCGTTCCCGCTGCCGCATCCCCGCAACGCAGGGGCGTTGCGCCTTCGGCTCGTGGCGCTGCCGTGTCGCTCACTTTGTTCGCTCCCGCACCAAGCCGCACCACTCGGGGGCGGGCGAGCCCAGCTCCGGTTTTCTCAGACCGCCTCCGAGAGGATGAAGCCCGGCGCGGTGCCGGGTACCCTCTCAGGAATGAAAAGGAATGAGACGATGGCCGGTTCAGTGAACAAGGTGATCCTGATTGGCAACCTCGGCCGCGATCCCGAAGTGCGTAGCACCCAGGGCGGCGACAAGATTGTCAGCCTCTCGATCGCAACAAGCGAGAGCTGGACGGATAAGCGCAGCGGTGAACGGCGCGAAAGCACAGAGTGGAGCCGCGTCGTGATCTTCAGCAATGGCCTCGCCGATATCGCGGATAAGTATCTGCAGAAAGGCGATAAGGTCTACATCGAAGGCAAGCTGCAGACCCGGAAGTGGCAGGATCAAACCGGTCAGGACCGCTATTCCACTGAGGTCGTGCTGCAGCCGTACAACGGCAAGCTGATGATGCTCGAGAGCCGTCGCAACGGCGGTGGCCATGGCGACGAGCGCCCCCAAGGCTCAAGGCCCGCCGGTTCCCCCGGCGACCTGGACGACGATATCCCGTTCTGAGCTCGCGTTTTTCGACTGAACACCAGTCCCGTTGCTGCACCCCGATCTCGTCGGGGTGCAGCAAGCGTTTTCTCTATCGGAGGCCGTTATGTCCGCAACCAGTCCGACAACCGAGTCACATCAGGCGTTGCTGCCGAGCCTGAGCAAAGGGCTTTCTTCCCTCGCCGGGGCCTCCGATGATCTTCGC
>NZ_DATJJK010000202.1:0-7584 GCF_035492295.1 Acidisoma sp. | reverse complement strand
GCACAGACCAAAACTAAACCTTGCCCCTCCGCTAACTTTTGAGTTATAATACCAAACATGGAAGCCGACGTACCCGGTCCAGCCTCCCCTCCCGATCCCGCGCAGGATCACCCCGCCAGGACTCTGCCCCACAACATCGCGGTTCTCCTCCAAGCCATCGGCATCCTCCTCAACTACGGCCGCCACCTGATCGACACCGTCCGCCAGCGCGCCACCGTCCCCAACTTCAACGCCATCGCGGCGTGTTTCGGCACCGCCAACCTGGCCACCATCCTCGCCCACCTCAACCGAGGCATCCTGCGCGCCCAGGCCCTGGAGCGCATGCTCCGCGCCCGCGCCGCCATCGACCGAGACATCGACTTCGTCGAGCGCCGCACCCGCGCGCCACAACCACAGCCAGCCCCCGCCACCGAACCCGAGCAGCCTGCCGCAACGCCTCCCGCCCCGCGCAAGCGCGCATTTCGCCCCGCCGCCTGCGACGATCCCGAACTCTTCATGCCCACCGAGCAGGACCTGGATCGTCAGGTGCGCCGCCGCCCCATCGGCCGCACCATCTTTGACATCTGCTCGGATCTCGCCGTCGTCCCAGCCTTCTGCCACAGCGGCTTCTGGAACACGCTGTTCGAGGCCATGCATTTCTTCGGCGGCAGCGTCACCAGGCTGATGCAGGAAAAAACCGCTCGGCGCGATGCCTTCATCAGGCAGCAGGACCGCATCATCGGCAGCAACTGGGACTGGGTGAACCTGTCCCGAGACGCGCTCCGCGCCGTCCTCGGCTTCTTCATCGGCGAACCGCCGGTAAACCCGTTCGCCCCCGACGCGGCTCCCGCCACCGGCCCACCCTGACCAGAAAATCTCCTCTCCCGCGCCTTGCGCGGGGGAGCATGCCCCCCGGGCCCTGACCCGGGGGGCAGGGAGGGGGTGAAACTGCCCCATACGCGACCGGTATCAACCGGCCCCGCCGCTGCCCTATGCCTACTTCACCACGATCGGCAGACGCGGCGTTGCGACGACCGCGCGTTCCAGCAGCTTGATCAGAACACTTCTTGCCGCATTCCGCGCAGAGCGGTCATTCCTGTCGTCCAGGCCAATGCCGGACGCACCATGCTACCGCCCTGTCAGCAGCGCATCCACCGCCTCGATCAACGCCCGGGCTGACTGGACGCGCTCCAGCGCCAGTTCCTCGGCGACGACGTCGTTGCCATCGACCTGTGCCAACGCTTCCTCAGCCACGCTCAGGCGGCGCTCGCCTTCCTCACGCGACAGGTCGGCCGGTGCCAGCACCTCGTTGGCCAGGATGGTGCAACGCTCCGGTGTGACCTCGGCGAAGCCACCAGCGACGTACATCTGGTCGGTGATCGTGTCGCCTTCGTACAGCGCGATGATGCCGCCACGCAGCATGACGATGGCGGGCGCGTGGCCCTCCAGCACGCCCATGTCGCCTTCGCTAGCGGGGATGACCACCATGTCCACCGGCCGCGACAGCAGCAGCTTTTCGGGGCTGACGATCTCCAGGTTCACCGGCATTGGGCGTGGTCCTCGTTCATCCGCCATGGCCGGGCATGACCCAGCCATCAGTCGCGACAGATGGCCGGGTCATGCCCGGCCATCACGTCCGGAAATTAGGCCGTCGCCTTCAGGCTCTCGGCTTTCTTCACCGCGTCCTCGATTGTGCCGACCATGTAGAAGGCGGCCTCGGGGAGGTGGTCGTATTCACCGGCGCAGATCGCCTTGAAGCTGCGGATCGTGTCGGCCACCGGCACGAAGATCCCCGGAAAACCGGTGAAGACTTCGGCGACGTGGAAAGGTTGCGACAGGAAACGCTGGATTTTGCGAGCGCGCGCCACCACCAGCTTGTCCTCTTCCGACAATTCGTCCATGCCCAGAATGGCGATGATGTCCTGCAACGACTTATAGGTCTGCAGGATGCGCTGTGTTTCGCGCGCGACCTGGTAGTGCTCCTCGCCGCAGATGCGCGGGTCCAGCGAGCGCGACGTGGAGTCCAGCGGATCCACCGCCGGATAAATCCCCAGTTCCGCGATCTGGCGAGACAGCACCGTAGTGGCGTCCAAGTGGGCGAACGACGTAGCAGGCGCCGGGTCGGTCAAATCGTCGGCAGGCACGTAGATCGCCTGCACGCTCGTGATCGAGCCCTTCTTGGTCGACGTGATGCGCTCCTGCAGCGCCCCCATGTCAGTGGACAGCGTCGGCTGATAGCCCACCGCCGAGGGAATACGGCCCAGCAACGCCGACACCTCGGCGCCCGCCTGGGTGAAGCGGAAGATGTTGTCCACGAAGAACAGCACGTCCTGGCCTTCCTCGTCGCGGAAGTATTCCGCAATGGTGAGGCCGGACAGGGCGACGCGCATGCGCGCACCCGGCGGCTCGTTCATCTGGCCATAGACCAGCGCCACCTTGGAGCCTTCGCCATCGGTCTTGATGACCCCGGCGTCCATCATCTCGTAGTAGAGATCGTTGCCTTCGCGGGTGCGCTCACCGACGCCCGCGAAGACGGACACGCCGCCGTGCTCCTTCGCGATGTTGTTGATGAGCTCCTGGATGAGCACGGTCTTGCCGACGCCGGCGCCCCCGAAGAGGCCGATCTTGCCGCCCTTCAGGTAGGGCGCCAGAAGGTCGACGACCTTGATGCCAGTGACGAGGATTTCGGCGTTCGCGGCCTGTTCCTCGAAGCTCGGCGCCTCGCGATGGATCGGCATGCGCTTGATCGCCTCGACCGGGCCGCGCTCATCGATCGGATCGCCGATGACGTTGAGGATGCGGCCGAGCGTGGCCGGGCCCACCGGCATGGCGATGGCGACGCCGGTATCGGTCACTTCCTGGCCGCGGACGAGACCGTCCGTGGTGTCCATGGCGATGGTGCGAACGGTGTGCTCGCCGAGTTCCTGTGCCACTTCGAGCACCAGGGTGCGATCGCCGATCTTCGTCGTCAGCGCGTTGTAAATGAAGGGCAGTTCGCCTTCGAACTGCACGTCCACGACAGCGCCCAGAACCTGCGTGACGCGACCGACAGAATTGTTTGCCATTTTCGTATCCTGCTCTGTGCGCTGCTTAAACGGCTTCCGCGCCGGAGATGATTTCGACGAGCTCAGACGTGATGTTCGCCTGGCGCGCGCGGTTGTAGTTCAAGGTCAGACGCTTGATCATATCGCCCGCGTTCCGGGTCGCGCCATCCATGGCGGTCATCTGCGCCGCGAAGAATCCGGCCTCGTTGTCGAGCATGGCGCGGAAAATCTGGGTGCTGAGCGCCCGCGGCAGCAGGCGGGTCAGGATCTCGTCCTCTTCCGGCTCGAATTCGTAGGATGCACGCTCTGCATCCTTGGGAGCTTTTTCGGGCTTCTCGGGGGTCATCGGGATCAGCCGCAGTTCGGTCGGGACCTGGGACATGACGCCGTGAAAATGGCTGTAGACCATGGTCACGACATCGACCTCGCCCTTCGCCAGCATCTCCTGAATCTGCGTCGAAACCAGCTCGGCGTCACCGAATTCGGGCCGCTTACGGCCGCCCGGCATAGGATTGTCCACCATCAGTTCGGCGAATTCGCGCCGCAAATAGTCACGCCCCTTGCGGCCGATGGCGAGGATCTTGACCTGCTTGCCCTCGCTCACCAGCCGGCGGACGAGGTTGCGGGCCATGCGTGCGGAGTTGACGTTGAACCCCCCAGCGAGGCCGCGATCGGCGGTGACCGAAACGACCAGCTGCTTCTGGTCGCGACCGGTGCCCGCGAGAAGCACCGGCGCGCTGCCCGCCGGCTGGTCCGCCATGCTGGCGGCCAGGGCACGGAGCATGCGCTCCATGCGATCGGCATAGGGCTGCGCCGCTTCGGCCTGCGCCTGGGCGCGGCGCAGCTTCGACGCAGCGACCATCTTCATGGCGCTGGTGATCTTCTGCGTCGATTTGACGCTGTTGATCCGGTTACGAAGTGGCTTCAGGCTCGGCATGATTGATGTCTTCCGCCGCCTCAGGCCACGAATTCGTCGACGAGCTTCTTGATGAACGCCGTCAGCTGCTCCTCGACGTCCTTCTTGATCTCGCGATTGGTGCGGATCGAGTCCAGGATGCCAGGCTCGCGGCTCTTCAGGTCGTTCACGAAGCGACGCTCGAAGTCGACGATCTTGTTCACGGGCACGCGGTCCAGCAGGCCGCGCACGCCGCCGAAGATCACGACGACCTGCTCTTCAATCGCCAGCGGGTGGAATTGCGGCTGTTTCAGAAGCTCGGTCAGACGGGCGCCGCGGGCCAGCAGTTGCTGGGTCGAGGCGTCGAGGTCGGAGGCAAACTGGCTGAAGGCCTGCATCTCGCGATACTGGGCAAGGTCGAGCTTGATCTTGCCTGCGACCTGTTTCATCGCCTTGACCTGGGCGGCGGAGCCGACGCGCGAGACGCTGATGCCGACGTTCACGGCCGGGCGGATACCCTTGAAGAAGAGCTCCGTCTCCAGGAAGATCTGGCCATCGGTGATCGAGATCACGTTGGTCGGAATATAGGCCGAGACGTCGCCCGCCTGGGTTTCGATCACCGGGAGTGCCGTCAGGCTGCCCGCGCCCATGGCGTCGGACATCTTCGCGGCACGCTCGAGCAGGCGGGAATGCAGATAGAAGACGTCGCCCGGGAAGGCTTCGCGTCCCGGCGGGCGGCGCAGCAGCAGCGACATCTGGCGATAGGAGACCGCCTGCTTGGACAGGTCGTCATACGCGATCAGCGCATGCATGCCGTTGTCGCGGAAATACTCGCCCATGGCACAGGCGGTATAGGGGGCCAGGAACTGCATCGGCGCCGGGTCTGAAGCAGTTGCCGCCACGACGATGGAATATTCCATCGCGCCGTATTCCTCGAGCGTGCGCACGAGCTGTGCAACGGTGGAGCGCTTCTGACCGATCGCGACATAGATGCAGTAGAGCTTGCGGCTCTCGTCATCGCCCTCGTTGATGGTCTTCTGATTGATGAAGGTATCGATGATGACGGCGGTCTTGCCGGTCTGACGGTCACCGATGATCAGCTCGCGCTGGCCGCGGCCGATCGGGATCAGGGCGTCAATCGCCTTGATGCCGGTCTGCATCGGCTCATGCACGGACTTGCGCGGGATGATCCCCGGTGCCTTCACTTCGGCGCGGCGGCGCTCAGTCGTCCCGAGGGGGCCTCTGCCGTCGATCGGATTGCCGAGCCCATCGACCACGCGGCCGAGGAGACCCTTGCCGACCGGCACGTCCACGATGTCGCCGGTGCGGACGACGGTATCACCCTCGCGGATGCCGCTGTCCTCGCCGAAGATCACGACGCCGACGCTATCGGCGGTCAGGTTCAGCGCCATGCCCTTGAGGCCGGCGCCAGGAAATTCGACAAGCTCGCCGGCCATGACATTCTGCAGCCCGAAAACCTGGGCGATGCCGTCACCGACGCTCAAGACCTGTCCGGTCTCGGTCACATTGGCATCGGAGTCGAAGCTGGCGATCTGCTTCTTCAGGATCTCCGAGATCTCTGCCGGGCGGATCTCCATATCAGGCTGCTCCCTTCATGGCGTATTGCAGTCGCTGCAAGCGCGACTTGAGGCTGGTATCGTAGAGGCGGGCGCCGAGCTTGACGACGAGGCCGCCAAGCAGGCTTTCGTCGACCTGCTCTTCAATCTGGACGCGTCCATAGCCGAGTTCGGTCAGGCGCGCGCGCAACTGGGTGGACTGAAGCTCCGTCAGCGGATGCGCGGAAACCACTTGCGCGCGAACGACGCCGCGCTTCCTGTCCACGAGGTCCGCGAAGCTTTTCACGATGGCGCGCAGGAAGAAAAGGCGGCGGTTGTGAGAAACCACGCCCACGAAATCCTGGACGATGCTGCCGAAGCCCTGGGCCTGAAGCACGGCGCGAACGGCCTTCGTGCTTTCCTGGACGTCGAGCAGCGGATTGCCGAGGAAGGCCCGGAATTCGGGGCTTTCATCGATCAGGCGGCCGAGCGCGTCCATCTCTTCGATAACGCGATCAAGCCAACCCATCTCCTCGGCATGGTCATAGACGGCGGTCGCATAGCGCCCGCTCAGGATCTGGTTCGAAGATTGATTACCGGCGCCCGAGGCCACGTGTCCTACCCGTCATCAGTTGTCGAGACGTTCCCGCGACGTTTGTCCGAGAAACGTTTCCCGAGACGCCTACGTACAATGTCATCAATGGCGCCGACCTATCATAGGGGTTGCGGCGAAGCAACGGAGGTTGAGACGCTTTTGCGCGCAGTTCATGCGGAGAGCGTACGATTTCGGCCTCGGCGGCCAAGGCTCCTTTACATGAAACTCACCGGATCGACATCGATATCAACCCGCACGCCCCGTGGAATCACAACTTCCGCGAGCCAGCGGCGGAGAATCGGTTGCACCGCGATATCGCGCCGCGTCCGCAGGAGAAGCCGCCGCCGGTGCCGCCCCCGCAGCATGGCGAGCGGCGCGGGCGCGGGGCCCAGCACCTCGATCCCCTCTCCGTGCGGCGCGGCACGGCCGAGGGCGGCAGCCACCCGCTCTGTCTCGCCCATATCTTCCCCGAAGACGATGAGGGCGGCGAGCCGGCCAAAGGGCGGCCAATGGCCCGGCCGGCGGCTCTCAGCCTCTGCCGCCATGAAAGCGCCGATATCGCCGCCGACCAGCGCCTGGATCACCGGATGTTCAGGGGAAAAGCTCTGCAGCAGAACATGGCCCGGCGCTTCGGCCCGGCCGGCGCGGCCCGCCACCTGGTGGAGCAGCTGGAGCGTCCGTTCCCCCGCCCGGAGATCGCCGCCGGCGAGACCGAGGTCGGCGTCGATGACGCCGACCAGCGTGAGGTGCGGGAAATGCCAGCCCTTGGCGACGATCTGCGTGCCGATCACGATGTCGACCACGCGGTCCATGATCTTCTGGGCGGCCAGCGCCGCCCCTTCCGGGCCGCCGATCGTATCGCTCGCCATCACCAGGCGCCGGGCTTCGGGGAAAAGCTGCGTCACCTCTTCCGTGATTCGCTCCACGCCGGGCCCGACGGCGGTGAGGCTGTCCTGCTCCTCGCAGGCGGGGCAGGCCTCCGGCACCGGGGCGACATGGCCGCAATGGTGGCATTGCAGGATACGCCGGGCGCGATGCTCCACCAGCCAGGCCGTGCAATGGGGGCAGGCGAAACGATGGCCGCAATGGCGGCAAAGCGTGAGCGGCGCGTAGCCGCGCCGGTTGAGGAAGAGCATTGCCTGCTCCCCGCGCGCCAGCGTTTCGGCAATCGCCTGAACCATGGGGGGTGCGAGAAATTTCCCGCGCTCGGGCGGATGCAGGCGGAGGTCGATGGCGGCCACCTGCGGCAGCGCTGCCCCGCCATGGCGGGCGGCGAGGATGAGTTGGCCGTAGCGGCCGGACTGGGCATTGGTCTGCGTCTCCAGGCTCGGCGTCGCGGAGACGAGGGTGATCGGCACCGCCTCCAACCGGGCACGGACCACCGCCATGTCCCGGGCGTGGTAGATGACCCCCTCCTCCTGTTTGAACGCGCTCTCATGTTCCTCATCAACAATGATGAGGCCGAGATCGGAGAAAGGCAGGAACAGCGCGGACCGTGCGCCGACGACGACCATG
>NZ_DATJJK010000201.1:0-21407 GCF_035492295.1 Acidisoma sp. | reverse complement strand
GAAAATCGGGATCGCGCCGGCCTTCAGCGCGCCGAGACGCTTGGGATCGACCTCGACCACCACCACGTCCATGCCGAATTGGGCGAAGCAGGCACCGGAAACGAGCCCGACGTAACCGCCGCCGATCATGGTGACGCGCATGAACCTGCTCCTTGCTTGCAGGCCTACGGCTATGGGCCTGCTTCGACACGATGGCGTAGGGTTTCAATATCAACGCCGGGCGCAACTTCTTTGGACAAAAATTGCACGAAGGTTCAAGAGTGATTTTTAGGTCGCCCGATCGGATTCTGACGGTGACTTTACATCTTACGACGGCTGAGTGGGAAATGACGGCGGCAGCGGCGCAGACGCCGATCGGAGACCAGGCGAACAAGGTTGCTGGCCCCATCACCAACGGGCATGTCGGCGCACCCGCTCTAGGGGGCGCAACAGGCGCCGTTTCACAGACGGCGGATCGCGCTTCGCCCCAGGGATAAACTTAAATTGATCGGGCAGTGCGCATCATCGCAACACCGACAAACGCAGTCGCTCGCCCGGCGCGTCAACCGGTTTCTCAGAGAATAAAGCGCAGGAAAAGCCAGACCCAGACAGGGATCATGATTCCGACGCCCACGGCCACGCCGCGGAAGAAGGATTTCCGCGGTTCTGGTGCCGTGACGGAGCTGCGGGACGCAGGATCCGTCAGGCTGCGTTCGATTAAAATCCCCTCTTGAAGCGGGGATGTATCGAAGCTGTCGCGGGCGGCGGCAGAGAGGTGTGCGGACTGGGCCTTATTCACGACCATTGGTCTTACCTGCATGCCCGCAGCCGAATTATACTGAAAATATCACTGCACTGATCGCGGCGGAGAAACGCTTGTTACTACAAGAGTGAATTATCCGGCAACGACCATTTGGGGCTTGTTTTGCATGTCCCGGCCTAATTTGCCTCTGCAGGGAACAGATCGACTATGCGAAGAAAACAAGCAAGGCCGACCCAGGGGCCACAGGGAAGACACGAGTCCCAGGTTTTAGCCGTTCCATGCGATGAGGGGACCGGGGCCAAACCCCTGTATTGCTTGGAGATTCCCCATTAATCGTGACATCCTGAGTGCTCGTGAGCGACGGCGCAGAAAGTCTCGTAACTTCGATACCCTCCGAAATAAAGTCTTCCGGAAGTACAATATTCACCCCTTCGAGGGGGTCTTTATTAGCAATGAGGAGCCTCCGTTGACTCCCCTTTTGGACGAGGTAGGTCGACACGGCCAAGCGGCCCAACCGCTGGGCAGCGTGGACAAGTTTCCCCTCTCCGACCAGGGTGAAAAAGAGCATGGCAAAATATTCCGGCCGTATCTGGATCACGGTCCGACCGTCATCGGCGATCGGCGTATAACCCGGTGCGGCGCCTCCCCCGTGTAGGTTCACGCCACTCGCCCCGCAGGCGGCGGCGATGAAGAGGAAGTCCAGCGCCCATAACGCAGCGCCAAAGGTATTGCTGATATTTGGCGCACCACCGTCGTAGAATGAGTTCGCCTCGGTAAGGCGATAGCCGAGCGGAAGGCCGGCCCGCGTGCTCGCCTCCCGCAGACCAGCCAGAAGTCCGGGGAGTGCGGGATCGCCGGCGAGCAGCAATGCGAGTGTGGACTGCGGCGAGAGGCCATTGGCGCGATAATAGTGCTGGGTCAGCAATGTAATGCGGCGGCTTTCATCCCCGGCAAAGGGTTCTGTCCAGCTGGCTTCATGCCAGGCGCTTGCCGGGCCGGACAGCATGACCTGAGGCGCCGCCCGACTGACGGAATCGGCAAAGGCTCCCCATTCGACGAGGAAGTCACGATAGGTGTAGGTCGCGGGACGCGTGCCATTCAAGGAGTAGGCATCCGGCTCATTGCCGATTTCGAAAGCATAGAGGTGCGGGCCTAATATCCGGGCAGCATAGGCGGCTTCCTGAGCCGCCCCGGCCGGCGTGTTGCGTGCCAGATTGAGTCCATAGAGCACGGTCCAACCGGTCGCCGCCAGGAAGGTCCCGAGCGCATCGACATCGGCCTCCGTCACCGCGCCTGACCGGCTCGCAGGCGCCCCCGGCTGCCAGAAGGTCTTGTCGACGCTATTGCCGCCTATGCGCAAGATACCCGGGCCGAGATCGTTGAACAGTCGCACGAGAACTTCGTTGCCAGACGAGAAGAATCCACCGCTCATCTGGCTTTTCTCGTAACTGAATCCGACGAAGGGCCTGCCGATACGCGGGCCCTTCGGGTCGGCACGAAAAGAAACCACGACATCCTGGAAGCGAGCATGCGGGGATTGCCGCATGGCGCTGACCGGCATGGACGTCTGCGCACACTCCGCAAGCGAAGGCAGCAACGTGGTTCCGAGGGCGGCCTTCAAGGCACGGCGTCGTGACCATGCGAAGGGCTGTCCGGTTCTCCAATGCTGCACCTCGTCTCCTATCGCGTCGTTGGTAGTTCCGGATGTCTTCTGCTAAGGGGACCTGCCGAAGACGGCAGACCTGGGTCGATTGGAACGCCTGTTTTACCCGGCGCCGGAAATCAGATGGGGCTTCCATCCAGGTGGCTCGTTGCAACATCATGGATCATGGACATTATGCTCGATGGAGGGTCTGACAGCCATGTGCGGTTATCCGCTGACATCAACCGCACCGGACACTGCGTTGCAATCTACCGGACTCAAATTCTTCCGCTTTCTGAAACCTTCGTGAGAGATCAGGCGCTGGCCCTGCGACGCTGGCACCCCGTTTTAGTCGGCGAGCGGGAGATCAGAGCCTTGCCGCTCGAAGGCCTGTCCGTGTCGACCGCCTATCTCGGACCAGCGACCCTGGCCCAGCGCGTCCTCGGGCTGGCATGCCGCACGCTTGATCGGCCGGCGCCGAGAGCAATTGGAGCCGTGCGTCGGGTCACTCCGAAGCTCATCCACGCGCACTTCGGTTTTGATGGTGTAGAGGCATGGCCGATTGCCCGCCGCCTCGGTGTGCCCCTGCTCGTGACGCTCCATGGCTCAGATATTACCACCCGCATGGAGTGGTTCGCGGAAGGTCGCGCAGGCAGGCGCTGGCGCAGCTATCCAAAGCGTCTTGCTCGCATGGCGATGGACAAGTCCGTGACCTTCATTGCTATCTCGGAGAATATTCGTCAGGCCGCCGTGGCAGCGGGCCTGCCAGAAGAACGAATCGCGGTGCGGCGCATCGGCATCGACCGCAGCCGCTTTCCCGCCACGGGACTGCCCGTGGCGCGGCGCCGCCCTGTCATCCTGTTTCTCGGTCGCCTGGTGGAGAAGAAAGGTGCGCGCTTCCTGCTGGATGCGTTCGACATTCTTCGGCGCCGGATCGCCGACGCGGAACTGGTGATCGCCGGAGAGGGA
Organism: Acidisoma sp.; assembly: GCF_035492295.1. Taxonomy (GTDB): domain Bacteria; phylum Pseudomonadota; class Alphaproteobacteria; order Acetobacterales; family Acetobacteraceae; genus Acidisoma. The sequence continues at coordinate 18,054 of NZ_DATJJK010000201.1, read as the reverse complement.
CCGGAGCGTGGCAGGCTGGCGGAACGTGCTGCCTCCATGGGCGGCGTGCGGTTTGTCGGCGCCTTCACGCGTGACCAGGCCAACACCCTCCTGGCCGAGGCAAGGGTTTTTTGCCTGCCCAGCATCACTGCGGAAAGCGGTGATGCCGAAGGCCTTCCGCTCGTCGTGCTCGAGGCGCAGGCCGCAGGCGTACCGGTGGTCACCTCCGCCCGTGGCGGCGCGACAGAAGGCATTCAAGACGGCGTGACCGGATTTGCCTTTGCGGAACGCGACGTCGCCAAACTCGTGGAACAGCTGTTCCTGCTCTTGACCGACGACGCTTTGGCGGCGCGCTTCTCCGAAGCGGCACCCGGCTTCATCGAGATACATCACGATCTCTTCAAGCAAACCGCGGAGCTTGAATCCCTCTACGATGTCGCGCTAGGCGCAGATCGATGACAAACGATGTAAGTGTGATCATCCCTGCCTATAATTGCGAGGCATTCCTGGCGCGGGCGCTGGCGTCGGTCACGGCTCAGACCCTTTCGCCACGCGAAATATTGGTGGTCGACGATTGTTCGAGCGACGGGACCAGGGAGCTTGTGCAGGCGGCCGCCGCGTCCGATCCTCGCATTCGCCTGATCGCCCTGCCGCATAACGGAGGCCCGTCTGTTGCGCGCAATGAGGGATTCGCGGCGGCAGAAGGAACATGGGTTGCGATCTTGGACGCGGATGACGCGTTCGCCCCTCAAAGGCTGGAACGCCTTGTCCATTTTGGCCTCGAGACGGATGCGGACATCGTTGCCGATGACTTGTCCTACTTCGATGCGGTGGCTGACTGCGTCACGGGCCGAGGCATTGGCGAGGCGCAGGAACCAAAACTTGGCCCCATCAACCTTCATACTTATGTTTCTCACAATGCCGCGACGGGAAAAAGCTTTGACTGGGGGCTGCTCAAACCAATCTTTCGGCGCGAGACTTGGCGCCGCCTGGACGCGCGCTATGAGCCGACGCTCCGTCATGGCGAAGACTTCAAACTGATGGTGGAGTTGCTCTGCGCCGGGGCGAAGTTCCACATCCTGAATGAGCCGCTTTATTTGTACACACAGCGCCAAGGCAGCGTCAGCGGCCAGCTTTCGGGCATGACCCGCACGACGATCGGATACGGCCTTATGCGAGACGTCTCATTGGCCCTGGCGGAAGACCCGCGAATCCGCCGCGATCCCGAGCTCGCCCGCCTTTTTCAACAGCGCGCCGAAGGCCTTGGGCGCTTCGACGACGCCCATTTTGTATCGACGTCGCTACGGTCTGGAACCTTTCGCGCCATCATCGCGCGCGCCCGGCAAAACCCGCGCTTCCTGCCTTTCATGGCGGGGCAGCTTTGGCGGGCTATCCGCCGCCGGTTGCGCCGCCCGGCCACCTCGAAGATCGGGCCGAAGCCTGGCTAGCGGCTTGCGGGCGGTTGTTTAGTGAGGGCGTTCAAACAGGCCGTGCATGCGCTGCGTCAGCGCCTTGATGCCACCCAGGAGCAGGGGCGGGGTGACGAGCCTGACCATCAGTTCCGTGCTCTGGCGCAGCGATTGGCCCTTGCGGGCGACATAGACCGTCGGCAGGAGATCGCTCGACATTCTGGACAAGAGGCCGTTGGTATAGAAATAGGCGGTCACTGATCGCCGCGTGCGACCTTCGCGAATCGGCTGAAGGTGGCCGTGCGCCGCGATCTTTGATTGCCCCATGATGACGGTGCGGCCAAAAACCGGCGAGATCGCGGCCCCACGTTCCCGTGGCTTAAGCCGCCAAAGCTCGAGTTCGCCACCATCCTCTTCCGTCCAATCTTCATTGAGATAAGTGATGACGGCCAGGCGGTTGCTGAGGAAGGTGCGAGGGTGCTGCTCGAAGTCGATATGCACTTCGAATGTGCCGCCACCGGCGACCTGGTGCATGCCTCCGCCAAAAAGGGCGGGGTCCGGGATGAGATCGGGGATCCCCGTCACGGCGGACAAAAACCGCGCAAAAGGACCAGAATTAACGATGTTGAAATATTCTTGAGCTGCTGAGGGAAGCGGTGAATCTGGCGCCGAAACCCGCCGACATTGAAGGCCGGACTGGATTTCCCGCCAGTGGTGAGGCTGTGCATTGTCGAAATCGGCGGTCACCCGCTTCAGCGAAGCGGCAGGGAACAGATTATCCAAAACGAGATAGGGAAAAGGCTGCGCTGTTTCGTAGCGAGAGCGCAGGCTACGACGCTCCTCCAAGAGAATCTCATCGAAATTAGGCCAAGCGAGCTGTTGGTCGGGCAAGGTAGGGTCACTCCTCGGCAGGTCATTCCTGCGTACGACCGGCGCCGCGTCGACGGGAGAGCTGCACCCGCCGTCATACATAAATCTTTTCATGGCATCTTGTCGCCGCAGCGGGCTCGCTCAAGAACTTTTGCGTGAACTCTCATAATCATTTCAGTCATTGCCCAAACTTTTGTTGTCAGAGACAAGCTCGATATCTTTGAGAACTCAGTTGGAACTGTATTCGACAATCCCTTGATAAACACGGGATGCTTAAACAACCACACTGGGCCGCTCAAATTTTATTGAACACCCTGGGATAATACCAATAAACCGTTGATATAATTTGATTTTATTTTTTGAGCCCTGATATCACGACAAGATCATGTTGCAGTGCAACGAATATGAATTGACGGGCAAATTTCTGTTCACTAGTGTCCACTTCCGCAGGCTTCAGTAACAGACTCCACAGCGCGACTATTGAATGAGTTGCATTAACAACCGAGTGCGTAATCACTTTGGCTAGTACGATGCGTCGGCCATATTTTTGCCTTCTAATGAGGTTCTCTGCTGCTTCGTCGAGCCCGGTCAGAGGCCATCGCTCAGTTCCGGCGACCTAAAAACACCTCTCTGAACCTTAGATAATCTGAACCTTAGATAATCGGCACATCGTGAGCACCGAGAGAAGCAGACCCATGAGTCTCGATGATGGCGACGGCCTCGTTATGGAATTCCCTGACCGCAGGATGTACAACTCAGCCTTCGGTGGAGGGGCTGCGCGCAGTTCCACTACCAAGAATATATGGCTTAGAGGCCACCCGATGGTCTCCGCGACGTTCCGGATTGCTGATCTCGCGGCCGTAACGGCGGTTGCCGCCATCGTCTCCTTTCTGGTCGATTCGGAAGATCCAAGCCGGCGACACGGGCTTGCGCTCGTTGCCTTTGCCGTTGTTCTCAGCTTTTGCGTTTTTCCCCGTGCCGCCAGCGCGTTGGAGAAGGCGACCGCCAGTCGTCTTGTCGGACATGTGGGCTATCTTGGCCAACTCTTCCCGGCTCTCGCTTGCTCGACCATCGCGGCCGCGCTCGGCTTCGCCTTCATCGGATGGCGCTGGCCCTCGTTGATCGCAATTGCGGTCGGCTGGGGCGCGCTCAATGCCGTCGCTCTCGTAATCGCGAGGCTCGCTGGCTATCATACGCTCACGCACCCGCGCGTAAACCAGCACATCATGCGCAAGGTGGCCGTGATCGGTAGTGACGATGTCGCCTGGCGCATCGCCTCGCTCTGCCAGTCCGATCGCGCCGCCCAAATACGCCTGCTCGGCGTTTTCAGCGACGATGCCACGAAAGATCACGAGCAGGCGGAGGACCACCGGCTGAGCGGATCGGTCGACGAGCTGATCGCGTTGAGCCGCGACACCCTGCTTGACGACATCATCATCGCAATCCCGCCCGGCGAGGACGCCGCTCAGCGTGCGCAAGATCTGCGTTGGCGGCTGCGTGGTGTGGCAACCGAGGTCTACCTTCTTCCCTATTTGACCAGCAGTGAGGACGCGCTGCCGATGGAACGATTCGGCCCTTTCTCACTCGCGGTCGTCCAGCGCCGCCCGCTGACCCATGGCCAGGCGCTGTGGAAGCGTGGGTTCGATCTGGTGTCGGGGCTGGTGCTTCTTCTCATGTTGTTCCCGGTGCTCGCGGTGGTTGCTCTGGCCGTGAAGCTCGACTCACCGGGTCCTATTCTTTTCCGCCAGCCAAGGCTTGGGCTGAATGACCGCACCTTCACGATCCTGAAATTCCGGTCGATGTATGCGAGTTCGACGGACATTATGGCGGCCCGGCAGACCTCCAAGGAGGACGCGCGGGTAACGCGCGTCGGTAAATGGCTGCGGAAGCTGAGCCTTGACGAACTTCCTCAGCTCTTCAACGTTTTATCAGGCGATATGTCCCTCGTCGGGCCCCGCCCGCACGCGCCCTCTACGCGCGCCGGCGGCCAGCTTCTGAAGGACGTGATGGCCGAGTATGTGGTCCGCCATCAGGTGAAGCCCGGCATCACCGGCTGGGCTCAGATAAACGGCTCCCGCGGGGAGCTTGTGACCACTGAAGATTTGCGCCGCCGCGTTACCTTCGACCTGGAATACATCCAGCGCTGGTCGCTCTGGCTCGATATCAAGATCGTCGTGTTGACGGTCCTGCGCGAGGTTTTCAGCAAACATGCATTCTGATTCAAGCGCCAGCGCGCCATTCGGAAAGCCGGAAAGCGGCAAAATCGCCGGTCTCGGAAATGGGGCGTCGCCTCGCATCGATCAGTTCGAGATCATGGGTCTACAGTTGCACAACCTGCACCGCTTCGACATCGCCGATCGCGTGGTGGCCGCTTCCCTGGCCCGTGAGAAATATCTGGTCGTCAACGCGAATGCGCACTGCGTCACCCTGTCGCAAAAGGAGACTTGGCTGCGCGACATGTTTCGGGAAGCGGATATCGCTTTTTGCGACGGTGCCGGGGTCCAACTCGCGACAAAATTCCTCAAGGGCTTCGTTCCCCATCGCACGACTCCGCCGGAATGGATCGATGCCGTTCTCGAAAGGCTGGGCCCAGAGGCGCGCGTGTTCTGGATCGGGGGAGCGCCGGAGGTTGTGGCGAAAGCAGCAGAGAATTTTGCCAATCGCTTCAATGTCGTGACCGTTGGAACGCAGCACGGCTATTTCGACGCCCACGTCGACTCCGCGGAATCGCAAAGCCTCGTCGCCCGCATTAATGAAAGCGAGCCCACTCTCCTGCTTGTGAACATGGGTATGCCGCGTCAAGAACGTTGGCTTTGGGAAAACTGGCCGCACATCCGTACCGGGGTGGCCATCACCGCCGGCGCGCTGGTTGATCACGCCGCAGAGCGAGTCAGCCGGCCGCCGCGCTGGGTTGCCAATCTCGGCGTGGAATGGCTCGTTCGCCTATGCCGCGAACCCGGCCGTCTTTGGCGGCGATACCTGCTCGGGCTGCCCGCCTTCGGCGCGCATGTGATCCGCTACGCTATCCAAATGCGCCTGCCGCAGCCGAGCACCGGGAGGTCGTGAGCGTCTCCATGCACTCATCGATCCCTGTCGCACCGCAGTTTCCCTCCGCGAGTCAGGTCGTCAAGCGCCTGCTCCGGCTGTGGCGCCGCCGCCTCGGCTTGTTTCTGCTGGTCTTCGGCGTGGTGCTCGTCTGCGGCGGTGTGGTGATTTGGTCCCTCACGCCCAAATACTCAGCGACGTCCACCGTGGTGCTGACCACGCAGAACACCGACCCGCTCGCCCCGATGGGGCAGCAGCAGAGCCAGGCTGTGGAGGATGATCGCCCGTCGACGGAAGCGGCGATGCTGCAGTCCCGCGACGTGGCCGCCGCCGTCCTCAAGCAGTATCCGCCGCTGCCCGCGCCGCCCGCCTCCGGCCTAGCGCCGCGCCTGTGCAAGCTCGGTGTGGGCTTCCTCTGCCACAAGACCGTGCCGATGACCGAACAGGAGCGCGAACAGGCCGAGATCGGCGGGTTCCTCAAAAACCTGACCGTCATGCCGGAGCTCCACTCGCGCATCCTGGACGTGACCGTCTCTTCGACCAATGGTCAGAGGGCAGCTGAGCTCGCCGATGCGGTTGTTACGAACTATCAAGAACTCGCCTTGGCGAAGCAGACGGCGGACCTCAACCGCGTCGCCAGCTGGCTTGACGCGCGCACTGAGCAGCTGCGGCAGCGCTGGCTTGATGCCGTCGGAAAGGCGAATGCCTTCGATGTTTCGAACGGGTTGAGCAACCAGGCCAATGGAGATTCGAGCGATCCACTGATCGACAAGCAGATTTCCGAGACGACCCTCAGTCTGAGCCAGGCCCAGGCGCGGCTCGCGCAAGCCCAGGCCCGGGCGGATGCGCTGCGGCAGGCCTCCAAGTCCGGCGATACCGCAGCGCTGATCGACGCGGCGCAGCAGCCGATCGTTGTTTCTTCCGCGAATTCGTTGACCCAGCTCGAAAGCGCGCGCCAGCAGATGGCGGCCCAGTTCGGCCGGCAATATCCTGGCATCAAATCGCTTGATCAGCAGATCGCGTCGACGCGTGCGAGCCTGCGGGCGGCAACCGGCGCCGCTCTGGGCAATATCAAGGCTGACCTCCTGGCGACCCGGGCTGAGGTCAAGCAACTCACGGATTATCTGAACAAGTTGCGGGAGCAGGCCGCGCATGAAAGCGGCCCCCAGGCTCAGTTCCGTAGCCTGAGCCAGGAAGCGGCCAGCGCGCGCACGGTGTATGAGACCTTCCTCGAACACTCCAAAGAGGTGGTTGACCGGGCGGCCCTTCTCGAACCCCCGGTCGCCTTCGTGTCGCACTCGGCCGTGCCTTCAAGTCCGACCTTTCCGAACCGCAAGAAGCTGCTCGCCGGTCTGGCGATCGTCGCCGTGATCCTCGGATTCGGCGTGATTCTTCTGCTCGACTACCTCTCCGTCGCCTTCGGAGACGTGGACGATCTACGCGGTGCGGTCCAGCTTCCCTTGCTGACGACCATCCCGATGGTCCAGAACAGCGGGCGGACAATTGCTCGCCATGTCATCGACGACCCCTTCTCCCGTGCGAGCGAGGCGGTGCGGAGCCTCGCCGGGCAGCTATCGCTGGCCAGGGGAGCCGAGGACCGGCCACACAGCGTTCTCGTCACCTCGGCAAGCGCGGAAGAAGGTAAGACCACCCTGGCCGTCTGGCTGGGCCTGACGGCACGTTTCGGCGGCCAACGCGTGCTCATCGTGGACGGAGACCACCGGCGGGGGACGCTGACGCGCCATATCCCGGGCTCCGGGGGCCCTGGCATGACCGATCTGCTCTCCGGCCAAGCGACCCTGAGAGAGGTCATCCAGACCGATCCGGACACCCGGGTCGATTTTATCGCCGCAGGGACCGCAACGACGAAACCCTACGGCACCGGCGACATCGCCCGCCTTCGCGCCCTGATCGGCACCCTCAAAGGTTCTTACGACCTTATCATCATCGACAGCCCGCCGCTCCTGGCGATGACCGACGGGTATGTCTATGCCAGCATCGCCGACCAGACGATCTTCATTTGCCGCTGGGAATCCTCCTCCCGCCGGGCGGTTACCAGCTGCCTCGAGCGTCTTCGCGCCTACGGTGCGAGCATTCCCGGCATCGTCATCTCCATGGTGGATCACCGGTCGACCCTGGCGCTTGGCGATGACTACAGCCGTCGCGAGATGAAGCTAATCAACAAACTCTATAACTCCTAAGGTTCTTCGCTTGCGGGTCGTACATATCGTTCGCCAGTTCCACCCATCCGTGGGTGGACTTGAAGACACGGTGCTCAGCCTCGCCCGGGCTCAGCGGGACAGGCTGGGTCTTGATGCGCGTGTCGTGACCCTCGACCGAGTGTTTGGATCTCAGGCGCGCCTGCCGCATGCGGAGCTCGTCCATGGCGTGCCGGTGCGGCGCCTGGCTTGGGCCGGCTCGCAACGCTATCCGCTTGCCCCGTCGGTGCTGCGCAATCTGCAACACGCAGATCTGCTTCATGTCCATGCGATCGACTTCTTTTTCGACTTCCTGGCCTTGACCCGCCTTGTTCACAGGCGGCCGATGATCGCAACCACGCATGGCGGCTTTTTCCATACGAGCCGGTTCCGGGCTGCAAAGAAGATATGGATGCAGACCATCACCCGCGCGTCCATCAGGGGATATCAGCGGATCGTGGCCTGCAGCCATAGTGACGCCGAGATGTTTCAGCCGCTGGCCTCGGAGAGGCTCATGCTGATCGAAAACGGCATCACGCAGGAGAAGTTCGGCGCCGCCTCCTCAGTGACTCCAACCAAAACGATTTTGAGCTTCGGTCGTTTCGCGCGTCACAAGCGAACGGATCAGATCCTGCGCGTCTTCCAGGCGCTGCGGGCGATCGATTCCGAGTGGCGCTTGATCATTGCCGGCCGCGATGCGGATCAGACGGCCGTGCAACTTGGGGATTTGGCGCAGCAGCTCGGCATCTCGGACGGGGTCGAGATCGTGCAGAACCCCAGCGACGAGATGCTGCGCGCGCTGATGGGAAGGGCAAGCTTCTATGGCAGTCTGTCGGCCTATGAAGGCTTCGGGCTTGCCGCCGTCGAAGGCATGTCCGCTGGGCTCATCCCGATCCTCAGCGACATTCCCGCCTTCGTGCGCCTGGTGACGTCCGGCGGCGTCGGCCTGAATGTCGATGCGGAGAACCCCGCCGCTGTCGCACAATCCATCGTTGACTTCTTTGCCCGTCACCGCGAATTCTACGATTCGTATCGAGGTCGGGCGATGGCGGTTGCTTTGCGCTATGATTGGCGAGAGGTCGCGGCGCAATATGCGAGTCTCTACAACACCGCCACGGGCAGGGAAACAGCGCTCCAGCCCGTCGTCAGATCGGGAATTGCCGATTGAGCCGGAAAGCTTTCTCAGCGAATCTGACATACAACGTCATCGGGGCGCTTCTACCGTTAGCGACATCGCTCGGAACCGTTCCCTTCTACATCCATGAGATCGGCCTGGCGCGCTACGGTGTCGTTACCATCACCTGGGTTTTGCTGGGCTATTTCGGATTTCTCGACTTCGGTCTCTCCCGCGCCTCGGCCAATGCGCTCGCCCGGCTCGGGCCCGCATCCGCAAGCGAACGATCGCCCGTACTCGTCACGGCCTTCTGTTGCAATTTCGGCCTGGGGCTGATCGGCGGCTTCATTCTCTATTTCGTCGGCCACATCATCCTGCTCCATGTTGTAAAGGTGCCGGGCAGCCTGATGGGGGAGACCAGGGCGGCCTATCCCTGGATGGCGGCCATGCTGCCGCTCGGCATGCTCTCGGGCGTCGCGACGGGCGCCCTGGAATCGCGTGAACGCTTCCTGCTTTCGAATACGTTGACGTCCTTCGGCACCATGGCCGGCCAAATTCTTCCCCTGGCCGCCGCCTATGCCTTCGGGCCGAGCCTCGAGGTGGTCATTCCCGCGACGCTGCTGTCGCGCCTGCTGACGGTCGCCATCGCCTATCTCGTCGTCATCCGGCTGGAATGGCCCGTGCATTTCCTGGACTTCAGGGTGAGCTGGGCGCGCAAGCTTTTCGGCTACGGATCCTGGGTATCCGTTTCGAGTATTCTCAACCCCCTTCTCGACACCTCCAATCAGCTGATTGTCGGCGCGATGCTCGGGGCAGCGGCGGTCGCCAACTACTCCATCCCGATGACGCTCGCCATGCGGTCGCAGGTCTTCGCGACCGCGCTGTCCCGCACCCTGTTCCCAAGAAGTTCGCGGGCAAGCCAGGAAGAGGCGAGCGAGATCACTCGCAATGCGACGATAGCGCTGGCCTACGGCTTCGGCATGGTGTGCGGGCCGGCCATCTTCCTGTGTGGCCCGTTTCTGCGGCTTTGGATCGGACACCGCTTTGCCGCGCCTTCCGAAGCCGTCGGGCAGATCGTCATGTTCGGAGCCTGGACCAATGGCGTCGCCTTCATTCCCTACGGCTTCATACAGGCGCGCGGGCGGCCGCATGTGACGGCGAAGGTCGGTCTTGTCGAGATCCTGCCCTTCTTTCTCGTTCTCTGGCTTTTGCTCAGCACGATGGGCCTTCCGGGTGCGGCCTGGGCCTGGAGCCTGCGCGTGACGCTCAATTGCGGCGCGCTTCTCGTCCTCAGCGGCTGTTTCGATCGCGAGACGTGGCGGCTGTTTCCTGCCCTGGTGCTCATGTGTCTGGCCCTTGCCATCGTACAGGTGGTACCAATGACGGCAGTGATCGCCTTCGCCTTCGCCGTGCCCTTCGGCATCGCCTTCGCGGTGCTGGGCTATAGTCTTGATCCGGTATTAAGGAATGTGGTTCTTGGCCTGGCACGGCGAGTGGGCATTGTCGCACCGCAGGCAGCGATCTCTCAACGCGATCCGGTCTAGAGACAAATGTCCGATGCGGAGCGGTAAACCCCGGACGCGCAGCCTCCAGAAAGTTGCTCTGCTCTGTTTCGTTAGCGGATGCTTTGCCCTGACAGCTCGAAAAGCGCAGGCCCAGCTCGTTGACGAGTATTTTCCCGGGGAAATCCCCGGTTACCAGGCGAATCTCAGCGCCTCCGTCGTCAATCGCATCTATGCCCAGGGCCAGGGCAAGGGTGTCGAACTGGGCGATTTCGTCATTCGTCCACAACTCTCCGAGTCCATGGGCTATGATTCGAACGTGTTGGGAACACCCGGTTCGAGCAGCCCGGTCCTGAATACGGGCGGCGGGGTAAGGGTCAATTCCGACTGGGGACGGGATGCGGTCGGCGCCTCGGTGAGCGTCAACAACCATCAGTATTTCAACCTGCCGATTGCAAATTATACGGACTGGAGCGCAGCCCTCGGCGGAACCGTCACCCTTGGGAACGACGCCTTAAGCGCGGGCTTTTCGCATCGCTATGCCTATCTCTCCGCCGAGGATTTGGGCGTGACCGGCGTGGTGAGCCCGGTCCCCTATTCCGAGGATGATGTCCGGCTGTCCTACTACAAGTCCTTCAGCCGCTTCAGCCTGACCCCATCCTTTGAATATGAGAAGTTTCGCTTCGGCGAGGCGAGCGGTGCGACCACCATCTCCTATAAGGGGCTCGATCATCAGACGGAAATCGGCGCCTTGACCGGCCAGTATGCGGTCTCTCCCGGCAATGCGCTGGTCGCAATCATCCGCGGGACCTCCGCACAATACGACACCGAGTCCGAGGGATCATCGAACAACTACAACGATTTCGCGGGCTTCATGGGTGTCGATTACGAGAGCGGCGCCGCGATTCAGTACCGGGCGCTGATCGGCGCCGAGACTCGCCGCTTCACGAACAGCAATCAGCCGACGGTTTCGACCCCGGCCGCCGAGCTCGACGTGCTTTGGGAGCCGACCACGGTCGATACGGTCACGGGAATCGTCGGCCGGGAATTGAACGACCCCGCTTCTCCCTTTGCCAGCAACCAGACGATCACCCGCTTCCGCCTGCAACTTGATCACGAACTCCAGCGCAACCTCTTCTTCCGCAGTTCGGCCGAGTTCGCGAAAAGTCTCTCGCCGTCCAACACGCCTGAAATTTCCGACCTTGACGAGAACCAGGTGAATCTGGGTGCGCGACTTCTCTGGAACGTCAACCGGCATGTCGATGCGAGCCTGAGCTATGGTTTCAGCAGCGGTCGCACGACAGGCGGCACGAACGAAACTTTGGAAAGTTCGAATAGTTCCAGCTACGTGAGCAACAGCATTATTTTAGGAATCAGCATTTTCGAATAGGTTTCGCCTTGATGTCACCCGCTGAGTCCTGGCTTGTTGCAGCGATCACCAGACCCACCTCATTAAACAACTTTTGCCGGAGTTAAGATGGAACGCCTCGCCGACAGGCCCGTTGATGGGGAAGCTCTTGTGACAAGCAGGCGACAGGCCTGCTTTCTGCTTCTGGGGACCGGCGCGCTGCTCGCGGGCTGCATGCCGGAGAGCGGGCTCAAGCTTCTGCCATCGGCGGACAATGCCAACTATCATCTCGGCGTCGGTGACGAAATCCGGGTCATCACCTACAACGAGACGCAGTTGACCAATACCTTCATCGTCGGGGACAATGGCACGATCGCCTTTCCGCTGGTCGGATCGATCAGGGCGCGCGGCATGACGCCGGGCGGATTGGCGGGCGAAATCGAACATCGTTTGATGTCAAAGAACATCATGACGAGCCCGAGCGTCTCCGTTCAGGTCGCACAATATCGTCCGATATCGGTGCTGGGCGAGGTCAATCATCCTGGCCAGTATCCCTACCAGCCCGGGATGACCATGCTTGATGCGGTGGCACTTGCCGGCGGGTTCACCTATCGCGCCATCACAGCCTATGCGAGCGACGTGCGCCCCTCGCCGGACGGCACCTTCGTCAAGGGCAAAATCCTGAACGACTCACGGCTGGAGCCTGGCGACGTCGTTACGATTCTCGAGCGCTACTTCTGACATCTCCGGCGAGAGCCGGCAGAGCAAAGCCGACAGAGCCTCGCAGGCGCAGAAAGCTCGGGAGGGCGACAGCGCCCGGCAGGACGTTGGCGGCTCCGTAGAGGAACCACATCAGACCGGCGGTCTTGATGGTGAACATATTGGCACCGATGCAGAGCGAGGTTGCCATATAGACGGCAATCATCGCCTTCATCGATGCCGCTTCATCCGTCCGTGGGCGATTGAAGGCGAAGATGGCGAGGCAGAAGAGCGCCAGCGGAAGGCTGAGATTGTTGATCACATAGGCGTAGCCTGTATCGGCCGTATAGACCTGGGACGGCGCGAGGGCGAACCACTGCTCGGGCTGCCAATAATCCAGAAGCCGGCCCGAAAATAGCAAGCGTCCTCCGAAATCATCCTCCATGATGGAGGGCGAAACGCCTGGCAAAGCATGGATGGAGCCTGCAAAAACCAGCCCGAGCACCGCGACGAGCGGCATGCAGAAGACGACGAAGGAAGAGCGGTAGAGCGGTGTCATCCGCAGCAGGAGCATCAGCATCCAGCACCCTGACGCGAAACGCGAGTCACCCAGGACGAAGCAGAACGCAGCGAGACCGTAAAGGAAGAGCTTCTTGAAGCTCAGATCGAGCCGCGTGCTCAGGCACCAGGCGAAGATGATCACCGAGAAATTACCCATCGACACCGGCTCGAGGAAGACGGATGACACCCGGTGCGGCCCGAGCAGGGACGGGAAGAAGGTCCGGCTGAGCTGCCCGGCGCGGTCGCCGCTGACGAAAAACCCTGTGTTGCTGTAGTTGATCGTCGATGCCGAGATGACGCCCTTGTCGACGTAATAGGTCCAGATATCGAAGAAGGTGACGTAGATATTGGGCAGGATCAGCTCGAACAGCCCGAAGCCCACGACGATCATCATGACAAGCCAAACCAGCCGGTTCGCGGTTTGCTGCGTCGACATCATGCCGAGTTCGTAGAAGATGTACATGATGCCGAGATCGTGAACGATCTTGAGATCGAGCCCTGGATTAAGCAGCTTCATGCCGACCAAAAACACCGTGATCATGCCCATGACTTGAACAACGCGCGGTGTTATGCGGTGGCGAATGGTCAGCAGGCCGATGGACATGATCAGGAGTTCGGCCACCGCCACGATTGCGTTCGACATGTGAATGCCGCCGCGCGTCGTGATCAGGCACAATACGAGATTGAAGATCAGCGCCGCGAACACCAGGCGCGGGCCGGATGCGCTTTCACTTTCTATTGCCGAATAGGCATGACTTTGAATCATCGCGAGACTGGGCCTGACCGGAACATGCAACCATAGTTTAGCTTAGAATGGCTTGCGGGCAAAGGATGCATGCCTTTTAATACCATGCGAATGCCTTACTCGCCGCATGCGTTGCGGAATACCCGGGTTTCTCAAAGGCGTCTTTCAATCAACATCTTGTTGTTATTCTACCCCGCGGGGATAATCAGTGCGAAGCTTATCGAAATTGCGGTTGGACAAAGCGGACGCGTGGGACGCAGTGACTGATGCGCGGTGAGACGATTGCAGACCTTGCCTCGGAGGATGGCGCCCATGCTTTGTTCGGTCGGAACGCCAGCGTGAAATCAGTCTTCATCTCGGTTCACGATTTCCGTAGCCTGCGGAAGGCAAGCGTCCACTTCATCGCGTCGGAGATGGCGCGGCGCGGCGACGTCCGGTTTTTGTCTGTCGGGCTGTCCCGCCTGTCGCTCCACCGGGGCGATACCCGCAGCAGCCTTGTTGCCCGCGCCAATCGCGTCGAGCGCCACAATGGCGTCGACTGTTACCTTTGGAAAACCGCCTGGCATCCGTTCAACATTCGGAAGACCAGCGCCAAGTTTCTCGAGGCGCCGATGTTCAGGCTCTATCGCGGGCTGCTCCCGGCCGTCGCCCGTCGCTGGATCAAAGAGGCGGACGTCGCTTTTGTCGAATCCGGCATGTCGGTCGTCTTTCTCGCTGATATCAAACGGATCAACCCGCGCGCGAAAATCATCTATCTGGCATCGGATGACCTCGAGGTCATCGACAGTGCGGATACGATCAGGAGCGACTTCCGCCGCCATTTCGACGAGATCGATCTTGTCAGGTTGCCCTCGCGCTATCTCCTGGCGGGCATGCCGCACGGAAAGTCGGCGGCTTTAATTCCGCATGGCGTGGATCGCACGATTGCGGAGAAACGCTATCCCGATCCCTATGCCGGCCAGAAAGCCTGCGTCTCGCTCGGTTCCATGCTGTTCGATGCAGAGTTCTTCCGGATCGCCGCCCCCGCCTTTCCTGACGTCACGTTCCACATCATCGGCGCCGGCAAGGCGGCCGCGGATCTGCAGGGTGACAACATCGTCATCCATCCGGAAATGGCCTTCGAGCAGACTCTCGGCTATCTTCAGCATGCCGCCTTCGGTGTGGCCCCCTATCGTGACGAGAAGACGCCGCGCTATTTGATCGACACCTCTCTGAAGTTGCGGCAGTTTGGATTGTTTGGCATTCCCGCTGTCTGTCCCACGTTTGCCCTGGGCGACGCCGCCGGGAGATTTGGCTATACGCCCGGTAACGCCGCCTCCATCCGAACGGCGATCACAGCAGCGATGACCAATCAAGACCTCATCGTCGATTCCTCCAATACCTGGAGCGAAGTGGTGGATCGGCTGCTGCATCCGGAAGCATTCCCCGACACACGCTTGTAGGAACGCGCTTGCAAGACTCTCCCCGCCCCATGGCCCCATGTCGGACAGTCACGGAGGTGCGGCGCCGAGCCAGCCCCGCATCCTGTCTCCTGGCCCTTGTTGCGACCTTCGCTGCGACGCTCGCGCCGATGAAGCCCGTGCAGGCGCAGGGATCGGCGCACTCAGCGGTTCTTTGGGGCGTCGCTGAGAGCGGCCTGGAATTGGGACATGGTGACAAGGTCGGGACAGACTATCCGGTGCCGGATCCACGCTACTACCTTGCGCACCACGTGACGCTGATCCGCCTTCCGTTTCGCATGACACGGCTGCAGTTGCAGCCGGGCCAGGCACTCGATCCCGCATTCCTGCAAAGAATGAAGGCCATTGTTCACGAAGATCGTCGGGCCGGCGCGATAACCGTTCTGGATCCGCACGGATATGGATTTCTGGACATTGACGGAAAGCCGGCTGACCTGCTGCAGGATACGAAGGCAGCCGCCGACTATGTCGACCTGATGCGGCGACTCGCGTTGGCCTTCGCCAAAGATGAGAATGTCGCCATCGGTTTGATGAACGAGCCGCATACGGGATCGGATGCCGCCTATGCGCAACTCTGGAACAGGGCAATCGCGGCGATCCGGCAGGCGGGATTCAAGGGCGTGATCCTTGTTCCCCACGCGCACTGGGGGAACGCAAAGGATATCAGCCCAGGGCGGCCCTACGAGGGACATATCGAGGATCCCCTTCACAACTGGGTTCTGGAACTTCATCTTTACTATGATCCGGATGGCACCGGGCTCTACCGGCAGCCCATTGCCAATAGCCAGGTCGGACGACAAAGGCTCGCCGGCGCGATTGCCTGGTCAAAGAAGACTGGCATAAAGATCTTTCTGGGCGAAACCGGGTCGCCCCCGGGCGCATCGGGCATCGCCGCTCTTCAGGGCGTCCTCGACGATGTTGCCGGGAATCCGGACGTCTTCTGGGGAATCAGCTTGTGGGGCGCCGGGAAGTGGTGGAAGCCGAACTATCCGATGCGGCTAGATCCGGTGGGCAGCACCGACCAGCCGCAGTTCCTTGCCCTGGAGCATACGTTCGGCCGCTAGCGTCGCTCGTCTTTTGAGTGGTCGATGCCCAGCATGATGACACAAGATGTCTGTCAATTGCGGCGCAACCCGCGCTTGAGCGACCGGTAGGATTGATGCATCAGACCGATCGGCATCAGGTGGATGGGCAGGGGAACAATCGGCCGCTCATGCTGCGAATAGTGAGCCTTGAACAATCCCCTGTGCATGTCGCCCGTTACGACGCTGTATTCCAGGCCGAGATCCGATTCGCGGCGAATGATCTTGCACGGATAGTGACCGAGCATCGGGGCAATCGTCAGCGTATAAAGGAGGGGGCCCGTCAGGCGTAGAACACCTGCCTTGCCGGTGCCGTGAACCCAGGGCCGGTATTGCGCAATGCCGGCGAGAACAGCTTCCAAAACAGCACGCAGGAAAGGATGGCCGGGTGCCGCGATGACATGCCATTGCTGAAACTCGCCGCCCTCGATCTCGGACACTTCAGGCTTCAACCCGAAACCGGCATAGCGCTCGCCAGGGCCGTTGCTCCATTGCGACACGACGTAGGATTCGTCACCTCGAAGAACCTCGTCGATCGGGCGTCGAAAGCGGCTTTTGATGTCGAGATAGACGCCGCCATGACGATAGATCGCAAGATAACGAAACAGGTCTGCACGAGCGGCGCCGTAAATGGGGTCGATCCGCAGATAATCCCGCAGGATCGTAAGGCCGTACTCTGCCCGGATGAAATCCTCGATCGCTCGGTCGTCGAAGAACCGATACTCCCAATGCGGGTTCATCTCGCGCAGTTCGGCAACATTGCGCGCCAGGGCATCGGGCAATGCATCGGTGCTGTAGGTTTGCAGCAAAATCTTGGGAATGGTCGCGCCAAGGCTCTGCTCTTCGAGACGCGGGATAGAGGAAGCGTTCATGATAGGGAATCCTGCCGGGATGCGGAGAGCAAGGACGTCTGCGCCGTGCGAGGTCACACGGCCGGTGTCGACCGTTCCGGAACGGTCATCCCAGGCGGCCGTGCAATCCCGAAACTCCGAAGAGAAAATCTTTGACTTGCGATTTGAACGCGAGCGGATGGGTTCGGCTCATGGCGGCGAAGGCCTGAAGCCGACCGGCGAAGGATGGCGATTCGTAAATTGCGAAACGAGCAACCAGGGGTGCGGCGCGATCGGCATAGGTCGCGGCGGCGGCGGCGGCCTGGAGACGGAAGGGCTGCCCATCCTGCGCGGCGAGGTCCCTAAAAATGTGTTCCATGTGCTGATAAAACACCATTCTCTGGCGCAGCTTCTGCATCGCGAGATCCCGGGCAGGCTTGCGCTTGCCCGTCTGTTCCACCCCTATCGCGTTTTTGTCGTGCTGCCGATACAGAATCAGCGGCTCCGCGATATGCGAAATCCGGCCCAGGGCCGCGGCGAGCACATAGATCCAGAAATCATGAGACATGGGGCGATCTGTCGATTCCGGCTGACGCGGCCGGCCATCATAGGCAATCCGATCTACCAGGAAGCGACGAAAGAGCATCGTGTTTCCCCAGCCGTTGATATAGGGATCCAGAGACAGCGGCGCCCAAACACTGTCTCCTTCGATTCCCTGCGTCCAAGTCCCCTGTGGTTCCAAGGTCTGGCTCGTCGTGGTGAGGCGGTGGATCGCGAGCAGACTGTCGTCTGCTTCAAGTCGCGCATGGCTGACAGCCAACTTTTCAGGCAGCCAGACGTCATCCTGGTCGCAGAAGGCAACCAGCTCATTGTTGCAGGCGCCCGCGCAGTACAGGAAATTATCGGCAAATCCGCGCCGCCGCTCGCGCGGAAGAATGCGTACCAGGAAGGGCGCGGTATTTGCGAAGGCGGAGACGATGGCAAGCGTCTCATCCGTCGATCCATCATCGCTGATGACGAGTTCCGCCGGACGGAGGGTCTGCTTGGCGATACTGTCAAGCTGCTCGGTCAGGTAGCGTGCGCCGTTATAGGTTGCTAACGCGACGGAAACGAGCATCCTGTCTTTACCCTTCGATCATCGTGCCATTGGTATCCAGCTGCACCGCTCGCATCACCCATCCATCCATGAAAATGTAGATGGCATCTTCAGCG
>NZ_DATJJK010000200.1:0-30952 GCF_035492295.1 Acidisoma sp. | reverse complement strand
GTGAGCGTCGTTTCCACCGTTTCCGGCAGCCAGTGCTGCCCGGCTTCCACCAGATTGGCGACAGACGCGCCGTCCGCCCCGGTGAAGATCGGATGGTCGATCAACCGTCGCCCGTTGCCGTGCCCAGCATCGGCGATGACGAGCTCCGGCACGCCGATGCCGAGCGCCATGGCCCGCCCGCGTTCGGCCGCGCCGCAGAGGATGAGCGGGTCGGAAGGCCAGAGCATGGAATGGAGATCAAAAAGCACGTCCGCCGTTTGCAGCAGCGGCCACATCTCCCGCGCGCGGTCCAGTTCCACCGAGCGGCGCGTGCCGCCCAGCGTCACCGGGTCCCAGACCCGGTTCATATCCTCCTCGACATAGCGGGAGGCGACGGGGTCCTCGGGGTCGAAGCGCGCGAAGGCGGCGAGATTGGCGAAGCCGAAGGTGATGCGGCCGCGCAGCGGGGCGAGCCCCGCCGCGAGCAGACGGTCGAGCGCGATGGCGCCGGCCAGTTCGTTGCCGTGGATGAGAGCGGTAAGCACGAGGTGCGGCCCGGCTTCGCCGCTATCCCGTGTCGTGAAACCCTGGATCCCGGTATTGCCCTCGCGCCAGGGCGCAAGATCGGGCGCGGCCACCAGGACGTCGAACCGCGGCAAGGCGAGCCCGCCGGAGCTCATCCCCATGATGGCATTCATCTGCAAACCCGCTCCGCCATCCGGCGGATAAAGCGGTCGCAAGCCGAAAGCTCGGTCTCCGCGATCCATTCGTCCCCCTGGTGGGCCTGGTCGATGCTTCCCGGCCCGCAAACGATGGCAGGAATGCCCGCCTCCTGATAGAGCCCGGCTTCGGTGCCGTAGCTCACCCGGCCGGTCTGGTTGCGGCCCGTCACCTGCCGCACGACGTCCGTCAGCGGATGGTCCTCTGGCAAGGCGAGGCCGGGTATCCAGTTCAGAACCTGGAACGTAAAGCCCGAAGCCGGGTCCACCGCCTTCATGGCGGGTTCGATCGCCTGCCGCACATGCGCCTCGAACCGCGCCAGCTCGGCGAAGAAATCGTCGCCCGGCACGCTGCGCCATTCCATCTCGAACCAGGCTTCGTCGGGGATGATGTTGATGGCGTGGCCGCCGTGCATCTGGCCGACATGGCAGGTGCTGTGCGGCGGCTCGTAACCCGGCACGAAGGGGCCATGGGCCGCGAAGCGCGCGGCGTCCCGGCTGATCCAGGCAATCGCCTCGGCGGCGGCGGCCACCGCATTCACACCGCGCGCGGGGTTGGAGGAATGGCCGGCGCGGCCCCGCACGCGCACGCGGAGCGCAAGGCGGCCCTTGTGGCCGGTGATGGGGGCAAGCAGGCTCGGCTCGCCCACGAGGCAGAGATCGGGCTTCCAGCCGCTTAGGACGATATCCTCGATCAACCGGCGGGCACCGTTGCAGCTGATCTCCTCGTCATAGGAGATGAAGAGATGCACCGGCCGCGCGAGGCGCGCCGCCTGCAGGTCCGGCACGGCGGCGAGCATGCTGGCAACAAAACCCTTCATGTCCGCGCTGCCGCGCCCGTAAAGCCGGCCACCCTCCGCGCGCAGCGTGAAGGGATCGCTGCTCCAAGTCTGTCCCGTGACCGGCACGGTATCGACATGGCCGGAAAGGGCGAGCCCGCCCGGGCCCGGCTGCCCGATCACAGCGTGCAGATTGGCCTTCTCGCCGGTCTCGTCATGACTGAGGCGATAGGGAACGCCCAACCCCTCCAGATAGGCGGCAATATACTGGATGAGGGGGAGATTGCTGCGGTCGCTGGTCGTGTCGAAGGCGACGAGGCGCGCGAGGAGATCCACCGTCGCGGAGCGGGACAGTATGTCGGCAGGCTCAGCCTCGGCCAATGTGACAGTTTGCATAACCGTCGATCCTATACGGGCCGCGCGGGGAGGCAACGGGGCATCGCCCCGCCGCGGGCGGCAGGCCGGGCACGTTGACGTCAACGGCAGCCCGCATCACAAGGCGCGCATGTCATCCACGGCCGCACAGAACGATCAACTTGCACCTTCCAGCTGGATATTGACCGAGCCCTATGCCGGGCTGCAGTCCCAGGCGCTCGGCCTCGCCGAAGCGGCCGGACTGGCACCGATCGTTCGCACGCTGAAGGCGCGTTTCCCCTGGAACTACGTCTCGGCGCCGCGCTGGCCGTGGCCGCTCCATGCCGTCGAGCGCCAGGCGATCTCCGGCTCCGTGCCCGGCATTATCCTCAGCTGCGGCGGCATGGCGGGGGCGGTGGGTTCCGCACTCCGGGCGCCATCCACCCGCCTGGTGCATATCCAGAACCCACGCATGGCCTTCTCGAAATTCGACCTCATCATCGTCAACAAGCACGACGAGGTGACGGGACCAAATGTGATCGTGACGCGCACGGCGCTGCACCGGGTGACCCCCGCGCGGCTGGAGGAGGCGCGGGCCCGTTGGGCGCCGGTCTTCGCCCATTTGCCGCGCCCGCTGGTCGCGGTCTCCGTCGGTGGCACGAACGGCCGCTTCACCCTCGATGCCACGGTTGCCCGCACGCTCGGCCAGTCCCTGGCCGGGATGATGGACCAGGATCGCGTCGGCCTCATGCTCACCCCCTCCCGGCGGACGGACCCGGCGGCCACCGCCGCGCTGCGCGATGCGCTCGAACCCCGTGGCGCCTATGTCTGGAACGGGGAGAATGAGAACCCCTATTTCGGCATGCTGGCCTTGGCCGATCTCATCATTGTCACCATCGATTCCGTGTCCATGGTGTCGGAGGGGGCAGCCACGGCCGCGCCGGTGATGGTCGCTCCGCTGCCGGGCCGCTCGCGCCGCATCGGCCTGTTCATCGATCAACTCGTGTCGGACGGGCGCATCCGGCATTTCCAGGGGCGCTATGAGCACTGGCCCGTGGCCCCTCTGGACGATACCGCCGCAGCGGCGCAGGACATGCGGCGCCGGCTTGGCTTCTAGCACTTAGGATAGGCAGCGACCGATGCTCGACATTCAAACCTTCGACGCGGTGAAGGGCGGCAACGTCATCTACAAGGCGCTGGCGCACCCCCTGGCGGCGGAAGCCATGGAGAGGCTTGCCGCACGGCTCGCCGGCATGGGGCCGGTCGCCCTCTTCGATCCCGATCAGGTGGCGGGCCCGCTGCTCACCATGTATCCGGCGCTGCGGGCAGACGCGCTTTTCGTGCAGGACGTGCGCCAGGTGGGGGAGACGCGCGGCGGGCTCGCCGCGCGACCGATGACCGAGATCGCGGCGAGCGGCGCCCGTACGGTCCTCGTCGCGGGCTTCGACGCGCAGCGCCATCTCGCCCTGCTGCGTGCCGTTCTGCCGGCCGAAACCCAGGTGATCAGCCTCGACGAGGCAAAAATCCCTGAGGCGCGCATCACCAATCCGAAGCGCTATCTCGATCCGCTGAACTTCGCCATGAACTACGCCTTCTTCCGCGAGCAGGACGGGCTTTCGACTCGCCTCGTGACCGCGAATTACTGGGCGGGCTATGGGGCCACAGCGGTGCGTTACTTCCTGCGGCTTTACGATGGTGCCGGCGCGATCCTCGCTGAATGGGAGGAGGCCGCGCCGCGCGGCGCCGGCGGCGTCGCTTTCGATAGCCGCGAGATCAGCGCGCGATTCGGCCTTTCACCCTTCACCGGGCAACTGTTCATCCATGCCGTCGGCGTGGCGGGCCATGACGTGGTGAAATACGCGCTCGACACGATCGGCGCCGGCAACGAACAGAGCCTTTCCTGCACGCATGACGCGAATGCCTGGCCATCCGCGCGCTTCGCCGGCCTGCCCGCGCCGCGCGCGGATGAAAAGGTGATCCTTTGGGTGCAGAACAGCCACGCCACGCCCATTCCGGTGGGCGGCATCGCGCTCGACCGCATGGGCGCGGAGGCGCCGGTGCCCCTGATGGAGGAGATTCCGGCCTTCGCCACCCGCGCGCTGGATGTCGCCGAACTGCTGCCCGACCTGCGCTGGCCGGCGCAAATCGAGGTACGGGCCGGCCGCCATGTCGTGCGACCACGCTATGAGGTGGTGCGCGGCGGCCGCACCCGCGTCGCCCATGTCAATGTGGAGCGCGAGGGGCTGGCAGCGGATCCGGGCATCCTCACGCTGCCACCCGAAATGGGCCGCGGCTTCCTGCTGCCTTTCCCGATTCTTCCGCGGAGGCAGTATCGCAGCCAGGTGCTGCCGACGCCGATGGCCGAAGCCGAAACCAGCATGCCGCTGCGGCTGGACCTGTTCGACGGCGAGGGAAATCCGCTCGGCCAGCATTTCCTCGGCAATCTGCCGCGCGATCATGACGTCATGATCGATCTCGACTCCGTGCTGCACGAGGGCGCGCTGATGGAGACGGGCGGACATGCCGATCTCGTCTATGATTTTCGCGACGGCGGCGAGGCCAATGGCTGGCTGCATGCGCTGATGCGCTACGAGCGGCGGGACGAGTCTCATGCCGCCGAAACCAGCTTCGGCGGGCATATCTTCAACACGCTGATGACCTACAAGGGTGAGCCGCAATCCTATTCAGGCCCGCCACCCGGCCTCACGACGCGGCTCTTCCTCAAGCTTGGCGGCGAGGGGCGGGCGAGCTTCTCGCACCTCATCTACCCGGCCTCAGGCCCCTGGGCCGAGCGGTCGGAAACGCATCTGCAGCTGCATGACGGGGAGGGGACGTTGATCACCGAGGAGGCGGTCAGCATCGCGCGCTCGGGTTCGATGCTCATTCGCCCCGATCTGATCTTCGCGGATGCCGACATCGCGAAGGCCGGCCCGCGCGGCTATGTGCTGATCCGGGACCGGACCTGCCGGCTGTTCGGCTATCACGGCTTGATCGACCCGGAAGGGCGCTTCTCGCTCGACCATATGTTCGGCTTCTGAACGCAAAAGGCCGGGGCATCGTCCCGGCCTTTTTGTTTCCCGCCGCATGTTCGACCACGCGAGCGGCAAAGAGTTTGGATCGCCAGAAATATCGATTGGGAGGGGATGGACTGGTGGGTGCGACAGGGATTGAACCTGTGACCCCCGCCGTGTGAAGGCGATGCTCTACCGCTGAGCTACGCACCCAGTCCGTCGGTGACGCGTTCTCTAGGGTCTTCCGCTGCGCGGGGCAAGCCCCTCCTGCGCGTCGAAATTCCCCGGCCATGTCCTGGCAGCCATGCCGCGTTGGCGCGGGCGCCAGCCTCTGCTAGCGAAGCACCGGGGCCGGCCCGCAGCGGTGGGCACAGGCGAAGGTGGGGAATCATGGTCGATATCCAGACGATCAGCTGGCAGAACAAGACCATCGCAGCGGCGGCGGATTTCCGTGGCGTGCTGGGCATGGGCCTGCTCGCCGCCTGGTTCTATGCGCTGTGGCTTCTCTTCACCCTGCCACCCTTTGCCGGGATCGCAGCGCATCTGCCGGTTCTGCTCCGCTCCGTGCTCGCGAAGGGCGCTAGCATGCCCGCCTTCGGAATGATTGCCGCCGGCTTCTGCACCTTCCATTTCTGCCGCGAGCTGCGTCACGGATGGGACGGCACCGTAGCCCGACGGCTCTATATGAGGCTCGTGCTGCCGCTGCTCGCCTATGGGCTGCTCGCGCTCCTGCTTTTCGAGGCGGCGAGTCTGCTCGCCGGGCATGGCCTGGTCCGGCCCTGGGCCGCGCCGCTCTTTGCCATTCCATTTCAGATCATGGCGACGGTGATCGTCGGCGCTGCCTTTCTGCCGCTCCTGCTCTTCTGGTTCTGGACGGCGGTGGTGGACGTGGTGATGACCATCGTGATTCTCAGCTGGGTCTATCATGGCTTCGAGTTTACCATCGGCTTCCATGGCGTGACCTGGATCGGCTCGGCGCAGTTCGTGGTCGATTTCCTCGGCGGCGCCGCGATGTGCTCGCTTATCTTTCGCAACGTCGAATATCTGGCGATCGTGCGCGGGCATATGATCCTTCTCGGCTGGATCGCGCTGCTCGGCGGCTCCATCCTGGCCGGCCCCGCACTGTTCTATCTCGGCTTCCTCATGGTGCTTGTGGGAACGGCGCTCAGCGAGCGCACGGACTTCCTGCCGGGGGAGGCCTTTCTGCTTGCCTGGTCGCGCACAGCGCTCGGCATCGCGCTGGTCGCGCCGAGCGTGCTCCTCGCTTGGCAGGGTTGGGGCAACCACGGCTCCATGCCGCTCTGGCTCGCGGCGATCGGCCTCGCCGTCGTCATCCAGATTTTGGGTTCGGCGCTTTTTCTGCTCGCCGAACCGCCGCTCAGGCAAATTCTTCGCCCCTCGGCGGCATGAAAGCGCGGAAGAAACGATCCGAGCGGTGATAGCGTCGGATCGAAGCACTCTCGCGTCGGTCTATTACGGGAATCGCATTCTAACCTATTGATAAAGGACTGATTCATGGTTCGGATCAGCCTGGTTGCGCTGCAAAAGAACCGATCAGACCCTCAGGTGCCGGATTTGAAGGTTGCATAATGGCTGCTACCTCCGAACCTGGCGAGCATGAAACCTAAAAAGAACCCTAAAATCATGCGCTTACCAGCGTGATTCCGAGTCGGAAAGTCGCGCGGAGGTTGCGGCGGGTGCCAGTGAATGTGCGATTTACTCAACGAGGTTATTGCCATCCCGTTCCCGTGGCCCAAATGATCGGCGTGGCTCGGGTTTGGCTGCGCGCCGGTCCCTCCTCATCACGCTGAAGCGAAAGGTGCCTTCATGACAGATTTTGAGAGCGAAACGTCAGGACAGACCAACCGGATCGCCGAGGACCTCGCGGCGCTCAAACAGGATGTCGCCGCCCTCATCCGCCAGATGAAGGAGCTCGCCATGCGCGAGGCGAGCCGCGTCAGCCAGGACGCGGCGGATACGCTCTCCGAGCGGGCAGCCGATATTTACGACACGGTTTCGGAAAAAAGCCGCCGTTCAGCGGATGCCCTGACCGCGCATGTCGAGGAGCAGCCGGTCACCAGCCTGCTGCTGGCCTTCGCGGCCGGATTCATCTTCAGTAAAATCCTGACACGCTGAGCAGCGCAGCTTGATGTCGGGATCTCTCGCGCAGCTTATCCGCCTGGGCCTTGCCCTTGCTTTCAATCCGGCCAGAATCGCGGAGAACGCGGCGGACAGCGCGCGGCGCCTGACCGTGCTCCTCGTCTGCGGCCTGATCGCGGGCTTCATCCTGCTGCCTGCCATCGGCTGCGGTGCGGCGGGGCTCTGGATATTCGTGCAGGAACGGTTGGGCCCGGTCTGGGCGGCCTTCATCACGGCCGGCGCGCTGGTGCTGGTCGCCGTCATCGTCCTGCTCATCGGGCTCCTGGCCTCCCGCAGGCCTCGGTCGCGCCGGCGCGAGCGCGAGCAGACCTCCGGTTCTTCGCCGTTGGACTCCGCCTCCGCGATGCTGCCGGCGCTGCTGGGCCTGCTCGCCATGCCGAAGAAGGCGGCCAGCGCCGGTGCCGCTGCCGGGCGTGGCTTCTTTGCCCGCCACAAAGGCACGATTCTTCTCGGCGCCGGGATCGCCGGGCTGGTGCTCGGCCAGGATCTTTTCCGGCCCGGCCGAAAGCGAAAGGGTTGATCGCACTCACGGACTGGCCGCTCTGCCATGACGGCAGGGCGGCCTCCAGGCTCGACCATTCCCCTTCTTCATAGCCGCTTTGAATTTCGTCAATTTAATGAAAATGCGCGCCGGAAAGGCGTATTGTCCGTTTCCGGACGAGGGCGAGGGCACCGCCATTGCGGGATTTCTGGGTTAATCCCAATGGAAATCACCTAAACTTGAAGGCCCGCAATAATCACCGAAGGGTTACTGCCGAATGCGGGGTAATCTCCTGGTCGTGATGAGACGGATCTAAAGTCTTCGTTCATATTTTTGGTCAAGGAATTTGGCGAAAACGGCCAACTTCGAACCGAGACGGCGCTGGATACAGGTCGTCTCCGAAGGAAAGGAGTCTTCGATGGCCCTTGGTAGTCTCAATATTGCTCCGGAGGGGAATCTCTCCCGGTATCTTCAGGAAATTCGCAAATATCCCATGCTGACCGCGGAGGAGGAACTGAGCCTCTCCAAAGCTTGGCAAGAGAAAGGGGATCTGGAGTCGGCGCACAAGCTCGTCACCTCTCATCTGCGCCTCGTCGCCAAGATCGCCATGGGCTACCGCGGCTACGGACTGCCCGTTGGCGAACTCGTCAGCGAAGGCAATGTCGGCATGATGCAGGCAGTCAAGCGGTTCGACCCGGATCGTGGCTTCCGCCTGGCCACTTACGCCATGTGGTGGATTCGCGCGGCGATTCAGGAGTACATCCTGCATAGCTGGTCCCTCGTGAAAATGGGGACGACGGCGGCGCAGAAGAAACTGTTCTTCAACCTCCGCCGTCTGAAGGGCCAGATGCAGGCGATTGACGACGGTGATCTCCGCCCCGATCAGGTTGCTGAGATTTCCCGCGTGCTGGATGTGCCGGAGCAGGACGTCGTCAATATGAACCGCCGCCTCTCGGCGCCAGACAACAGCCTGAACGCTCCCGTCCGCGCCGATAGCGAGGGCGAGTGGCAGGATTGGCTGGTCGACGACGGCGAAAGCCAGGAAACGGTGCTCGCCGACCGCGAGGAGATGGGGGACCGCAAGGCGCTGCTCGCCAATGCGCTCAAGACCCTGAACGAGCGCGAGCGGCACATTCTGATCGAGCGCCGCCTGAAGGACGAGGCGACCACGCTGGAAGACCTCTCCCAGCAGTATCGCATCTCCCGCGAGCGGGTGCGTCAGATCGAGGTGCGTGCTTTCGAGAAGCTGCAGAAGTCGATGAAGACGCAAATTGCCGATCGGCGGCAGCAGATCGTGAATGACGGGGAACAGGCGCGCATCGCCGCCTGATCCGCCTCACATCGCAAAAAGGCCGGTCCCGCAAGGGGCCGGCCTTTTTTGTGTTTGGAGCTTAAGCGCCGGTGGCGCCAGTGGCGCGGAAATGGGCCCGCCGCTCCTCGCGGCGGCGCTGCATCCGCTTCTCCAGCCAAGTCGCATAATACACGGTGCCGAGCGCCAACAGGCTCATCAGGCTGCCGAACCAGGGCAGATTCCCGTAGCCCACACCGGCCGAGACCAGCAGCCCGCCGATCGAGGCGCCGAGCGCATTGCCGAGGTTGAAGGCGCTCTGGTTGAGTGTCGAGGCCAGGCTCGGTGCCGCGCGGCCCTGGTCCACCACCCGCATCTGCAAGGGCGCGCCAACGCCGAAGGCGAGCCCGCCCCAGACCATCATGGTGATGATGGCGGGCACCGGACTCGCACTCGTCACGGTGAAAAGCGCCTGCACCAGGATGAGCACGCAGAGCATGCCCATGATCGCCGGCATCAGCCGCCAGTCGGCAGCCCGGCCGCCTGCGAGATTGCCGAGCGTGATGCCGACGCCGAAGAGCAACAGCGCGATGCTGACGCCATGCGGGCTGATCCCCGTGACATGCTCCAGCAGTGGCGTGATGTAGGTGAAGACCGAGAAAAGGGCGGCAGAGCAGAGCACGCTCGCCGCCATCGCCAGCAGCACCTGGGGATGGCCGATCGCCATGATCTCGCGCTTGAGGCGCGGCCGGCGGCCCTGGCGCACATTCGGGACCCAGACGACGAGGGCCGCGAAGGCGACGAGGCCGATGATGCAGACCGCCCAGAAGGTCATCCGCCAGCCATAGGCCTGGCCGAGCAGGGTGCCGAGCGGCACGCCAAGGACATTGGCGAGGGTGAGGCCGGAGAACATCAGCGAAATCGCCATCGCGCGCTGATGCTTCGGCACCACCTCGGCGGCGACGATGGCGCCGATGCCGAAGAAGGTGCCATGGGCAAGGGCGGTGAAGATGCGGGCGGCAAGCAGCGTGTCGTAGCCCCCCGCCAGCGCGCAGAGACCGTTACCCAGAATGAAGATGGCCATGAGCGCCAGGAGGGATTTGCGGCGCGGAAAGCGGCCCATGAGAATCGCCATGATGGGCGAACCGATGGTAACCGAGAGCGCATAGCCCGAGACGAGCTGACCCGCCTGCGGGATCGAGACATGAAGGCTGCGCCCGATCTCCGGCAGAAGTCCCATGATGACGAATTCTGTCGTGCCGATGCCGAAGGCGGCAGCAGCCAGCGCGAGCAGGGCGGGGGAGAGTTTCAAGGTGGGGGGCTCCGGGGCGGGCGGTTCCTTCACCTAGCGCGGCTTGATGGCCAGATCGAGGCGTTTTGTGCACCCGCGAAGAGAGGCCGCCATGTGCCGAAGCGCACGCGGATCGTGCACCGGCTCTGATCGGCTCCGCGCGTCTAGCCCGGAGCGGTGACGGGGCGGAGCCCGCGCAGCCGAAGTGCCAGGACAAGGCCGGCAAGGCCGATGGCGCTCGCCACCAGGAAGCACCAGACGCCGGCATGAATCACGGTCGAGACGGGCACGCCTTCGGCCAGGCCGGCGGCATTGGCGGCGATGCCCCCCAAGGCTGCGCCGATGGCGAGGCCCGCGGAAAGGACGGTCGGCAGCATGGCGGACGCGCGATCGCGGTCCGCCTCCTCCGAGCCGGTCATGATGACCTGGCTGAGGAACCCCCAGCAGAGCCCATAACCTGCGCCGACCAGCGCCTGGCCCAGCAGCAGCAGCCAAAGATTGGCCCATTCCATCGCCGGTCCGCCGGAGATGAGTCCGAGCGCGACGAGGCCGGGCCCGGCCCAGAGGCAGAGACGGGCACGGCGCGGGGAGGCGCGGCTGACCATCATGCCGACGCCGCTCCAGCCCGCCACCATCGCGGCACCGAGGATGCTGGCACCGAGCGGGTGATAGCCCCAGACTTTCTCGATCAGCAGGATGACATAGGTGCCGGGTCCGGTATGGGCGGAGGGCAGCAGCAGCACGATCCAGAAGGCGAGACCGGCGCGGCTGCGCAGCGAAAATGCACCGCGCGGCAGCAGCCGGTTCGGCGCATGCAGATCCCACACCGCCATCAGCACCAGCAGGGCGAGGGCGAAGCCGACACTTGCGATCCGCGCCCAGGCCTGGGGTTCGATCGCGGCAGCTGAGAGCAGCAGGATGCCGAGCGCGACGCCGCCCATGCGCGCCAACGGCAGCCGGTGGCGCGCCTCCGCGCGCTGGCCGTGCTCCGGGATCACCGCCCAAACCAGCGCCATGAAAAGCAGAATCGGGGGCACCTCGGCCAGAAAGGCCAGGCGCCAGGAGAAGGCCTGGGTCAGTAATCCGCCGACCACCGGACCGGCAAGCGACCCCGCCGCCCAGATCGTCGCCTCGATGCCGAAGATCGCGGGGATCATCAGCGCCGGGAAGACCTCCGGGATGAGGATATAGGTCAGCCCCGAAACCGCACCTTCACCCAGACCCTGCAGCACGCGACCGCCGAGCAGCACCCAGATCGAAGGGGCGAAGCCGCAGGCAAGCGAGCCGAGCAGATAGGCCGCCCCCGCGCATTGCAATGCCGGGCCCGTCCCGAGGCGCCATTTCATCGGCGAGGCGAGGGTCCCGGCCACGATTGCAGCCACAAGGTAGAAGGTGAAGCCCCAGCTCATCAGATTGACATGGCCGAGCTCCTGTACCGCCGAAGGCATGCAGGCCGAAACCAGGAAGGCGCCGAAGGCATAGAGGGCCGAGCCCAGGCTGAAGGTCGCGAGATAGGCGCCGTACGGCCTTGCGAGCAGACTTCTCCAGGGCAGGGTGGTTTCCGCACTCATGGGCGTTCCTGGCGTCCCTCAGCCACGCGGCTTGCGGGCGCTGCGCTTCCAGACGGGACGGCCCGGCCAGTCGACGACGTGATGCTCGAGCGGCCCAGCATCGCGCTCGCTGATGATGCGCCCTGCCGCCGAAGCGCCGGAACTGCGGACGGTCTCCGTCGTGCCGGAGCGGAGAGGATGCCAGGTCGGCAGATCCCGTCCTTCCTCCACCAGCCGATAAGCGCAGGAGGGCGGCAGCCAGTCGATTTCGCGCAAAACCTCGGGGGTCAGCTGCACACAGTCCGGAACCTTGGCGAAACGATTGCCATAGTCGCGGCACTGGCAGGTCTCGGTATCGAGAAGGCGGCAGCCGACATTCGTGAAGGCCAGTGCGTCGGTATCTTCGTCCCGCAGCTTGTGCAGGCAGCAGCGGCCGCAGCCGTCGCAGAGCGATTCCCATTCCTCCTGGGTCATCTCGTCGAGCGACTTGGTTTTCCAGAAGGGCGCGGTCATCCGCCCCCTATAGCAGAGGAGATCGCCTCAGGAGGAGGCGTGCGGCTGCCAGGACAGGGTCTCGAGCAATGCGCCGGGCGCAATGATCGAAAGTAGCCGTGCAGACGAAGCGGCGTGGTCGAAGGCCGCCCCCGGCACCCGGCCGAGCACCGCCGTGTCGATTTCGCCATAATCCCGCCCCTGGGCGACGAGGGTGATGAGCGCCGCCTGCAGCGGCGGCATGCCGGGGTTGTATGCCGCGTTCTCGATTGCCGCCCCGGTCAAAATGGTACCGTCGGTCAGGCGGAGTGCGATCGCCGCGGGCGCGCGGCCATAGGGCGTATGGGCGCGGGCGCCCGCTTCCAGCAGGTCGGCGATCACCTCGGGAGCGGCCGCCGCCGGCGCTTCCAACGTCACCAACGGCAGGTGGGCGGCGGGGCTGGCCCCCGCCATGCCGAGATCGGTGGGGCCGAAGCGCCAGGGCAGCATGTCGCCGAGGCTCAGCGGTCCGGCCTCGGGGTCGAGGATCGTCAGCCCCTCGCTGCCGGCGAATTCGTTCATGAACTGGCGGCAATGGCCGCAGGGTCGGGCTGAGACCGCGAGCAGGTCGATCGTGGCGCCCAGGCTATGCGCGCGGGTGAACAGGAACTGCTCGGCGTGGATTGTGTCAGCCGTCGTCCCGCCTGGGAATTCGAGGTTGGCGCCGAGGATGAGATCACCCGTCTCTGCCGCGCGGCCGACAGCGCCCACGCGGAATTGCGAAATCGGCGGCCGCGCCAGCCGCTGCGCTGCCGGCAACAGCGCCTGCATCAGCGCCGCGACATCCGCGAGGCCGGTCGCCGCCAGCAGGCCCGGAACCGATGCCCCCGAAACGACATGGCCAGGCCCGATGGCGGCGGTGACGGCAACCTCCGTCATGATCAGCTGCCCTGGCGGCCTGCATGCGGATGCTTCCGCCAGGTCTGTACCAGGAAGGCGGCGATATCGTCTGACGCTTGGCCCCAGAGTGTGCTCATGCCGGCGACGATATTGGCCACGACCGGCTGGCGGGAGGGGCCGCGCTTGGTGATGCTGCGGGTCCCGAGCAGCCTCATGCTCGCGCTGTCACGGATCCCCACCTGCACCTGCAGCACCATCTGCCCGTCAGGGTCGGGGTCGAAGCGCAGAACATTGGTCTCGACCAGCAGATTGGCGTTGGCGCCAATCGAGCCGCCGGCGCCGATCACCATCGTGCCGGGCAGCCTGCTGGTCAGGTTCTGCACCAGCGTTGCTTCCAGCATGTCGGACAGCGGCTCGGCCCAGATGTCGTTCTCATGAATGTCGAGCTTGAAGTCATTGGCCTGTTTCACGATCCCTTGGCGGTCGAGATAGCCCGGGATGCTGATAGACCGCACCTCGACCGAGGGCGGGCCGCCCCGGATCTGGCCTCCCGCAACGGTCTCGATCCGGTAGTAGTTCGGGCTGGGCGAAGCGCAGGCCGAAAGTCCCGCCAGGGCGAAAGGGGCAAGGCCCAGGAAGGCGAGGAGAGGTCTGCGTCGGCTCGTCATTGTCCACCTGTCGCGCGGCCCGAGCGGCCCAGGATCAGGGCCTCGGGGTGACGGTTAAGAAAATCGGCCAGTTGCTTGACCGAGCGGAGCGCACTGTCCGCTTGGCCCATGAGCTGGGTCAGGCCGCGCTCGAAATCCGAATTGCCGCCATAGGAGCGGCTGAGCTGCCCCACCGCCAGATTGGCGGTCTTCAGCGTGCGGTCCAGATTGGCCGTCATCTCCGGCAGCTTCTTCAGCGTCGGCTGCAGGCTGGTATTGGTGTTCTTCACCAGCTGCTGCACGCTTTCGAGGGTGGAGGAGAGATTGGCCACCGCCTTCTTCATCTGGTCGCCGCCGATCGTCTCGTTCGAACTCTCGAGCAGCTTGTTCAGATTGTCGCCGATCTCGCCGAAGGGGATGGCCTCGACCTTGGCGAGGATCTGAGACGCCGAGGCGAAGAGATCGCCCCCGCCATCCATGCTCGGCAGCACATAGTCGTCGCCCTCCCGGGTGATCTGCACCGGCTTCGCTTGCGGATCGATGGTCAGCGCCATCTCCTTCTGGCCTGTGATGAAGCTGGAGGTTGCGAGCGAAACGCGCAGCCCGTTGTCCACCAAGCGCTGCAGCACGACCCCGGGGTCGAGCGTCTTCGGGAAGTCGGTCGTGCTGAACACCCGCTCGGGCTGGAGCTCCGCCGTCACCCGCACCTGCGAGGTGCCCTTCGCCGGGTCGATCAGAAGCTTCACGCCCGTGACCTCGCCCACCTGCATGCCAAAGACTGTCACCGGCGTGCCGCGGCCGACGCCGGCGACCGAGCTCTGGAAATAGGAGACGATGGGAATCTTGTGCAGGTAGCCCGCCGATTCCGCGTCCTGCCGGCTCGCGAAGAGCTGGAAGGTCGCATTGTTCGGGCTTGGCGCGTCATGGATCGCGTCGGCCGGCAGATCGAAGGTCACGCCGCCCGCGAGCAGCGCCTCCACCGACTGGAACTCGACATGAAAGCCGCCGTTCTGGATGCCCAGGGTGATGCCCGACGAATCCCAGAAATGGCTCTCCGGCTTCACCAGCTTGTTGTACGGCGCGCGCACGAAGATGTTGATGGTGACAGGGCCGATACCGTCTCCCAAGTCGTAGCCCAAAACCTCGCCCACGATCACGTCGCGGTAGAAGACCGGCGAACCGGTGGAGAGCGATCCGACGCTGCCGGCACGCAGAACGAAGGTGCTGCCCGGCACGTCCGAGCGCACGCCCGGCGGCTCCTCCAGCCCCTTGAAATGGGTGTCATAATGGCCGCCCGGAGCGCCGGGATCGACACCGATGAAGGCGCCGGAGACGAGGGTATCGAGACCGGAGAGGTTGGTGACCGAGAGGCGCGGCCGCACCACCCAGAAGCGGGCATGGCTGGTCAGGAAGCGGGTGCCGAGATTGTTCATCCGCACATGGACAACGACGTGGCTGTTGTCCGGCGCGAGGTCAATGCTCTCCACCGTGCCCAGCGCCACCGCTTTGTATTTGATCTGCGTCTGGCCAGCCGCCAGGCCCTCGCCGCTGTTGAAGGTGATGGTGACCAGCGGCCCCTGCTCCATGATGGTGCGGTAGCCGAGATAGATCGCGATGGCGGCGGCGAGCAGCGGGATAACCCAGACGAAGCTGAAGCGCCGCTGCCGGATATGAACGGGCGGTGGCGGCATCTGCGGCTGCGGCTGTTGCTGGTCGACGGCGGGCGGACGATCTGGATCGGTCATACGGTGGCGTCCTTCGCGCCGAGCGCGGAATCCGAGGCTGTGTCAGCGGTGTGGGCAGGGGTGGCTTGTGCCGGGGCGCGCTGCGCGTCCCACATCAGGCGCGGGTCGAAGGTCACGACGGCGAACATGGTCAGGACGACCACGGCCGCGAAGCAGGGAGCGCCCACCAGCGCGTTGATATGCGCAAACTGTTCGAAGCGGACGAGTGCCACGAGGATGGAGATCATGAAGATGTCGATCATCGACCAGCGGCCGATGAAGTCGATGATGCGGAAGGCGCGGGTGCGGAAATGGAGATGCGTCGCTTTGCCGCGCTGGGTTTGGACCAGCAGGTAGCCGAGGGTCACGAGCTTGGCGAGGGGGATCGTGATGCTGGCGAGAAAGACCAGGGCGGCCAGCGGCCACAGACCGTAGTCGATCAGTTCCTTGATGCCGCCGAAAATGGTGAAATTCTGCGTATTGGCGAGCTGGGTGATCGCCATCACGGGATAGATGTTGGCGGGCAGGTAGAGGCAGACCGCGGCGATGACCAGGGCCCAGCTGCGGGAGATGACATTGCGTTTGCGCGGATGCAGCGGCGTATGGCAGCGCAGGCATTGGTCGCCAGGTGCCGCGTGGTTCACGAGATGACAGGTATGGCAGCCGATGACGTTCGGATGCCGGGCCTCGAGCGTTCCCGGGGTGTCACCCGCCGCCTCCGGATGGCGCCGGATATAGCGCATGTCGGAGGCGAGTTCGGCCCGTTCCAGCGCGCGCCAGACGGCTTCGTGATCGAGCGCGCCGTCGGCCGCCGCCATCGAGATCATGAGCCCGATCAGCGCATAGAGGGAGGTGTCGAGATTGACATGGGCGATGGCGGTGAGCCGGGTATAGGCGACCAGGAAGCCCAGCAAATAGACGTCGATCATCGACCAGGGGGTGATCCGCGTATACCAGCGGAAGAGCGCGACGGAGAGCCGGGGCGGGACGAAGCCGGTCTCGAGCCCGATCAGCGTCACCAGCATGATCCCGAGCTTGATGCCGGGCAGGATGGCGGTGACTGCCATCACCAGCATGCCGAGGGTCACGAAACCCTGGCTCATCAGCGCATCCGGCCCGGTCTCCAGCCGCGCCAGCTGGAAGCGGCCATAGGCTGAAATCTCAAGAAAGGGCGCGGCCAGGGCGAAGGCATAGAAGAGCGTCGCAGCCAGCCCGCAGGCGATCGGAAAACTGAAGGGCGAGCGCAACATGCGCCACAGAGTCTTGCCGCAGCGCGGGCATTCGGCGACCAGACCGGGCTGCATGTCAGGCAGGGAGGAGAGGAGCCCGCAATCCGGGCATTCGCGCCAGTGATCCAGGCGATAGATTGCGCGCGCCTCGTTCGGGTCGAGCGCAGCGCGCCGAGACGCGGCCTGCCCAGGCGCGGCCGGCCCAGGCGCGGCCGGTGCAGCGGCGCCCGGTTCGGGCGTGGGCGGCTCAAGCTCGGGCATGCGGTTCTCTCGAAGGCAGCAGGGAGATCCTTCCGAAGCGGGCCGCGTGCGGCGGGCGGGGTCGCGCGACGCAGCGCCCGGGCTGCGCGTGCAGAGCAGCATATGGGGCTCACTCTTGAGATGCCGAGGGGCCGGCGTCAATCCATTGAGCGGAAAAATGACCGCTCGGTCAGAGTGCTCGTCAGGGCGTTGGTCAGCGCGGGGGCCGGGCCCGTTTGCGCGGCGGCGCGGCGCGGGTGAAGACAGCGACGGCTTCCAGGCGCGCGGACCACAGGAACTGGTCAATCGGGGTCGCGGCGGCAAGGGAAAAGCCCGCGCGCAGAAGCGGCGCCGCATCGCGCGCCAGCGCCTGCGGATTGCAGCTCACATAGATGACATGGGTAACGTCGGAGGCGGCGATCGCCTCCATCTGGCCGGGCGCCCCCGCGAAGGGCGGGTCCAGCACCACAGCGGCAGCATCCTTGAACTCCGCCACCATCAGCGGCTGGCGCACGAGGTCGCGCTTATGGGCGAGGATGATGCCGTGCAGCCCGGCCCCGGCCGCACCTTTCTGAAGGGCAACAACGGCATCGCCATCGCCTTCATAGGCCAAGACCCTGGCGCGGCCGGCGAGGGGAAAGGTCAGCGTGCCGGAGCCCGCATGCAGTTCGATGATGCGGTCCCGGGGTTTCAGCCTCTCCGGCAGCCCGGCGAGCACGGCCCGGGTGATCGCCTCGGCGCCACCCGCCGTCGCCTGCAGGAAGGCGCCGGGCGCGACGGGCACGGCAGCACCCGCGAAGCGGATGGCGACAGGGCCGAGCTGGGCCGCGATCTCCACGAGCCCGTCTTTCAGGGCCCAGGCGATCCGCGGAATGCCGTGCTCGGCCGCGAACGCGGCCAGCAGCCGGCGATCGCTCGCGGCCAATGTTCCATCGGTGCGCAGCAACAAATCCGGCCCGGTATCGAGCAGGTTGATCGTGCAATCGGCGTCGCGCTTGACGGCCTGCAATTTCGGCACCAGGGCGCGCAGCGGCGCCAGCAGCGCCACGATCTCGGGGGCCGCGACGAGGCAGGTCTCGATCGGCACGATCGCGTCCGCACGCAGCTGATGAAAGCCGATGGCGGCAATCCCAGCCTGTTTGCGGATGGCGATGTCCACGCGCCGCCTGGCAAAGGGAGCGGACGTTTCGATCGGGCCCAGAGCGGGTGCTGGGACACCGGCCTGAATCAGGCCATGGCGGAGCGCCTCTGTCTTCCAGGCGGCAATCGACTCTTCGCGCCAATGCTGCAGGCTGCAGCCGCCGCAGGCGCCGAAATGGGGGCAGGGCGGGTCGGCGCGCTCGGAACTAGGCTCCAGGACGGTCTCTGCAATGCCAGCGACCCCGCCGCCGCGGCGCGAGACGGGCCGCGCCTCCACGGTTTCGCCCGGCAGGGTGAAGGGCAGGAACAAGGTCCGCCCGTCGGCCAGCCGCGCGATGCCGTCGCCATCGGCGCCCATCGCTTCGACGCGTATGGTGAAGGTCGGGGCGTCCGGCCCGATATTCATCGTGTATCTGGGATCAGGGGAGATGGCGCCGGGGCCGAGCCTCAGCGCTCATCCCCGTCATCCACGGTCACGGCGTCACTCTCCCCGCCCGGCACGAAACCGGGAGCGTCGAGACTTTGCACGCCGGAACCGCGCCGGCGAATCAGCATGAAGGCGGGGATGTCGTCCCCGAAGCCGATGACGGACGGGCCGAGATCGCGTTCGGGCCCGCGGCGGCCACGCTCATCGGCGCCCTGACGGCGCGGAGCGCTTTCGGCCGGCATCTTGGCGGCGCGCGGTTCGGCATGGCGGGGTTCGGCCGCGCGCGGCGTGGCGGCGCGCGGTTCCGCGGCGCGTGTCTCCGGTGCCTCCGCCGAGTCCTTGGGCTTGCGGCGGCTGCGTGTGCCGCGGTCCTTCTCCGGCTCGGCCTTCGGTTCGGCCGGCACGCTTGTCTGCTCCGGCGGCAGCGCCTTCGAGTCTCGCGGCGCTCTGGACTCGCGCGGCTTGTCCCCGCGGTCCTTGCCGCCGCGTCCACGGCCACGTCGGCCGCGCGCCTCGGAAGGGTCGGACCAGTCAAGCGTCTCGAAACCCTCGACCTCGATGCGCGGGATGTCCTTGCCGGTCAGCTTGACGATGGCGGCCACCGCCTCTTCCTGATCGGGGGTCGCGAGGGTAAAGGCGCGTCCTTCCTTCCCCGCGCGGCCGGTACGGCCGATGCGGTGGACATAATCCTCGGAATGATGCGGCACATCAAAATTGAAGACGTGGGAGAGGCCGCCGATGTCGATGCCGCGCGCCGCGACATCGGAACAGACCAGCAGCTTCAACTCGCCCGCGCGGAATTTCTCGAGCGTCGCAAAGCGGGCCGACTGCGGCATGTCGCCATGCAAGGCACCGACGCTGAAGCCGTGGCGCTGCAGCGACTTGTAGAGGATATCCACGTCACGCTTGCGGTTGGAGAAGATCAGCGCGTTCTGCACCGCTTCCGACTTGATGAGCTGGCGCAGCGCGCGACGCTTGTCCTGCTCCTCGACGATGGCCAAGCCGCTGGTGATCGTGGTCGCAACCGAGGCCGCGGCATCGGTTTTGATCTCTTTCGGATTCTGCAGAAAAGCATCCGCCAGCCTGCGGATCTCCTTCGCCATGGTGGCGCTGAAAAGCAGCGTCTGGCGGTTCATCGGCAGAAGCGAGACGATGCGCTCGACATCCGGAATGAAACCCATGTCGAGCATGCGGTCCGCCTCGTCGATGACGAGGATACGGGTATCGGTCAGCAGCAGCCCACCACGCTCGAAGAGGTCGATCAGCCGCCCGGGGGTCGCGATCAGCACGTCGACACCGCGCATCAGCACCTCCTTCTGGTCGGACAGGCTTTCGCCGCCGATGAGGAGAGCGTGATTGAGCTTCAGATACTTCCCGTACTGAACGAAATTGTCCGCGACCTGCAGCGCGAGTTCGCGCGTCGGCTCAAGGATGAGGCTACGCGGCATGCGGGCGCGGGCGCGGGAGCCGGACAGGATTTCGCACATCGGCAGGGTGAAACCGGCCGTCTTGCCGGTGCCGGTCTGCGCCACGCCCATCACGTCCCGTCCCTGGAGCACGACGGGAATCGCCTGTTCCTGGATCGGGGTGGGATGGACATAGCCCTTCTCGGAAATGGCGCGGAGAAGTTCCTCCGACAGGCCGAGATCGGCGAAAGTGGTGCGGGGCGACGTCTCGTCGCCACCGGCCGAGGCGGTGACGACCGCGTCGGAAGCCGTGGCCGGGAGGCTATCGGGCGCGGCCTCGGCGGCCGCCTGTGTCTGTGCGTCTGCAGAGGACGCTGCGTGAAGAGACAAAGAGGATCTAATCCTGTGGTGATCTTGCTTCGGTGTGCGCCCCGCCCCGGACCTTGGAACTGGCCGGCGATACACGGGGTCGAACGACTGAAAACTCCCAACGGCCCCAAAAGGAGCCCCTGCGGAGTCACGATCGCATTGCCGCGCGATATCGCCGCCCGGCGGGTAAAAAGTCAATGATTTTCCAGGCATGGCGGCCAGCCGGCGCGGGGGTGGGCTGGGGTTCCGAAGCGTCGAAGCCACCCGGCAGAAGGGCCGGGAAGGCTTGGAGGTCCCGCCCGGAATTGAACCGGGGTTCACGGATTTGCAGTCCGTTGCATCACCACTCTGCCACGGGACCTTGGGCTGGCGCGCTTATCGTGGAGCACGCGCGGGAGGTCAAGACCGTGACAGTGGGG
The DNA here is from genome assembly GCF_035492295.1 of Acidisoma sp. Lineage (GTDB taxonomy): Bacteria > Pseudomonadota > Alphaproteobacteria > Acetobacterales > Acetobacteraceae > Acidisoma. The sequence goes on along the minus strand of NZ_DATJJK010000200.1, from coordinate 10,368 downwards.
TCCGACACGGCCAGCCTGCTTGGCGCAGGGCTGCAGCCCGGCTATGCTCGCGCCACGTAGCGTTTGATCATCAAGGATAAAAGCGCAATCGCGCCCGTCCGAAACATGATTCAGGCTCTAACCTATTGATAAGGGACTGATTCAACCGATCAGACCCAAGCGGTGATGCGGTGGAGATGATGGCCCAGACGGTTCCCGATTTCGCAAGCGCGCGCCAGTTCATGGTCGATAGCCAGCTTCGCCCGACGAAGGTGACGCATGCGGCCCTGCTGGACGCCATGCGGCGCATCCCGCGCGAGAAGTTTCTGCCGCCCGCGCTCTATTCGGTCGCCTATGCCGACCAGGATGTCGAGCTCGGCCACAGCCGCGTGCTCATGGCGCCGCTGGCTTTCGCGCGCCTTGCGCAAGGTCTGGCGCCTGTGGCGGGGGAGCGAATCCTCGTGGTCGGGGCGGGTGTCGGCTATGGTGCGGCGGTGCTCGCCGCCTGCGGCGCCCGGGTAACAGCCCTTGAGTCCGAAGCCGCGCTGATCGCCGCCGCGCGGTCCGGCTTCCAGGAGGCCGGCGTCACGGTCGCCATCCAAGAGGGCGATCTGCATGAGGGCGTGCCCGGCGTTCAGGCTTGGGACGCGATTCTCATCGAAGGCATGGTGGACGCCGTTCCCCCTGCCGTCGCGGCCCAGCTGCGCGAGGGGACGGGCCGCCTCGTCACGGTACTGAGCCAACCGTCCTTTCCCGGTGCCGGACCCACCGGTATCGCCGTCCGGGGTGAGCGTCAGGGCACCAGCCTTGCCGTCCGCCCGCTGTTCGATTGCCAGACCGCCGCTCTCCCAGGGTTCGGGAAAGTGCCGGAATTCGAGTTCTGACCTCACTTCCTCGGCACGTCGCGGGCGCGGTCAGCGGCGGTCGCTTCATGCCGTGCCTTCGTAAATGATTGACCTTGGCCCCTGATACTGTTGCAAATGCGGCGGTGTCGAAGGCCTGCGTGGAAGGGCCCTCTTTCCTTCCGCAGATAGGTTGCGCTTCCGCAAGGGCGGGGCGGCTTCGAAGATTGGAATGGGATAGATGGTTTCACGCATTGGCATTCTGATCGGCCTCGGCCTCGTGGCTGGGGCAGCGCCCGCCTCGGCGCAGAGCCTGAGCCAGGCACTCGCCGCGGCCTATGCTAACAACCCCACCCTGCAGGCCGAGCGCGCCAATCTCCGCGCGACGGACGAGGGCGTGCCCTCGGCCCTCGCGGGCTGGAAGCCGACGGTCACGGTCTCGGGCAGCGCGGGCTATACGCAGGGCAACATCACCGCGCCGTCGAGCAACATCTACGGCCAGAGCATCTCGACAACCACGGATCAGAACCGCGACGTCGCCCAGGTCGCGGGAACCATCACCGAGAGCATCTATAATGGCGGCGGTACCAAGGCGCAGACCGCCCAGGCCCGCGCCAAGGTGAAGGCCGAGCGCGCCAACCTCATCAACATCGAGCAGCAGGTCTTCCAGAGCGTCGTCCAGGCCTATGTGACGGTGATCGAAGACCAGCAGCTGCTGGCACTCGCCATCAACAACGCCAACGTCCTCAAGGAGCAGTTGAAGGCAACGCAGGATCGTTTCTCGGTTGGTGAAATCACGCGCACGGACGTGGCGCAGAGCGAAAGCGCGCTCGCCCAGGCCGAAGCCGAGGTGCAGACCGCTCAGGGCAATCTCAAGACCGCCCAGGCCCAGTTCGTGGCCGTGATCGGGCTGCAGCCGAGGAGGCTCACGCCGCCGCAGCCGCTCGCTTTGCCGGTCGACAACAAGGACCAGGTTGCGAGGATTGCCGCGACCAACAACCCGGCCGTAGTACAGGCCAAGTTCACCCAGGCAGCCCAGGCCGACGGCGTCGACATCGCCTGGAGCAAGCTGATGCCGCAACTCTCTGTCCAGGGGCAGCTTTACAAACAGATCAATCAAACCGAATCCGGTTTTGTTTCGAACGGGGCCGAGGTCGTCGCCAACCTCACGGTGCCGCTGTATCAGGGCGGTGCCGAATACGCGGCCATCCGCCAGGCGGTGCAGCAGCGCGAATACGCCCGTCAGCAGGTCGAACTGCAGCAGCGCACGGCGATCCAGAATGCCGAGCAGTATTGGGAAACTCTGGTCGCGACGCGGGCGACGATCAGCAGCACGCGGGCGGAGATCGCCGCCAACCAGATCGCGCTTGACGGCACCGAACGCGAGGCCATCGTCGGCAGCCGCACGACGCTCGACGTGCTGAACGCCCAGCAGTTGCTCCTGCAATCCCAGGTGACACTGGTGCAGAACCTCGCGAATCTGGTGATTGCTTCCTACAACGTGGCCGCAGCCATGGGCCGCTTCACGGCGCGCGACATCGGCCTGCACGTGCCGCTCTATGATGACAATGCCTATTACAAGGCGGTGAAAGATGCCTGGTTCGGCACCGGCGACCCGACCGCCAATACGGTTGGCGATCCGAACGGCAGCCCGTCCGACAATCTCAGTAACGACAACCAGTAACCGGTGGCGTTCCAGAGGAAGGAAGTGCCATGAATACAAAGCCTGAGGACCAGGACCCGTCGATGGACGACATCCTCGCCTCCATCCGCCGCATCATGCTCGACGAGCAGGCGCGGCTGAAGGAGAGCGGTCCGGCCGGTCAGGAAGCGCCCCAGCAGCACGAGCATGACGAGCCGCCGCCGCCGGTCCTCGTGCTCGACGACAGCATGGCGGTGCGCGAGCCCCCTCCTGAGACAGTGCCTGCCGCCGTGCCGGCGGAGCCTGCCGAGGGTGAGCCGGTAGCGGAGGCTGCGGCCGAACCGCTGATCATGACGGCGCTCGAACCCGTCGTCGCCGAGCCGGCCGCACCTGGGCCGGCGGTCGAAACACCCGCGGCGGAACCCGCCATCACCGGTCCATTCAGTCAGCTCGACGCGCAGGCGCTGGAAGCCTTGCTGGCGCCGGCCGCCGCCGCCGCGGCAACCGCTTCCGTCGATGCCATGCTGCGCCAATTACAGGTTGAGCGGGAAAGCTTCCTGCAGGGGGGGACGACCGGCGGCCCGAGCCTGGAGCAGGTGGTGCGCGGCGAAATCCGCCCCATGCTCAAGTCCTGGCTCGACGAGCATCTGCCCGAGATCGTCGAGCGCCTCGTGCGGGCTGAGCTTGCCCGCCTTACGCTCCGGCACGGAGCCTAGAGCGGGTTGAGCCGTTCCATCTGATCGGCGCGGGGTCTGGCCTAGCCGCTGAGCGCGACCGTTACCGGCGGGTAGGGCGTCGCCCAGGGCGCTGACGTGTCAACGACGATGACGGCATCACCCGCGAGCGGCGTCGGAATCAGCTGGCGGGAGAGCAGGGCGCGGTAACCCGCATCCGCCACGGCCAAGCGTTCGATGTCGGCGTCGATAATGCCGTGCCGGTCGAGAAAGCGGTTCAGCGCCTCCGGAATCCGAATGCAGCCTTCTGAATCGGCGCGGCCCAGGCGCTGCGCGAGAACCGCCGGGTCCGTCGCATGCATTTCGACCCGGACGAGCATCGTGGCGCCCGGGGTGCGCCAGTCCTCGCTCCGCTGCCAGCCGAAATCCCAGACCCGCATGCCCTTCACGCCGAGGCCGCGAATATGGTTCTCGTTATAGGTTCCTTGCGCCCGGTATCCGAGCTCGGAGCCATCGTTCAGCAGCACGCCCAGCGGCGTTTTGAAGTGTTCGCGGCGGCCCGGCTTGCCGGTGGAGACCGGGCGGGTTCCCAAAATCTCCCAAGGGCCTTCGGGCTGGGCGAGGGTCAATGAAAGGGTCTGGCCGTGCGTCGCGCGGTCCACGATGAGGAGAAGCTGCGGCCTGCGGATAACCAAATGATCCTCCGCCGCCATCTTGCGCGCGAGGGCGACGAGTCCCTGCTGGCGCTCGGGGCTGAGCGCCAGCGCATGCGGCACCTCAGTTGCGAGGGCACCGGCGATGAGCGCAGCCTGGGTGGAGACGGCGCCGGGCGGCAAGGCGCCGGGCGCCTCTTGTACCGGGGGCGCATAGCCGGCCGCGTGCAGGCTGCTGCCCAGCATGGCCTGGCCGCCCGTGCCGACCAGAGCCGGCGCGATCGGGGCGGCCCCCGGCGTCGGCGCGGCAGGCGCCGGTGGTGGCGGGATATTCGGCATGGCGCTGACGTTACGCGGACCGAACAGTGTATCCTGCAGGTCCTGCACGCTCCCGACATTCACGGTATCGGCCGCCCCGGCGCAGGCAGCGAGCGGCGCGAGACCCAAACCGGCGCCTATCAAACGAAGGGCGAGCGACAGGCGGAGGCTGGGCACGCGAGGGACCATGGACATGGCCGGGGACTACCTGTGCTGAAGGCGCTCAGAAAAACGGACCGTACGCGACGCGGAGAAAGCTAACCTCCTGAGAATTAAGCACAGATGCATTAACATCCAGCAATGTTTCGATGACGGAGCACACCCGCGCGGTCACGATTCCGGCATGTTTCAGGCGGGTTCGGCGAGCGCCGCCAACGGCCATCGCGGCTGCGGCCGCCGGTCGAGTCCGGACGTCGCGAGGCCCGCGCGCAGCCGCTCCAGCGCCGCCCAGCCGATCATCACCGCATTGTCTCCGCAATAGCGCAGCGGCGGAGCGGCGAGGACGAGTCCCCGAGCCTCGGCCACAGCCGCCAGCGCCGCGCGAATCGCCCCATTGGCGGCGACACCGCCCGCCACCACCATCAGGCTCGCTTCGGGCATGGCGCCCAGTGCATGGGCTGCGCGGTCGGCCAGCACGTCGACCACCGCCGCCTGGAAACCGGCGGCGATGTCTGCCGCGGTGCGGGTTTCGATCGCGCCCGGTGGCAGCGCGGCCACCAGCTGCGCCACCGCCGTCTTCAGTCCTGAGAATGAAAAATCGCAACCAGGGCGGCCGAGCAGAGGGCGGGGCAGGGGAAAGCGCCTTGCATCACCCTGGGCGGCCAGACGTTCAAGCGCCGGGCCGCCCGGAATCGGCAGGCCCAGCAACTTCGCAACCTTGTCGAAGGCCTCGCCCACGGCGTCGTCGATGGTGCCGCCGAGCCGCCGGTAGCGGCCGACGCCCTCCACCGCCACGCATTGGCAATGCCCGCCCGAGAGCAGGAGCAGGAGATAGGGGAAGGCGGCACCACCCGGCACCAGACCGGGCAGGCGCGCGGTCAGCGCATGGCCTTCAAGGTGGTTGACGGCGACGAAGGGCTTTCCGGCCGCGAGGGCGATCCCCTTTCCAAAGCCGGCGCCGACCAGCAGCCCGCCGATGAGGCCGGGGCCAGAGGTGGCGGCGACGGCACCGAGTCCCTGCGCGGCAAGGCCGGCCTCCTCCATCATCGCCTGTACCATGCCTGGAAGATGGACAAGATGCGCGCGGGCCGCGATCTCCGGCACCACGCCGCCAAAGGGCGCGTGTTCGCCGAACTGGCTCAGCACCTGCTCGGCCAGGATGGCGCCGCTGGGGGAGAGGATTGCCACCGCCGTTTCGTCGCACGAGGTTTCGATGGCGAGCAACGGCCCTGCGCTCTCCCCATTCCAGTCAAGGCCGGTCTGCACGGTAAGAGCCTTTTCTTCACGGATATCTGGCATTAACACGCGCCGATGAGGTCTCCAGACGTTCTAGCCCAGCCCCGCGTTAAACCCCATCACCGCACGCTGCCCCTGCGTGTCGGTACACGCGGGTCTCCGCTGGCCCTCGCGCAAACACGCGCCTTCCAGTCGCAGCTCAGCCGCTTCTGCCCAGTACTCGATGCTCTGAATGTTTTCGAAGAGCATGTCATCACCACATCGGGCGACCGCATTCTCGACAAGCGCCTCACAGATATCGGCGGTAAAGGTCTGTTTTCAAAGGAAATTCATGACGCGCTGGCGGACCGTCGGATCGATTTCGCAGTCCATAGCCTGAAGGACCTGGAAACCGAGCTGCCACCAGGCATTGTGCTCGCCTGCACTCTGAAGCGGGAGGATGCACGGGATGTGCTGATCCTGGGTGAGGGACTGGAACGGCCCGATCCCGCCGCGCCCTTCGCGAGCCTGCCCCCCGGCGCGATCGTCGGCTCGGCCTCGGTCCGGCGTCAGGCACAGCTCCTCCATGCGCGGCCCGATCTCGTCGTGCGCACGATCCGCGGCAATGTGCAGACCCGCCTGGGCCGGGTGAAGGGGGGCGAATTCGATGCGAGCCTGCTCGCCCTCGCCGGTCTTCGCCGGCTTGGCCTTGCCGCCGAAGCCTCCGTCATCATTGCACCCGAAATCATGGTCCCGGCCGCAGGCCAGGGCATCGTCGGCGTCACGGTGCGCGAGGATGACGTCGAGCTCTGCGAGCTTCTGTCCGGCATCGAGGACCCGGAGGCGCGCGCGGTGTCGTCCGCCGAGCGCGGACTACTCGCCGCCCTTGACGGTTCCTGCCGCACCCCGATCGGCGGCTATGCCCGGCTCCGGGACGGGGCGTTGCACCTGACCGGCTTGGTCGCGCGGGAGGATGGCTCCTTCCTGATCAAGTCGGAGATAAGCGGCAATCCGCGCGAGGCGGAGGCGCTCGGCCGGGCGCTCGGTGAGGAGCTGCGCGGCCACTCGCCGGCCGATATCTTCCGCGACTGACGGGGGCTGATGGCGATGCAGCCCATGCCCGTCCTCGTCACCCGACCCGAGCCTGGTGCCTCGTCTACCGCACGACATCTTGCCAAGATGGGCTTTGCCCCGATCGTCGCCCCGCTTCTCACGATCCGCACCTTCGTCCGCGCCTTACCCGGCCCCGAGACTCTGCGCGGTATCGTGGTCGCGAGCCGACAGGCGATCCCGGCGCTGCCTGACCTGTATCACGACCTACCGCTCTACGCTGTGGGGGATGCGACGGCAGCGGAGGCACGGGAGGCTGGCTTCCGCACGGTCGTCAGCGCCCAGGGACGCGCCGAGGATCTCGCCCGTCTGATCATCGATACCCTGCCGAAAGAGGGGCTGCCGCTGCTGCTGGCGACCGGGTTCAACCAGGGAGATCGGTTGAAGCGCATTCTGCAAGCCTTTGGTTTTGAGGTATTGCGGGAGGAAGTCTATGCAGCCCATTCGGTCACGACCTTGCCGCCGGCGGCGGCCGACATAATCGGCAATGGTGGCCCCGGCTGGGTCTTGCTCTTCTCGCGAGAGACCGCACTTTGCTTAGGAAGGCTAAGCCGGGCGATGAACCTCGTGGATGGTTTCGCTCATCTAGGCCTCGCTGCCATCAGCCCATCGGTCGCGGACGCGGTCGGAGACTTGCCCTGGGCGCGCATCCGTGTGGCAATGGACCCCAACGAGAAAGCGGTATTGGCCCTATTGAATGACTGACGAGCCCGAGAAGACGCCCGAGCCCACCCCCGCCGCGATCCCGGCACCGTCGGCCCCTGCAGAGCCGGCAAAGCAGTCTGGGTCTGGGCCTGCGTCCGCGGCTCCGTCCGAAACCAAGCATCAGGCAGCGCCGCGGGAAACCTCCGGCGCGCGCGTTTCCGACGGCATAAGAGCCAGCGAGGGCAACCGGGTCCTGCCGCTGCTCAACCTCGCGGGCTTCGTCATTCTTGCTGGCGCCATCGCCTATCTCTGGACGCGGCCCGCGCCGACGCCAGTCATGCCGGTGATCCCGCCTGACCAGAGCGGCCTCGTTTCGGCCCTCAAAGGGCAGGTCGGCAATCTTCAGTCCGCGCTCGACACTCTGGATACACGGGAGAAGCAGGACGTGGCGGCCCTCCGCCAGCAGATCGCAGGGCTGCCGACGACGGGTAGCGGTGCCGGCGGCACGCAGCCGGCGGCAACCGGGCAAGGCGAGGCGGGCGATCTCGCCAACCAAATCGCGGCGCTGCAGGGCCGCCTGGGCAAGCTCGAATCCTCCGAACAGGCCGCCGCCCAGAAGGTGCAGGCCGCGCCGTCGGCGGGCAGCGTGGACGCGCTTTCCGGCAAGCTCGACAGCCTCAGCCAGCGCGAGGCCGGGGATACGCAGTCCATCCGCCAAACGCTTGCGGCCCTGCAGCAGCAGCTGTCCGATCTGTCTGACAAGGCCAAGAGCCTCGCCCAGGATACGCAAAACCTGCCGCAACTTACCGCGCAATCCGCCCGCATCGGCCAGGTGATGCAGGCCGAGGATGCGCTTGCTTCCGGCAAGCCGCTCGGCTCCATCCCGAATGCGCCGTCGGCGCTGGTGAAATTCGAAACGACCCCGCCCCCGACCGAGGCCTCGCTCCGCCTCGCTTTTCCGGCGGCCGCCCGGGCTGCGGAAAAGGCCGGCGGCCCCCGAGATGCGACCGGCGGTTTCTGGCATCGCGTCTGGCTGCGTGTGCAGAACTTGGTCACGCTGCGCCAGGGCGACCGCGTGATCGTGGGTGATCAGACCGGCGGCACGCTGGCGCATGCAAGGCGGCTGCTCGATGCTGGCGATCTTTCCGGCGCCGTCACCGTACTCGCGACCCTGCAGGGACCGGCGGCTGAGGCGATGGCCTCCTGGATCGACCAGGCCAAAGCACTCATCGCGGCGCGCCAGGCGCTCGCCGACATGGCGGCCCACTGATGCGGCGGGTCATTGGCTTTCTCCTTCTCGCGGTCATCCTGGTCGGCCTTGCCTACGGGCTCGGCGCGATCCCGGGGGACATCACGGCGACTGTCGGAACCTATACCTTCCAGGCTTCGCTACCGATCGTCACCATCGCTCTTATCCTGCTGTTTTTGATCCTTTACTTTCTCGTGCGGTTGGCGGCGCTGCTGCTCTCCGCGCCGGGTCGCTTCGGCCGTGGCCGGCATCAGCGGCAGCAGCGACAGGGTGAGTTCGCGGTGACGCGGGCCTTCGCGGCCCTCGCCGCCGCCGACCCGAAAGCCGCCCGGCGGGAAGCCGCGCGGGCCCGGCGCCTGTTGCCCGATGCGCCGATGGCGCTTCTCGTTTCTGCCGAATCCGCGCGTTTGGCCGGCAAGCCGGAGGAGAGCGAGGCCGACTACCGCCGCCTCGCTGAAATTCCGGATGCGGCTTTCCTCGGCTTACGCGGCTTGTTGCGCCAGGCGCTGGATGCGGGCGATTGGACGCTCGCGGCCGATCTCGCGCGCCGGGCGGAGCTGGCGCATCCGGGGGCCGTCTGGCTCCGCTCGGAGCGCGCGCGTCTGGCGCTTCGTACAGGGGCCTGGGCGGAAGCGCTCGCCCTTTCCGGTCCTGAGGCGCCGCGCGCGGTGATGGCCACGGCGGCAGCCGAAGCCTCGGAAGACCCGATGCAGGCGATGCGCCTCGCCAAGGACGCCTACAACGCGGACCCGACGCTGACGCCGGCGGTGCTCGCCTATGCCAATCGCCTGCGCGCGGCACGAGACCCGCGCCGCGCCGAACAGATTGTGGAACGGGCCTGGGCACGGGCGCCGCATCCCGATCTGGCACGTTTCTATCTGGAGCCTGAGACGGAGCCGCTCGCGCGGGTGAAGCGGGCGGAAAAGCTTGCGGGTTTTGCGCCCGGCCATGGCGAGAGCGCTTTCATGGAGGCCCAGGCCTGCCTCGCGGCCAAGCTCACCGGAGAGGCACGACGCCATGCCCAGGCGGCGGTTGCGGCCGGGCTCGACCAGCGGCGCGTCTGGGTGCTCATCGCCGACATCGAAGAGGCGGACGCAGCGGCCGGCGGTGGCGAGGCCGCAACCTTCGCCGCCCATGAGGCGCTGCGGCGCAGCCATAGCGCCGGTCCCGATCCTCGTTGGCGCTGCACCGCCTGCGGCGCGGAGCACGAATCCTGGCACCCTGCTTGCCCCGTCTGCGGGACTGTGGGGCAGGTGGTGTGGACCGCCGAGACCGCGCCAGCGCAGCGGGCCGTGATGCCGGCGGCCCTTCTATCCAGCACGGCCACGCCCTGACGGGCGCGGCCCTGCGGTCGCTCAGCGCTTGATAATGACGTAGGTCTTGCGGACAGTTTCCCGAATGTCCCAAACGCCCATGGTGTTTTCGGACATCATGAAGGCATCCCCTGCCTTGAAAGCGATGGGTTCCCCGCCGGTGGGCGTGAAGGTGCCGGAACCGGCGATGAAATGGCAGAACTCCTGGTCCGTCACGAAGCGGTTCCAGCGGCCGGGTGTGCATTCCCAGATGCCGGTTTCGACCTGATCGGCCCGTTCGAACTCCTTGTAGCTGGTATGGGCGACGGGCTCGCCGATGGGTGAAGCGACGGGGGCGGGCGTGCTCAAGGTTTCGCCGAGCGCGGCCCTTATATGGCTGACGGTCATGACAATCCTTTCGGTGGGGGGAACAGCGGCATCAGCCGATTTTCCAGGTCATGAGCGCTTCCATGCGCTCGGAAACGCGCTGCGCCAGGCGGCGGCGCCACGCGGGGCTATGAGGATTCGCGAGCACGGCATCTTCGGACGCGAAGCTGCGCACGATGGCGTTGTAGCCGAGGAAGCGGAGA
>NZ_DATJJK010000199.1:0-8327 GCF_035492295.1 Acidisoma sp. | reverse complement strand
ATCTTCCGCGAACTGGCGATTTCCTACATCGCGCGCAATGACCTGGCCCATGTCGATCCGGCCGATCTGATGCCGGACACGATCGGCAATGGTGCGGCGGAAGGGAACCTGCCACGCACCGGCAATGAGACCGCGGAACAGGCGCGCTCCATGTTGGCCGATATCCAGCGTGGCGTAAGCAAGGGTTTCGTCCGCGGCACGATCGGCGTGCCGAGTGCCACGCCGAATGGCGGCATTGCGGCCTCCACCAGCCTGCGCCCGGCGATGATGGCAGAAGCCGTGACACCGGCGGATGACCGCTCAGCCAAGATGCGCGAGGCCAAGGTGAAGGGCTATGAGGGTGACAGCTGCCCCGAATGCGGCAATTTCACCATGGTGCGGAACGGCACCTGCCTAAAATGCGTGACCTGCGGCTCGACCAGCGGCTGCTCGTAAGCCGCATTCGCTGAGCACAAGGCCGGCCGGTCCCGATCAGGGACCGCGCCGGCCTTTCGCGTTTCAGGCCGCGGCGCCCACACCGCGGGCGGCACGGCGGATGGCCTGGGGCGGCATGCCCCATTGCCGCATGAAGCTTTCCCGCATGCGGCGCTGGTCCATGAAGCCCGTCTCCCGCGCCACGGTCTCGATCGGGTGGCGGCTATCCTCCAACATCAGGCGCGCAGCCTCCAGCCGCAGCTGCTCCACCGCCTTGGCAGGCGATTGACCGGTCTCCGCCCGGAAGGCGCGGCTGAACTGACGCGGGCTGAGCCGGGCGGCCTCCGCCAGGGTTTCGACCGTCAGCGGCCGGGCGAGGTTGTTCTTCGCGAAGATTAGCGCGGTCTGGATGCGGTCGGATTTCGCGGCGAGATCGAGCAATTCGGAATGTTGGGACTGCCCACCCGATCGGCGGTGATGCATGACGAGCTTGCGCGCGACCGAACGTGCAACCTCCTGACCCAGATCCTTCTCGACGAGTGCTACCGCGAGATCGAGCCCGGCGGTGAGGCCGGCCGAGGTCCAGACCGCGCCTTCGTTGATGTAAATGCGGTCCTCCTCGACTGTGACGGCCGGAAACCGCTCCCGCATCAATTTTGCAAAAATCCAGTGGGTCGTGGCGCGCCTGCCATCCAGAAGCCCACATTGCGCGAGCAGGAAAGCGCCGGTGCAGAGCCCGGCCACGCGTCGCGCCCGGCGCGCATGGGCCTGCAAGGCGGCAATCGTCATGGACGGCAGAGGATCGGGCGGCAGGGTGCCGCCGAGGAGGAGGAGCGTGTCAATCCCGTCCGCGTCGTGCAGGCTCTCGGTTTCCATCCGGAAGCCGGTGGAGGAGGGGACCATGCCACCCTCGAGTGACAGAAGGTGGACCGAATAGAAATTCTCGCCGGTCACCAGATTGGCGAGTTCGAAGGCCGTCTGCGCGGCGAGCGCCAGGCATTGAAAGCCGGGAAAGACGACGAGGCCGATTTCGGGCACGGGTGGCTCCCAGGGTTGTCCTGAAAACGTATGTTATACGTCATTTAAGACAAAGGCCAATCGTCGCATGATTCCGCCATCAAAAGCGATGGGGATTTCACGCAATGACAAGCGAATACAAAGGTGTAGCGGTTGTGACCGGCGCATCCTCCGGCATCGGCGCGCTCTATGCCGAGCGTCTGGCACGGCGCGGCCATGACCTGATTTTGGTCGCCCGCAGCCGCGATCGGCTGCAGGCACTGGCCCAGCGTATCAGCGACGAGACCGGCCGGGCGGTGGAAGTCGTCGTGGCCGACCTGGGCGATGCCGCAGACCTCGCCCGGGTTGAGGCGCAGCTGTCCCGGGACGCGAGCCTCACGATGCTCGTCAACAATGCCGGCTTCGGCACCTTTGCCCCGCTGCTGGAAAGCGATGTCGGCCGGATGGAGGCGATGATTCGCCTGAACGTCATCGCGCTGATGCGGCTGACCTATGCGGTGGCACCCGGCATGGCGGCGCGGGGCAGGGGCGCGATCATCAACATCTCCTCGATCGTCAGCATCGCACCGGAACTGCTGAACGGCGTCTATGGCGGCAGCAAGGCTTTCGTCCATGCCTTTTCAACCTCCCTGAACCACGAACTGGCGCCCAAGGGCATTCGCGTCCAGGCAGTGCTGCCGGGGGCGACCGCGACCGACTTCTGGGCGACCGGCGGCCTGCCGGTCGAGCACCTGCCGGAAGGCATCACCATGCAGGCGGCGGACATGGTGGATGCGGCGTTGAGCGGTTTTGACCTGGGCGAGGTCATCACCATCCCCGCTCTGCCCGACATCGAGGAATGGAACGCCTTTGAGGCCGCGCGGCGGTCGATGAGCGCCCGCCTGTCCCGCAGCTTGCCCGCTTCACGCTACGGCATTGTCACAAATTAAGTATTAAATTGGAAAAGGAAAAATGACCATGCAACTAACTGGCAATACCATCTTCATCACCGGCGGCTCATCCGGCATTGGCCGTGGCCTGGCCGAAGCATTTCACAAGCGCGGCAACCAGGTGATCATCGCCGGGCGCCGCGCGGCACTGATGGAGGAGGTGACGGCCGCCAATCCCGGCATGGCCGCGATCGTCATGGATATCGCGGATCCGGCCAGCATCGCGGCGGCGGCGGACCGGCTGATGCGGGACTACCCGAACCTGGACGTGCTCGTGAACAATGCCGGCATCATGCCCTTCGACGACGCCTCCGCCCCGATTGACGACGCCATGGCCCAAAGGCTGATCGCGACCAATCTGCTCGGACCGATCCGCATGACCTCGGCGCTGATCGAGCATTTGAAGCAGCGGCCGCGCGCGACAATTCTCTATAATACCTCGGTTCTGGCCTATGTGCCGCTGGCCATGACCGCGGTCTATTCCGCAACCAAGGCAGCACTCCATTCCTACGCCCTTTCGCAGCGCTTCATGCTGAGAGACACGGCGGTGACGGTGCAGGAGATCGCGCCACCCTGGGTGGATACCGACCTCGTCCGCAAGAGCGGCGACAGCCGGGCCATGCCGCTCGATGCCTTCATTGCCGAGACCATGGCCGGACTGGGGACCGAGGCGCCCGAGATTCTGGTGGAGAGCGCGCGGCCGTTGCGCGACAATCCGGGTGCGGAGGAACATGCCCTGGTCCACGGTTTCAATCTGTCGCTCGTCGAAAATCCGATCCCGGTCGACGGCTGAGACTGGGGGTTTGGCGGGCATCCGGCGCGGGCGTCTCGCCAAACCCCGCGTCTCTGTCGTATCAGAGGGGGAGGGTGGCACGTGAAAGGCTGCCCTGCCTGCGGAGATCGATCGATGGACACACTCACCAACCCCAAGCCGGGTGCCGGCGCGGACAGCCAAGAAGCCAAGCAGAATTTCGGGACCACCGGCATCAAGCCGATGAGCCGCCCGAGCCTCACTACCCGGGTGGTGATGAAACTCGTCTCCTGGGTCGAGCGCCTCAACCTCAGCTGCGCCAAACTGGGCAACCCGCCCGTCTACGACAATGCGACCTTCCCCTGGGCCGCCGAAATCGAAAAGGACTGGCCCCTGATCCGGGCCGAGCTGGACCGGCTGCTGCTGCGCAAGGCGGATTTGCCGAGCTTCCACGACATCTCGACCGACGTCTCCACGATCTCGACCGATGCCGCCTGGAAGACCTTCTTCCTCACCGGCTATGGCCTGACCTCCAAGAAGAATACGGAACTCTGCCCGGATACCTGGCGCATCGTGCAGAAGATCCCCGGGCTGCAGACGGCGATGTTCTCGATCTTCGAGCCGGGCAAGCACCTGCCGCCGCATCGCGGGCCCTATAACGGCGTGCTGCGCTTCCATCTCGGCCTCATCGTGCCGAACCATCCGGACAAGATCGCCATCCGTGTCGACCGTCAGATCTGCCATTGGCAGGAAGGCCGCGCCCTGATCTTCGACGATGCCTTCGAGCACGAAGCCTGGAACCATTCGGACGAAACACGCGTCGTACTCTTCGTCGACTTCAACAAGCCGCTGCGGTTCCCGGCCAATCTGATTAGTGCCGCGCTGCTGCGCATCGCAATCTTCACGCCCTTCATTAAGGAAGGGGCGGATAATCACGATGAGTGGGAGAAGAAGTTTTACGCGGAGGCGGAAGCCCTGCGCAACGCGCCACCCAAGCACTGACCTGGTGTTCGATCACACTCTAGCGCACACGACAAAGGACGGAACATGACGAAGACCGCCAATAGCCGCACGGCCGATCATGAGATCGACAAGATCTTTCTCGAGCGCTGGTCGCCGCGTGCCTTCACCGAGGAAGAAATTCCGGAAGCCGATCTCTTCTCCATGTTCGAGGCCGCGCGCTGGGCGCCGTCTTCCTACAATTCCCAGCCTTGGATCTTCGTCTACGCCCGCCGCAGCTCGCCGCATTTCGATAAGCTGCTTGGCCTGCTGATCGAGTTCAACCAGTCCTGGGCGAAGCGTGCCGGGGCATTGGTGATCATGGCTTCCAACTCCGTCATGCTGCCGCCGGGCGCCGAGAAGGCCGTGCCGTCGCACAGCCATTCTTTCGACGCCGGTGCCGCCTGGGGCTCCTTCGCCCTGCAGGGCTCGATGCTCGGCTGGCACGCCCATGGCATGGTCGGTTTCGATATTCCGCGTGCCTTCGCCGAGCTCGACTTCCCCGAGGGCTACCGGGTGGAAGCGGCGGCGGCGGTCGGCCGCCTCGCTGACAAGTCCATCCTGCCGGAGTTCCTGCAGGCGCGCGAGACGCCTAGCCCGCGCAAGCCGGTGCCCGACTTCGCCTTCGAGGGCAAATTCGGCGGCTGATGGCGACCTCCGCCTTGGCGCGGCCACGAGGCTGCGCCGAGGCGAAGGCTCAGACCGCCTGGCCGGCCGCGAAGCCCGAGGCCCAGGCCCACTGAAAATTGTAGCCGCCGAGCCAGCCGGTCACGTCCACCGCCTCGCCGATGAAATGAAGGCCGGGAACGGCTGTTACCTCCATCGTCTTGGAGGAGAGGCCAGCGGTATCGATGCCGCCACGCGTGACCTCGGCCTTGGCGAAGCCTTCGGTGCCGGCGGGCGTCAGGCACCAGCGCTGCAGCCGCTCGGCCAGGGCCGAGAGCGTTTTGTCGCTCGTCTCGCCGATGGGCGGTGCGCTCTCCTCCTCCGGCGCCAGGGCCTGGGCCAGACGCTGGGGCAGGCGCAGCTGTTCGGCGAGCGCGGTGCGCAGCGCGATGCGCGGACGGGCGCGTTTGGCGGCCAGCAGCAGCGCGCGGGCGTCCTGCCCGGGCAGGAGATCAACGGTGAAGGCGTCGCCCGCCTGGAGATAGTTGGAAATCTGCAGGATGGCCGGGCCGGAGAGGCCGCGATGGGTGAAAAGCATGGCTTCACGAAAGCCTGTTTTCCCGCGGCTGGCCACGATCTCCGTCGCGGTCCCTGAGAGGCCGCGCATCAGGGAAAGCTCTGGCTCCTCGAAGCAGAGCGGCACCAAAGCCGGTTCGGGGCGGACCGTGGCGACGCCGAACTGGGCGGCGATCTGATAGGCGAAGCCGGTTGCACCCAGTTTCGGGATCGACAGACCGCCCGTGGCGATGACGAGGGCAGGGGCGGAGACCACGGCCGCCGCCGTTTCCAGGTGAAAGCGGCCATCATGCCGGATTTCCTGCACGGCCGTGCCGAGGCGGAGCGTGACCTCCGCCTGCCGGCATTCGGCGAGCAGCATCTCCACGATCTGGCGGGCCGAGCCATCACAGAAAAGCTGGCCGAGTGTCTTCTCGTGCCAGGCAATGCCATGGCGATCGACGAGGGCGATGAAATCCGCCGGGCGATAGCGGCTGAGCGCCGATTTCGCGAAATGTGGATTGGCCGAAAGGAAGCGCGCGGCCGGGGTCTCGCGATTTGTGAAGTTGCAGCGGCCGCCGCCGGAAATGAGGATCTTGGCGCCCGGCGCCTCGCCATGTTCGAGCAGCAGAACCCGGCGGCCGCGCCTGGCCGCCGTCATTGCCGCCATCAGTCCCGCCGCCCCCGCGCCGATGACGAGGGCGTCGTAGTGCTCGCGGCGCCTCATCCTTCGAGCAGATGCCCGAAGGCGCGGAAGGGGCGCAGCCGGTCACAGATGATTTTAAGGATGGCGAGCATGGGCACGGCGAGAATGGCGCCGGCAACGCCCCACATCCAGTACCAGAAAATGAGAGAGAGCATCACCGCGACCGGGTTGATCGTGAAACGGCTGGCGAGCAGCATCGGTGTGATGATTTCGCCCTCCGCCACGTGGATCGCGAAATAGAGGCAGGCGGGCAGGATGGCGATCCAGGCGAAGCCTGCCGTCACGATACCGACGGCCAGGAACATCAGGATGCCGACGAAAGGGCCGAGAATCGGCACGAAGTTGAGGCAGAAGGCGACGACGCCCCAGAGCACCGGGCCTGGCACGCCGCAGGCCCACATGACGAGCGCTGTGGCACAGCCCACGAGCGCGTTGATGATGGTGATCGTCAGCAGATAGGCGGAGAGATCGCGCTCCATATGCATCGAAATCTCGACCGCCTCACGCTTGTCGTCGAAGCGCGGCAGAACTTCGACCAGGCGACGGAGGAAGGTTTCCCCGAAAACGAGCATGTAGAAGAGGACGAGCAGCGTTTCGAGCAGATTGGAGGCGACGGTGCCGGTGCCGCTGAAGACGGCAGTCACCATGCTGACGGGATTCGACAGGACAGACCCTGCGCCGCCGAAATGAACCCCCATTCGGTCGAGCAGGTGCTGCAGCCGGGCGATCGGCGGTTGCAGCACGGCGAAACGCTCCTGCAGCATGGGCCAGGCATGGGGAAGCTGCGCCGCCCAGCGCGAGGCTGGGCTGGAGAGCAGGGCGCCGAGGCCCACGAAGACGCCAAGCAGCAGGGCGATGCAGACGAGCGCACCAGCGGCCTTCGGAACGTGGATGCGCTCCAGCACTTTCACCAGCGGCTGGAAGAGCAGCTTGAGCACGAGGGCCAGCACGACGGGCAGGACGATATCTCGCGCGACGTAGAGGCAGGCGAGGACGGCGATCAGGGTGAGCAGGCCGAGAAAGACCGTGTTCCAGTTGCCGGGCAGCGGCATCTCCCGATTGCCCCGCAGATCGTGCAGGGCCGGATCGCTGACGGAGATGCCGAACATGCGCGCGAGGCCCCCGCGCAGCTTGTCGGGCGTCTTCTCCGCCTCGGGGGCGGAGGGGGGCGGCTTTAGGCCGTCCAGAGGGTCTGACATAGGATCCTGTTCCGACGCGTCGCGCGGCCGATTGAAAGCATCCGATCAGGCGCCAAGCCAGGATGGCACGGGCAGGCCCTTGGACTTCAGGAAAATGGGGTTGAAGAGTTTGGATTGATAGCGGCTGCCGCCGTCGCACAGGATCGTGACCACGACATGGCCGGGCCCCAGTTTCCGCGCAACGCGAATGGCGGCGGCGAGATTGATGCCGGCAGAACCACCGACCGACAATCCCTCATGCTGCAAGAGGTCGAACACCTGGGCCAGAGCCTCCTCGTCCGGAATGCGCTCGGCATCGTCGATGGCCGCACCCTCGAGATTGCCGGGCACGCGCGACTGACCGATGCCTTCGGTGATGGAACTGCCGGTCACGGTGAGATCGTTCTCCTTCACCCAGCCATAAAGCCCGCTTCCATGCGGATCGGCCAGCACGATGCGGATCGCCGGGTCCCGCGCCTTCAGCGCATCGGAGACGCCGGCGAGGGTGCCGCCCGTGCCGCAGGCGCAGGTGAAGGCATCCACCCGGCCGCCGGTCTGTTCCCAGATTTCTGGGCCTGTCGTCGTCGCATGGCCGGCGCGATTGGCGCGATTGTCGAACTGGTTGGCGAAGAGGGCGCCCATCTCCTCCGCGAGCCGGCGGGCGACGTGGACATAATTTCCCGGATCGCGAAAGGGCGCGGCGGGCACGAGGCGGAGATCAGCGCCGATGAGGCGCAGGAAATCCTTCTTCTCCTGTGCCTGCGTCTCCGGCATCACGACGACGGAGCGATATCCGAGCGCATGGGCGACGAGCGTGAGGCCGATGCCGGTATTGCCGGCCGTTCCTTCCACGATGGTGCCGCCGGGCTTGAGCAGCCCCTGTTCCTCGGCATCGGTGATGATGGCGAGCGCCGCGCGATCCTTGACCGATCCGCCGGGATTCATGAATTCGGCTTTGGCGAGGATGGCGCAGCCGGTCGCTTCCGAGGCACGGCGCAACCGAATAAGCGGCGTATGGCCGATCGACCCTGTCAGCCCCTCTGCGATGCGCACGGCCATGTCTGCTTCTCCGCCCTTGCCTTCCGCGACCCGACGCGGCCATCTGAAAGAAGTTCAACCCATCGAGGACAGAGATGATCGAAGATGTCGAACCCGGCAAGGCATGGGACGCG
>NZ_DATJJK010000198.1:0-71566 GCF_035492295.1 Acidisoma sp. | reverse complement strand
GACTTTTTTTGCTCAGGACAGGATTCTGAACACCGACGAGCTTGCTGAGGCAAAGCCGATCATTCCCTATGAGAAGTTGAGGGTCAGCGAGATGCGACCCGACTCTTACGTTGTCATCAATGATCGTCCCCTCGACTTCATTGTCAGCCGCAGCGGAACGACGAAGTATGAGCCACCCAACTTCTACGCGCGGCATCCTTCCTCGTGGACACTGATTTCCAAAGAGGGCGGAGCGGAATTGTTTAGTATTGAGAGAGCGCCAGCCGATGTCTCCCCGAAGTCCTTGGCCTCAGGTGCTGCGCACTGAAGGGGCGCGGCCGCGCTCCGGGAAACCCGGGGCGCTCCATTGCGCATTTCCCACCGAGTTCTGCTTTGCGGCCAAGGCAGTTCGCGCTCTTGTCGGTGACCGTATCAGCCACGCCATGGCGGCGTGACGTTCAACTTCTCTCCCTCACAGGACGTTCCCGGCACCGCCGGCTGGATAGCGCCGGGTTGACCCGCGCTCGATGATTCGACCACTGATCACAACTGACTCGCTGCGATGGCGGGAGTCAGCCAATGCTCTCCGCAGGATATCCAAAGCCGCCTGGGTCATTGCCGTTGCATCTTGAACGACCGTTGTAAGGCTATGAGACGGCCAAGATGACACGGGAATATCGTCGAAGCCTGCGACAAGGAGATCTTCGGGAACGCGCAAGCCAAAGTCGCGGCGTGCGCAGTCAATTAGACCCAGGGCCAGCAAATCGTTTGCGCAAAATATCGCGTCAGGGCGATCTGCAAGTCCAAGCAGTTTGTTGGCAGCACGTACTCCCCCCTCATAGGTAAAGTCTCCGCTCACCACACGGGGGCGGGGAAAACCTAACGAGTGTAGACGCTGACGGAATCCATTCAATCTGTCCTCGGCAGCTGGGCTTCCCGCGGGGCCACGGACAAATCCGAAACGCCGTCCACCTTGTCGGACAAGGAGGTCGGCAATGGCCGCGGCCGCTTCGGTGTTGTCACAGCAAACTGAAGAGACCCAGTCCCCGTGGGCTGGCGTATTGAAGCTCACGATCGGGATCTTTAGCCGGGAGAGCTCTTTGTCAGCCTCTGGGGACAGGATTGCCAACGGGCTCACGATTGCATCTACACGGTAGCTTGCCAGCCGCGGAATGGCACTGTCGAGCATATGGCCGCTGTCGGCATGGACGAGAAGAGCTTGGTGCCCCATGAGTTCCAAGCCAGTCGTCAACTTCTCCAGAACCTGACCATAGAAGGGATTGTATAGACCACCGACCACAAGAGCGATGAAGTTTGATCGGTGTGTCAACATGATCCGGGGAATGACACTTGGCCGATAGTCAAGTTCTGCTGCGGCTGCGAGAACCCTGTTACGGGTTTCAGACGATACGCTGCCACCCTCCTTGTAGGTACGTGAAACCGCTGATTGTGAGACGCCAGCAAGCTTGGCCACGTCTACAGAGGATGCATAGCGTTTGCGCAAAGATCAGCGAGCCTCCGAATAGTTTCGCCACAATGGAAGGGCCGCAAACTTCTTGACACCCCCAAAACGCTGATGCATAGCTAGTCATCAAGATGCATAGCTAGTCAATAGCTGGCGATCCACGGGGACGGGACATGGATCTCGATTTGGGCGGCAAAGTCGCCGTAGTCACGGGCGGCAGCGTCGGCACAGGTCTAGCGATGGCTGAGGCCCTTGCCACTGAGGGTGTTCATCTCGGTCTCGTGGCGCGCGGCCAGGAGCAGGCCAGAGGAGCTTGCCAACACGTTCGTGTTTCTTCGCTCGGATCGGGCTAGTTACGCGGTGGGCTCTACATATTTTGTTGACGGTGGCATGCTGAAGACCCTTTGAGAAGATTTCCCGAAGGTCAAGCACCGCCAGTCAGAGACCCTTTGGCAAATATAATAAGAAAGATCATTCAAATGATTCCCCGCTGCACTCTTACCGCGACATTGAATGCCCGCCCCGAGAAACGCGAAGAATTAATCAAGTTGCTCCACAGCTTTGTCGCACCTTCGCGCTCGGAACCAGGCTGCATCGATTATCATTTCCATGTCAGTGCCGACAATCCCAATGTCTTCTACTTCTACGAGAACTGGATGAGCCGAGCGGATCTCGACCGCCATCTGGCGCTTCCGTACCAGAAGGAGTGGTTTGGTCGGCACAAGGAGTTTCTGACGAAGGATGCGGAGCTCGTCTTCTTCGACATGCTCAGCGAGCACGATAAAAGCTAGGAGATGGCGCCATGGCCGGTCTACGCTGGGGGCTGGTGGGGGCAACGACCATCGGCCGCGAATGGATGATCGCTGGCATTCGGGCTGCTGGAGGGGAGATAGTATCAGTCTATAGCAGTGATGCCGCCCGTGGGGCCGCTTACGCTGCGGAATTCAGCATTCCTTCTGCGACCACCAGTCTCGAGATCATGTTGAGGGAGGTCGACGCAGTCTACATCGCGACCACGAACGATCGTCACCGAGAGCAGTGTCTGGCTGCCGCTGCGGCGGGGCGTCATGTTCTGTGCGAAAAGCCGCTGGCGACGCGCCTTGAGGATGCCGCGGCTATGGTTTCGGCGTGTCGAGAGGCGGGGGTCGTTCTCGCGACCAATCACCACCTGCGCAACGCCGCAACACACCGGGCGATGCGGGACGCCATCAAAGCTGGCCGGATTGGTCGTCCACTCGCAGCCCGGGTCGTGCATGGGGGCGCTCTTCCGCAGCATCTTCATGGCTGGCGCCTGCATGACGTTGCCGCGGGCGCAGGCGTAATCTTCGATCTCACCGTGCACGACAGCGATCTGTTCAGATTTATTCTGGAAGACGAGCCCGCGCAGGTGATGACGATAGCGCAAAATGGCGGGCTGGCTTCGCCACCTGTCGAAGATGCTGCCATGACCCTCGTAACCTTCAAAAGCGGTCTGATCGGCCAGGTCTACGAGAGCTTTACCACCCCGTTCCTGCGCACGCGATTGGAAATTGATGGGACAAAAGGATCGCTTGTCGCGACAGATTGCATGGCGCAGCGCCCGGGTGGGACTGTGGTACTCCGCCATTCCGGTGGTGAAGACGGGATTGCCTTGGATCAGGAAGACTACTACGCCCGCGGTGTTCGTGCGTTTGAGGCGGCAGTGCGAGGCGAGGGACGCCCCGTGGCGACCGGCGAGGATGGTCTGATCTCCTTGGCGGTCGCTCTCGCGGCGCAACGGTCTGCCGTGAGCGGCAGGTCAGAGAATGTGCAAACGCTAAGTGAGATTTTGTCATGACAAACGAAGAACTCCGCGCCACCAACAAGAAGCGGAAGATGTTTCAGGTCGCTTTCGTGACGCGCGATTTAGAGCGAAGCATGAAAGCCTGGGTGGATAATCTGGGTGTCGGTCCCTGGCGGGTTGCAGCCTTCACCGAAGAGACGGTTAAGAACTTTGTGGTCGGCGGCGAGACCGTCACGGAGCCATTCAAGTTTCTCATCGGAATCTCCTGGATGGGAGACACCGAGCTTGAGATTATTCAGCCTGTTTACGGCCCAACGATCTACAGCAAATTTCTGGAGGAGAAAGGAGAAGGACTTCATCATATCAAGGAGAGGATTAGTGATGAAGACATCGACGGTGTTCTGGCAGATTACGAGAAGAAAGGCATAGGGGTCACCCAGACGGGCCGCTTTTTCTCGGATTTCCACTATTATCTCGATACGGAGTCTCGGCTCGGATTTGTCTACGAGCTTGGAAATTGCCCTCCACTTGACCTACCGCCTGGCATTTTCTCGACTTCTCCGGCGGAGGAGCCGGAAGGTTAGTCGATACCGTGGCGCAGTGTCGCCGGCGTTGAACAGTCCCGCGTGGGCGGGATGATCGGATAGGCAAATGAGCGAAGGATCGGCAGCGATTGAGGTAGCCATGGCCCCAACCCCTGGGAAGGCTGATGCCCTCCGGATCGAAGGTATCGGAAAATCCTATGGTGGACTTCAAGTTCTAGAGGACGTCTCGTTTTCTATCGGCCGGGGCAGGGTTCATGCCCTGGTCGGCGAGAATGGCGCGGGCAAATCGACACTGGTCAAGATAATCACCGGTGTCATTGCGGCAAATGCCGGGAAGATTTACCTCGACGAACAGCCGGTTTTATTCGCGACGCCTCAAGAAGCACGCAAAGTGGGAATTGCAGCGGTATACCAGGATCCAAAGCTGTTCCAGCATCTCGACATCGCGGAAAACATATTTGCGGGAAATTACCCTCGGACCCCATGGGGCAGCGTTGACCGGCGAGTGATGTACCGCCGTGCAACAGAGGCTTTTGATCAACTTGGGGTTTTGCTCGATCCACGAGAATTGGCGGGGTCACTGTCGACAGCGGAACTACAATTCGTCGAAATAGCCCGGGCGCTGTCGACACATCTGCGGCTGCTTATCCTGGACGAGCCTACATCGCCACTCACACCCGCCGAGGCCGAGCGACTCTTCGACATTGTCCGCAAACTCCGGGCTCAAGGTCAGTCGGTTCTGCTTATTACTCATCGCCTGGAGGAAGTGGAAGCAATTGCGGACGATGTGACGGTGCTCAGAGATGGACGCCATGTCGCGACCCGAACGATCTCAGCAATGGACCGCGGGACCATGGTCAAACTCATGGTCGGGCGGGAGCTCAATCATGTTTACAAACGTGGCGGGACGGCAGGGCATGCAAAGGAAATGCTGAGGGTCGAAAATCTCGGCCTGCGCGGAACCTTTGCCGACGTCTCATTTTCACTGCGCGCTGGCGAAATAGTGGGCATGGCCGGGTTGGTTGGCGCCGGCCGCTCCGAAATTGCGCGGGCGCTATTTGGCATGACGCCGCCCGATCATGGCCGGATCCTGCTGCAGGGGCGGGAAGTTGCGCCGAAAAGCCCCAGCCAGATGCTCAACCTGGGCTTGGCTTATCTGTCAGAGGACAGGGATAGTCAGGGACTTATAATGAGCGAAAGCGTCGTTGAAAATGTGACGCTGCCCATCGTTCAGCGTCTAAGTCATCTCGGTGTCATTAACACGGGAGACTGTCGACGAATTGCTGCCGAGGCAGTCAAAACATACGACATTCGTACGAGCGGCATAGATAAGGAAGTGGCGCAGCTATCGGGAGGGAACCGCCAAAAAGTTGCTCTTGCGCGTTGGCTCGCAACCAAACCGGCTGTGATTATCCTAGATGAACCAACCCATGGCGTCGATGTTGGGAGCAAGTCTCAGATTCATGATATGATCTTCTCGCTTGCTGCCTCCGGACTTGCAATCCTCGTGATTTCTTCGGATCTCCCGGAGGTCATCGCAATCAGCGATCGCATCCTGGTCGTCGCAGAAGGGCGCATTGTTGACGAAATTTCAGGAGGAGATGCGACGCAAGAGAATGTCATGCGCGCTGCGACAAGAAGTTCGCAGCTCGCGTCGCCATAGTGGAAGGGCATATGGCTCAAATGAAACCGCGGCAGAGTTGGTGGGCACAGCTTCTTCGTCAGCGTATCTTGGGTGTTGTCATCACGCTGATCGCGCTCAGCCTATTCTTTTCGTGCATTGCGCCACGATTCGATAGCCTTCAAAATGGCCAAGTTATCATCGCCAACGCTGCCATTCTCGCGATCGTAGCGGCGGCCCAAGGCATGGTCTTGCTGACACGCAACCTGGACGTCTCGGTCGGGGCCATCATGGGTTTCACTGCCTATGTCGCGGCGGATTATGCGGCCCACCATCCCCATGTCGGAATCCTGCTCGTCGTTATCGCGCTCGTCATGGGCGGCGCACTGGGCGCAGTCAATGGTCTGATCGTCGCCTATGGCAAAGTTTCACCACTCGTTGCAACCCTTGGGACGATGTCGCTTTTTCGCGGCTTTACCTACATCTATGCGCATGGCCAGGAGGTGACCGCGAGCAACCTTCCGCCTTGGGTGCTCCTTCTCGTCGACCTCCACATTGCGGGCGTTCCGTTCCTGGTCATTGTATCCGCGGTCGTGGTATCCGCGGTCGCTGCATTCCTGCGCTTCTTTCCGCTTGGGCGGAGAATCTACGCCATAGGGTCCAATCCGGGCGCCAGTATCTTCTGTGGCTTGCGGCCGGAACGCATGACGCTTTTCGCATACATACTTTGCGGGACGATGTGCGGTTTTGCCGGGCTTCTTTATGCCGGGCGCGTAGGCACCGTCACCGTCGTACTCGCCTCAGGCTGGGAGTTAACGTCTCTCGCTGCGGCAGTTATTGGAGGGATCAGCGTAGCCGGGGGGGCGGGCTCCGTTCTCGGTGCGGCGCTTGGCGCCATCGTTCTGTCGATGATTGATAACGGCTTGGTTCTACTCCACATCCCGGAATTCTGGAGGATGTTCGTGCAAGGCAGCGCGATTGTGCTCGCCGTTACGGCCGATGCTATCATCAACAAACAGGTAAGGCGCTCGCTGCGGCAGCTTCGGCTGGGCGGGAGGGTCGCATGAACCGGTTCGTCACTTGGCGCCCCACGCCCTGGGAAGGAACCCTCTTTGTATTGATTTTCTGCGCTGCCGGGTGGTCTGCGCATCTCTCTCCCTATTACCTCTCCCTTGATCAAATCCTGGAATCGACCCGCCAGTTTATTATTCCCGGCCTGTTAGCGCTTGGTCTTATGGTTGTCGTCGTCACGGCCGAAATCGACATCTCACTGGCATCAATCTTAGCCGTTGGCGCGGTCATTTTTGCACGCCTTTCTGCGGGTGGCATCGGCTTAGCAGGAGCCATTCCTATCGTCGTGCTCATCTGTGTTTTCCTCGGTGCCTTCAATGGCTTCCTCGTGGCGCGGCTGGGTCTGCCGTCGCTGGCCGTCACTCTTGGAACCATGGGGGCCTATCGAGGATTGGCCTTCATTGTCGGATCCGAAGCCGGATACACAAACTTCAGTGACATGTATCAGTCGCCTGGATCTGATTATGTTCTGGGGATCATACCCATCTCGCTCATCGTCTTTGCAGTCGTTGCTCTCCTGATGTGGTTTCTCTTGCAAAAGACAGTGTTCGGGCGACGGTGCTTTGCCGTGGGCAGAAACAAGGACGCAGCGTGGATTGCTGGAATTAACGTTAAGGCCCTCAAGATCACAGCCTATGCGATAGCGGGTGGCCTGGCCGCCATCGCAGCGCTCATCTGGATCGGCCAGTACGGGTCCGCTCGTGGCGACAACGCAGACGGTGCAATTTTGTTTGTCGTGACGGCAGTGGTTCTGGGTGGTGTTGATATCAATGGTGGGCGTGGCTCTGTTCTAGGCGTCGTGCTTGCTCTGCTGTTGCTCGGCACCCTTCGCAACGGCATGGGTTTGGCTAATATCGGCGGTCCGGTTCAGACCGTCGTCTTAGGTGCGCTGCTGACCATTGGCGTGCTGAGGCCGGTTGCTCTCAGGGGAGTCCAGACGTTGCGGGGAACCCTCAATGCGCGACGTCACGAGCGAGAAAAGCTGGCCGAAAACGTCAACAACAAAACGCCAGCTCAATGGCGTGAAAAAACAGGGGAAAACAACCTATGATGATGAACATTACCCGCCGCACGGCTCTGCTCGGTGGTGCGATGGCTATTGCCGGGAGCGCCATATCGACGGCACAGGCGAAGGACAGTGGCTTCCGGATGATGATGACGCCAAAGTGGACGGGCTTTCCCTATTTTGAGCTAGCGGCAAAGGGTGCACGCGCTGCTGCCGCAGACCTGGGGGACAGCCTGATCTACGCTGGACCGGACCACGCTGACGCCTCTCTTCAGGTTGAAACGTTGGAGAATTTTCTCACTCAACGGCCGGACGCCATATTGCTCGCAGCGGTCGATCTCAACGCCGTTGCACCTGTTCTGAAGCGCGCCCGCAAGAGGGGTATCGTTGTTACAACGTTCGACGCTGACGCCGCGTTGCCTGCCCGTGACATATTCGTCAATCAGCTTTCCTACGACAAAGCAGCTCGCACAATGCTGGACGCGGCACTAATTGACGCGCCGCAAGGGGGGGAGATCGCCTTCATCGCTGCTTCTCCGACAGCACCGAACCACGTCGCGCATATGCGCATTATGACGAAGCTCTCGGAGACCGAAGACAAGTACAAGGTCTTCAAAGTCGTGGATACGCAGTATGCAGGTGACGACGATGCGAAGAGCTACGACGTCGCCATTAATCTGATGCAAGCCCATCCCAATCTCAAGGTTATCATCTCGTCTTCTGCGGTGAGCGCACCCGCCGCAGCAAGGGCGATTGATGCAAGCGGTCACGCCGGGAAAGTCTACGCAACCGGTTTTGCCCTGCCATCTGCTATCAAAACCTATCTGGCCGATGGTTCGGAAAAGGCATTCGCACTGTGGGATCCGTTTGAGCTCGGCTATCTCGCCGTCTATGCCACGCATCTCAAATTGGCCGGCAAACTCAGCCTGACGCCGGGCACGACTTTTTCCGCAGGCAAGGTGGGCACATACACGGTCGGAGAGAATGGTGAGATAGATTATAACAAGGCTCTGATCTTTACCAAGGACAACATCGGCCAGTTTGGCTTCTAGCCAAAGCAGGTCACGACCGCGGGAATATAGCGCGCCGCGGAAAACTCGCATGTTGACAGAGTCAGGAAAGGCGGAGGGGTTATCACGCCCCTCCACCTTAGGCACTGCCACAGTCGCCGGCTTGATATGTCCCCCGACACGGGGGACGCGGCCGAACCCTAGCTGAAGATGGTGTGGTCCACGTTCTGGATAAGAATCTTCGTCTGGTCTGTGAGGATGATGAGGTCCGAGCCGTTCACCACGCTTTCGGCGGCAATCGGATCTCCCGCATAGCCTGCGAATACCAGTGTATCGCTTGCCTTCAAATCGGCGATGATCACATTGCCGCCCGCATGGCCGTTGATGAATCCATAGATATCGGGGTTCGATCCGCCGCCCTGCACGCTCGCGACGCCGGAGCCGCCGATGAAGGTATCGGCACCCGCGCCGAGCGCCACGACATCTGAGCCTGCACCCGCGAAAATCTGCTGGTCGCCGCCGCCAGTCGTACCGTTGATCGTCGTGGCGCCGCTGCCGGCAACGATCAGCCCGTCTTCCGTGCCGTTCGCGAGAATGACTGTGCTGCCCGTGCCGCCCACCAGGGTGGACTGGCCGGTGCCACCGATGAGCGTAGTAGCCCCTGCGCCGCCATAAAGCTCGCTGGAATCCGTGCCACCCTCGAGCCAGGTGGAACCGCTGCCGGTGGACCCAAAGAGGGTGCTGTCCCCGGTGCCGCCCATCACCGAAACCGAGCCGGTGCCTCCGACGAAGTAGAGGTCCATGTCAACACCAGACACCACGGTGGCGTCGCTACCGCCGGTCACCGTCACGGCATCGCTGCCGGCGGTGATGGTATCCGCACCGAGGATCGACAAGGAACTGTCCTGGACAGTGCCGATGACGAGCGGAACGGAGCCCTGGTCGATCAGCGTGCCGCCGCTCAACAGGGTTACGCCGCTTGTGACGCCGCCGGCACTGATCAGCAGCGTGCCCCCGCTGCCGACGATCGCACCGAGATCGGTGCCTCCGGAAAGCAGGGTCTCGGTCCCGCCGTCGGACAGGCTGTCACCGATGGCGGTGCCGCCGGTGGACACAAAGGTCGTACCGTCGAGCTCGACCGTCGTGTTGCTCAGCACCCCGCCGGAGGAAACCGTGGCAGAGGTTCCGTTGTATCCTCCACCGATAACGCTGGCTCCTATCGATACGCCGCCCGAGCGGACGATCAGTTCCATTTCCGTCGCCTTCACGGTCAAGGAGCCATCGACGAAGGTGTTATAGGCAGTGCCGCCAGACCCCACGATCTCGCTGCCCCAGCCGCTCACTGTGAGCCCTGACGTGACCCCACCGGATTCCACCAGAAGTTCGCCGACCGAGGTGACGGCAACACCGGTGGCGGTGCCGAGGATGGTGGCCGTGCCGGTCGGGATGATGCCAGATCCGGTCAAAAGACCACCGGCTTCCACGGTCAGGTTGCCGATCTGGCTGCCGCCCGACAGCAAGACTTCCGTGCCGCCGGATTGAATGTCTCCATCAGCGGCTATGTTGCCACCCGCGATGACCTGAACACCGCCATTGCTGACGATCGTGCCGCTCGCGACGGGTTTCGTCAGCAACGAGCCCGAGACAAGCAGCGTGCCGCCGCTGCTGACCGTGGCATCAAGGGCGGTTCCGCCGAACGTGATTCCTGAAACGACCTCGAATCCGCCGTTCAGCACGGTGGCGCTTACCGAAACGCCGCCTTCATAGACCCGTTCGGAGCCGCCGGAGCTGACGATGGTGCCGCTCGCCCGGCCATTGTCCAGGCGCACGACGCCACCGGCGCTGATGATCACGCCGAGGGACGTGCCGTGTTCTTCGATGAGTTGGCCGCCACTTTCGACGGCAACGCCGATCGCGGTGCCACCGTGGGAGACGAAGATGTAGGGCGCTGAGAGGCTGCCGCTGCCGTCCAACGTCCCACCGATGATGGTTCCGTCGGCGCCCACGGTTACGCGGCCATTCTGGGCGACGTTTGATGCAACGCCACCACTGAACACGCTCATGCTGCCATAGTTGACGGCGCCGCTGACAATGCCACCGGAGACGGTGACATAGCCACCGCTGCTGACCGTGAGGCCGGCGGCTGTGCCGCCGCTCGCCACCCTGAGCACGCCGCTGCTTTTGACGGTGATGTTTCGGGCGATCCCCGCCAGTTGTTCGCTGCCGCTACTGATCACGGCATCGATCTGCGAGCCGCCGGCGGAGACGACGACCGTGCCGCCGAGCACATGGTCGCGGATGCTCGTGCCCCCCGATGCAACGGTTTCCGTCCCGCCGCTGACCGCGGTTGTGGTGGCGCTTCCGCCCGAGGAAACGGTCAGGGCCCCGGCGCGGACCTGTGTTTGGCTCGCCGCACCCCCGGCGAGAACCGTTTCCTGGCCGCCCTGGCTGATCACGCCCCCGCTGGTGAGACCGCCTGAGGAGACCACGGCGCTCTCACGCAGGACTGTGCCCGCAATGGTGCCATTCACCGCCACTGAGCCATCTTCCAGGACACCCGAGCCCGTCAGCATACCGCCCGCACTGATGGTGAGGGGCCCACGCTGATCGCCACCGGAGCCGAGCACTTCCGTGCCGCCGGAAGAGATGACGCCCGCGACCGCAACCCCGCCCGAGGAAAGAAGAAGCGTGCCGCCCGATTTCACCTGGGTTGTATAGGCGATACCGCTGGTGGCCAGGATCTCCGTCCCGCCACCGCTGATGACCGTCGCGGAGGTGTAACCGCTGTCGAAGGCGCTGATCACACCGCCGCTGCTGACGGTCGCGTTCCGGTCCGAACCCGTCCAATGCACGCTTTCCCTGCCGCCTGCGGCAATCACCGTCTGATTGGCGCTGCCGCCGCTGAAGACATCAAGGAAGCCGCCAGAAGAGACGGTCGTGCCCAGTGCCACGCCCGTCGAGACCGCGATCTCAACCCCGCCCGAAAGCGTGGTGGCGGCTGCCGTGCCCCCAGAGCGCACGACCAATACGTCCCCATTCGGAACCGTCTGCCCACTAACAGTCTGCCCCGAATTCACAAAGGTCGTCGTCATCGGCCAGTGTCCCAGATTAACTTGCGATTGCACCGACTTACGGCGCGTCGGTCAGTCTGGCAATCCGAATCGGCCACTAACGGTGCTGCGGACCGGGGCTCACATTCTCGGGATCAAGGGCCACTTGGGCCCGATGGCGCTTCGTTTCGCCACGGAACGGGTTGCGCTTCCCACGGCCGGACGGGCAAACCGGAGTTTGCACCCGAGAGAGGAAGACCGCTTGTCCCGTCGTGCCTGGCTGCTCACCGCGCTGCTCATTCTGATCCTGCTCCCGGTCGGCGCGGTCGGGCTTGCCGTCGCTCTCGTCGACCCGAACGACTGGAAGCCCGAGATCGAGGCGGCGGTGCAGAAGGCGACTGGGCGCGCGCTGACGCTTGAGGGGCCGATCCATATCAGCCGCTCGCTGTGGCCGGTGATCGACGTATCGAAGGTGCGGCTCGCAAACCTTCCCGGTGGCTCGCGCTCCTACATGGTCCGGGTGGACCGGATTCGCGCGCAGGTGAACCTTCTCGCGCTGCTGCGGCAGCGCATCGAAATCACCCATCTCGATCTCACCGGGCCCAATATTCTGTTCGAAGAAGTGAACCATCAACCGAACTGGCTGTTCGGGGCAGCGGGCGGTGCTCCCGCGCAGTCAGCCAAGGCGAGCTCAGGCTGGTTTCACCCGAAGCTGCGCATCCGCGATGCGCATATCAAGGACGGCATGGTGACCTTCCGGCTGCCGGCCCGCACCAATGTCATCGGCATCCGCTCCCTCGATGTCCGACACACGGCCGATGGCGCGCCGGTTGATCTGACATCAACGCTGGTCTATTCTGATTTCGCGCCTTTTGATCTGTCCGTGCATGCCGTGCCCGCCGGCCATGTCATGGATCCCTGGCAGACGCAGATCCATTTCAGCGCCTTCAATTCTACCGCGGATGCAAAGGGAACGATGAGCCTTGCAGGCAATTTCTCCCTCGCAGTGTCCGGCAAGACGCCGGCACTGGAGAAGCTCAATGCCCTGCTACCCGCGATGCAATTGCCGCCGCTGCACGGCTTCTCTTTCCAGACCCATATCGCCAACGGCCCGGTGCGTGGCGATATTCCTGTGATCGGCGGAACCACGCTCCATATCGGCAGCGCGGACCTTACCCATCTGATTCCGGGCCTCGTCTTAGGCGCGGTCGACGCGACGCTCGACAAGCCGGGCGGCACGGCGAGCGTAAAAGGCGAGGGGCGCTATGCCGGCGAGCCCTTCTCCCTCTCGGGTAGTACCGGTGTGCCCGAACATCTGGATGGGAAGAACACGGTTGCGGTCACGCTGGATGCGACCGCGCTTGCCGCTGACAAGGCAAGGCTCCGCCTTCAAGGCAAGCTCGCGCTGGACACCACGCAATTCGCTGGTCTCCAGGCTGAGGTGCAGCTCGATACGCCGAAGCTCGCGAAACTGCGCCCGCTGGTCTCCCCGGCTTTGCCGGCGCTGACCAATGCGCATTTCACGGGCGGTGTCACGCTGCCAGCCAATCTCGGTTCGATCACGCTGACCAAAGCGAAACTCACCGCGGCGGCGGGTGATCTTGCGGGTGACGCCACCTTCGGCCTCGGCGGCGGGGTCCGCGTCAAGGCGAGGCTTACCGCGAACCGCCTCGATCTCGATGCCCTGCTCGATGCTTTAGGGATCGGTCTCGGCACGCCGGCCCCGGCGGGCAAGGCGGGTCCGGTCTTCTCAAATCAGGCGCTGCCTTGGGCCAATCTCCGCGGGCCGGATCTCGATGTTTCGGCCGATGTCGGGACGCTCGATTTCCAGAAACAGTCCTGGCGGAAGGTGGGGCTCGCCGTGAGGCTGCAGAATGGCCATCTGGCACTCGACCGCATGCAGCTGGCCCTGCCGGGAGGCCCGGTGCAGATCTCCTTCGCGGCGGATGCGACGGCAAAGGATCCGAGCATGCACCTCCTGCTGCACGCGCCGGACGTGCCGGTCGCCCTTATCCTGCAACGCTTCGGCCTGCCGGGAGCGGCCAGCGGCACGCTCAAGGTCGATGCCGATCTCTCGGCGCGGGGCGCCAGCCCGCATGCCATCGCGGCTTCGCTCTCGGGCAGCCTTTCGGCCACCATGGGTGCCGGCAGTCTCAGCAATGCGGCGCTGGTGGAGATCGCGGGGGCCTCGCTCAAGGCGCTCAATATCAGCGTGCCGGCCAAGGGCGAGACGCGCATTCGTTGCTTCGGCATCGTGGGCAAGGTCGTGAAAGGCGTGGCCCGGCTTAGCACTCTGGCGCTCGACAGCACCTATCTGCAGATGGATGGCCAAGGCGAGGTCGATCTCGGGCGGGAGACCCTGGCGCTCAAGCTCAAGCCGCTGGCACGGGTTTCCGGCTCCTCCGTCTCGGTGCCGGTGGTGGTGGAGGGGCCGTTCCGGTCGGCACAGGGAAGGCTTGATGCCGGCGGGCTCGCCAAGGTCGGCATTTTTGTCGACGCTCTGTTCGGCGGCGATACCCCGGCGACCTGCGCCAACGCCGGGCTTCTGCCCGGGAAGAGTTGAGCGGCCGCGCCTCAGGCGGGCGCCGTCTCGCGCGTGTCCAAAAGGCTGGGCGAGATCGCCCGGCAGACCTCCGCGATTTGCAGCAGGAGGGGCAGGAGGGCCGAGCTTCTGCGCCAGACGAGCGCGATGGAACGGCTCGGGCGCGCATCTTCGAAGGTCAGCAGATGAATATGTTCGGAGGCGCCGCCCATGCCTTGCACGGCCAGAGCCGGCAGCAGCGTCACGCCGATCCCGGCCATGATCATCTGGCGCAGGGTCTCCAGACTCGTCGCACGGAACTCCGTCGTCTCGCGCGAGCCGGAGAGGCGGCAGACCTCGAGCGCATGATCGCGCAGGCAATGACCGTCATCCAGCAGCAGCAGCTCGTATTCCGAAAGCTCCTCCATGCGCAGGCTGGAGCGGCGGGCGAGGGCGTGCTGCCGCGGAACGGCGAGAAGAAAAGGCTCCTCGAACAGCAATTCGGCATGAAGCTGCGCGTCATGCACGGGCAGCGCCAGGATGGCGGCATCCAGCCTGCCTTCGCGCAGCCGCTCCAGCAGCTGGTCGCTCTTCTCCTCGGTTAGAAAGAGATCGAGGAGGGGAAAGCGCGCGCGTAGTTGTGGAATGACATGGGGCAGGAGATAGGGGCCGATGGTCGGGAAGACGCCAAGATGCACGGCGCCGGCTTCGGGCTGGCTCAGCCGCTTCGCCTGTTCGCGCATGGCCGCGACCTCGCTCAGGATCCGCCGGGCACGCGCGGCGGCATCCTGCCCCGCAGCTGTCAGCATGACCGCCTTGGGCAAGCGCTCGAAGAGATCCACGCCCAATTCCTCTTCCAGCTTCCGGATCTGGGTGGAGAGGGTCGGCTGGCTCACCAAACATGCCTCTGCCGCGCGCCGGAAATTCCGGTGTTCGGCGAGTGCTACGAGATATTGCAGTTCGCGTAGGTTCATCGGGGGGCGGGCGGCAGCCGGGGCTGCCGCCCTTGTCCTCAGGCGGCCCTCACCGCATGCAGCGCCTGCGCTTCCTTCTCGGTCGCGGGGGCCGAGGTACGGATCAGGTAGTCGAAGGCGGAGAGCGAGGCTTTCGCCCCTTCACCGGCGGCGATGATGATCTGCTTGTAGGGGACTGTCGTGCAGTCCCCGGCCGCGAAGACGCCGTGCAGCGAGGTCTGGCCGTGACCGTCGATCACGATCTCGCCGCGCGGCGAAAGATCCAGCGTGCCCTTCAACCATTCGGTGTTCGGCAGCAGGCCGATCTGGACGAAGATGCCTTCCAGATCGAGGGTGCGGTGCTGGCCGGTCACGCGATCCTCGTAGATGAGGCCGGTCACCTTCTGGCCGTCGCCCCTTACCTCGGTGCTGCGGGCGGAGACGAGAACGGTCACATTCGGCAGGCTGTGCAGCTTGCGCTGCAATACGGCATCGGCGCGGAGCTTGGTGTCGAACTCGATCAGCGTGACATGCTTGACGATACCCGCGAGGTCGATTGCCGCCTCGACACCGGAATTGCCGCCGCCGATGACGGCGACGCGCTTGCCCTTGAAGAGCGGACCGTCGCAATGCGGGCAATAGGCGACGCCCTTGTTGCGATAGGCATCCTCGCCCGGCACGCCCATCTGTCGCCAGCGCGCGCCGGTGGAGAGGATCACGGTTTTGGATTTCAGCACGGCACCGCTTTCCATGCGCACCGCGAAATGGTCGCCTTCGCGGTTCAGCTCGGCTGCCTTCTGAAGGTTCATGATCCTGACGTCATTTTCGCGCACATGCGTCTCGAGTGCCTGCGCGAGCTTCGGCCCTTCGGTATGGGGGACCGAGATGAAATTCTCGATGCCCATCGTGTCCATCACCTGGCCGCCGAAACGCTCGGCCGCGACACCGGTGCGGATTCCCTTGCGCGCTGCATAAACAGCGGCGGCGGCACCCGCCGGGCCGCCACCTACGATCAGCACCTCGAAGGGCGCCTCCTCGGAGAGTTTTTGGGCCTCGCGCGTTGCGGCACCGGTATCGAGTTTGGCGATGATCTCTTCCACGCCCATGCGGCCCTGGCCGAAGACCGCGCCGTTGAGGAAGATGGTGGGCACCGACATCACCTGCCGGGCCTCAACCTCATCCTGGAACAGCGCGCCATCGATCGCCGTGTGGCGGATGCGGGGGTTGAGCACCGCCATCAGGTTCAGTGCCTGCACCACATCCGGGCAATTCTGGCAGGAGAGCGAGAAATAGGTCTCGAAGGTGAAGTCGCCGTCGAGGCCCTTCACCTGCTCGATCACCGCCTGTTCGAGCTTAGGTGGGTGGCCGCCGACCTGGAGGAGCGCGAGGACGAGGGAGGTAAATTCGTGACCGAGCGGAATGCCCGCGAAGCGCAGATTGATCGTCTCGCCCGGGGTCGAGAGCGCGAAGGAGGGCGTGCGCTCTGCCGCTTCGGTGGTGAGGGAGATCTGCGGCGAGAGGCCCTGCAATTCCTGCAGAAGCTCCATCATCTCGTTGGATTTTGGGCTCTCATTGACGGAGGCGGTGATCTGGATGGGACGGACCACCCGCTCCAGATAGGCCTTGAGCTGAGTTTTCAGATTGGCATCCAGCACGCGACGATACTCCGGCTGCGAGGTCGGGGAGAAAGGCGAGAATCGGGAAGTGAAGCCGCCCAACCGGTCGGGGCCGGGCGGCGGGCAGGCTCAGATCTTGCCGACGAGGTCGAGCGAGGGAGCGAGCGTCTTCTCGCCCTCTTCCCACTTCGCGGGGCAGACTTCGCCCGGGTGGGCTGCGACATACTGCGCGGCCTTGATCTTGCGGACCAGGTCCTTCGCGTTGCGGCCGATGCCCTCGGCGGTGATCTCGATCGCCTGGATCACGCCCTCGGGATCGACGATGAAGGTCGCGCGGTCGGCGAGGCCCTGACCCTCACGCATCACGCCGAAATTATTGGTCACGGTGCCGGAGGGATCGCCCAGCATGGTGTATTGGATCTTGCCAATGGTGTCGGACGCGTCATGCCAGGCCTTGTGCACGAAATGCGTGTCGGTGGAGACGGAATAGACCTCCACGTCCATGCGGCGCAGTTCTTCGTAATGGTCGGCAACGTCGCCGAGTTCGGTCGGGCAGACGAAGGTGAAATCGGCCGGATAGAAGAAGAAGACGGCCCAGCTGCCGAGGACGTCCTGCTCGGACACTTCGATGAACTTGCCCTGCTTGAAAGCCTGGGTCTTGAAGGGCTTGATCTTGCTGTTGATGACGGACATGCGATCTCCTGTTGACGAGAGGGCGCCGTCTGGCGCTGCACCGCAACATAGTGCACTGCACCATATAGTCCAAATAGATAAATCTGACAAAATTGATAGCTTCTATCTATGAGCGCGACATGATCGCAGAACCGCCGGCGAAAATTGGTTCGGTTAAAGAATTTTAGTTGTCACGAACCACAACCTGCAGGACACCCGACTTTTGACGGAAGGAAACTCGCTGGGTTCGCGCGCCATCGCGGCGCAACGCCCAGCAGGGCCAGGGAGAAGCAGGCAGATCGATCACCCTTTGTTAAATCGCTGGAGCTCTGAGGAGGCGATTTTGCCTGACGGCCATTTCGTCGGCGTTGGGGCGTGGGAGTATGATCTGCGGGGAGATCGGCTGAGCTGGACGGGCGGTGTCTACGACCTTTTCGGCCTGCCGCACGGCGCACCGCTCGAACGCGCCGCCATCGTGGACATGTATCATGATGAGAGCCGCGACAAGATGGAGGCGCTGCGCGCCCATGTGCTGAGGCATGGCGGCGCCTTCACGATGGAGGCGCGAATCTGGACCGCGGGCGGCACGCAGCGTTGGATGCGACTCAATGCTGGCGTCGCGATCGAGAACGGCCAGCCCGTCCGTCTTTTCGGCACCAAGCAGGACATTTCGCACGAGCGGGAGGCTCTGGCGCGGCTGCGCGAACGTGCCGAATACGATGCCCTGACCGGCCTGCCCAATCGCGGCGCCTTCGAGGCGCAGTGGCATGACGTGATCCATGGCCGGGCGCCCGAGGTGACGGCGCTGGGCCTCGTCGATCTCGACCATTTCAAGCAGATCAACGACAATTGGGGCCACGAGGCCGGGGATGAGTGCCTGCGCGTGATGGCCGACCGCTTGCGGCGGAGCTTCTCCGGCCTCGCTTTCCTCGCTCGTTATGGCGGGGACGAATTCGCCCTGCTCTGGCGCGGGCGCATCGACCGGACTTTTCTCGACTGGCGATTCAGGCGGGCGGAGCTCGCGCTCTCCCAGCCGATCCCCTGGGAAGGCCATCTCATCCCCATCACCGCGTCGATCGGACTCGCCCTGCGGACGCCGGAGATGCTGCCGCGAGACCTGTTCCGTCGGGCCGACCAAGCGCTCTATCGCGCCAAAGCGGCGGGCCGCTGCGCGACCGTCATCGAAGCGGCCTTCTCCCCGGCCTGACGCTGGAGAGCGGCGGTTCCGGGCCAAAGACGCTCATGCCGCCGTAGTCGTGGGAGCGCGCGATGTCCGCGGCGATCACCGTCTCAACCAGCCTGTCATCGGCAGCCACCTCCAGCCGGCGCGCTTCGGCGTCCAGCCGGCGGAGCGCGGCCAGCTCGTCCGAATGGCCGAGATGAGCGCGGGTGATCGCCGATTTCAGCACGCGAATGGTCTGATCGTAGACTCTCAGCGGCACCGGGAAGGGGTGGCGATCCTTGCCGCCGTGGGCGAGGGAGAAGCGCGCCGGGTCACCAAAGCGATAGGGCGCGCCGTGCACGACCTCTGCCACCTGGGCGAGCGCCCGCACCGTGCGGGCGCCGACGCCGGGGACGAGCAGGAGATTGGCGAAATCGCGTGGCCCGCATTCGGCCGCCGCGCGCAGGTTGCCCTGAAGACGGCGTGCAACCACATCCTCGGCCCGGACGTCGTGATGGGCCGGCATGGTGAGATGCGGCAGGAAAAGCTCTCCCTGGGGGGCGGGAGGCGCCGGTTTCGCTTCCAGCTTCGCCGCTTCGCGTGCGATCCGGTCCGGCCCGAGATCGGCGAGCAGGTCGAGCTGCCGCTGGCGTGACGTGTCCGCCCGGCGGTCCGCGAGGTTGACGATCTCGCCTGTGCTCTGACCTTCGATGGCAGCATGAGGATCGTCCAAAAAGCTCGTGAGCCCTTCGGACAGCCAATGGTAGCGCCGAGCCTGGCGTGTCTCCTCGTTCATCCCTTGCTGAACCACAACCCACTGCCCGTCATCGGTCACGATGAAGCCGTGCAGATAAAGGCCGAAACCGTCCTGTACGGCCGCGCTGTCCACCTTCGCGACGAGGCGGCTCGCCCGGCCGAGGGCGCCGCCGTCCAGCCCGACCCGCTCGGCCACCGCCAGCAACTCGGCCGGCGTCTTGCGGGAATGGCTGCCGCGGCCGCCGCAAACATGGATCCCGAGATCCTTCGCTCGCGGCGCAAGGCCACGCTTGAGCGCGCCGATGACGCTGGTGGTGATGCCGGAGGAATGCCAGTCCATGCCCATGACAGCGCCGAAGGACTGGAACCAGAAGGGATGGGCGAGGCGCCGCAGCATCTCCTCCCGCCCGTATTCGATGACGATGGCTTCCGTGATGATCGCGCCAAGGCGCGTCATTCGCTCGCCGAGCCAGGCGGGCACACGCCCCCCATGCAGCGGCAGGTCAGCGCTGCCGGCGCGCTGAGCCATGGCAAGTGTCCCGAAGCGTCATGCGCCCCATCATGCCTGGGAGCGGCGGCGGGAGCCAGAGTTCAGGCGTCGGACGCGGCGCCGTGGCGCATGATGCGGCTGACGAAGGCCTGGGTGCGCGGCATCTGCGGCGCATCGAAAATCTGCGCCGGCGGTCCCGCTTCCTGAACGCGACCATCGGCCATGAACACCACCCGGTTCGACACCTCGCGCACGAAGCTCATCTCGTGGCTGACGATGAGGAGCGTCATATGCTCGGCCGCCAGCAGCTTGATGGTGTCCAGCACCTCGCCCACACGCTCGGGATCGAGCGCGGAGGTTACCTCGTCCAGCAGCAGGATGTCCGGTTTCAGGCAGAGGGCGCGGGCGATGGCGACGCGCTGCTGCTGGCCGCCGGAAAGCTCGTCCGGATAGGCATCCAGCTTGTCGCCGAGGCCAACCTTGCCGAGCAGCAGGCGGGCCTCCGTTTCGACCTCGGCTCGCGCCCGCTTCTTGATGGTTACGGGTGCCACCATCACGTTGCGCAGCACGCTCATATTGCCGAACAGGTTGTACTGCTGGAAGACGATGGCGAGTTTCTCCCGCGCGCGACGGAGCGAGCGGCGGTCGCCGTAGTCGATCGCCTCGCCGCCGATGGAAACCGCGCCCGCGCGCGGGCGCAGCAGGCCGGTGATGACGCGCAGCAGCGTGCTCTTGCCCGAGCCTGAAGGCCCGATGAGGCTGACGATCTCGCCGCGTTCGACGGTGAGGTCGATCCCGTCGAGCACCGTGGTGTCGTTATACCGCGCGACGAGGCCGCGAATGTCGAGTTGCGCCAAGGCG
Organism: Acidisoma sp.; assembly: GCF_035492295.1. GTDB lineage: Bacteria > Pseudomonadota > Alphaproteobacteria > Acetobacterales > Acetobacteraceae > Acidisoma. The sequence continues at coordinate 51,026 of NZ_DATJJK010000198.1, read as the reverse complement.
GCTCTCCAGATGGGTCCCGAGGCGGGCCAGGGGATAGGAAATCACGAAATAGAGGATCAGCACGGCGCCATAGACGAGGGAGGCCGAGAACCCCTTGGTGGTGAGGATCTTGCCGGCCTGGGTCAGTTCCAGCACGCCGGCCTGGGAAGCCAGCGCCGTGTCCTTGATGAAGAGCACGAAGTAGCTGAACACGGGCGGCAGGATGAGCGGCCAGGCCTGGGGCAGGCGGACCTGCCAGAAGCTCTGCCAGGCCGAAAAATTCATGACCGCCGCCGCCTCGATCTGCGCCGGTCTCACTGCCAACAATCCGGCACGTACGATTTCGGCGACGAAGGCGGTGGAGATCACCGAGGTTGCGATGAAGGCGGTGAGCAGGGGCGAGAAGTTGAAGCCCAGAACCTGCGCGCCGAAGAAGAACATCATCAGCGTGATCAGGAAGGGCACGCGGCGAACGATCTCGACATAGAGCAGCGCGAGGATCTTTAAGGGCCACAGGATCGGGCGGCGGGAGGTGCGCGCGAGGCTCAGGGCGAAGCCGAGCAGCAGGCCCACGACGCAGCCGACCGCCGAAAGGGCGAGTGTGACGAGCGCCGCGTGCAGCAGAAGGATGATATTGTAGCTTGTGAAAAGGCGCGGAATTTCCGCGAGCAGGAAGCTCAGCATCACAGCACCGGAACCCGGGCGCGGAAGGCGAAGCGGCCGAAGAGAGCAAGTAGAATGGTCGCGATGAAGGTGACGATCACGTAAAGACCCGCGACCGTCGTGAAGATTTCGATCGAGCGGAAGGTGGTGGAATTGATGTTGAAGGCACGACCGGTGAGTTCCTCCACGCCGAAAATCGCGGCCATGGAGGTGCCCAGCGTCATGAGAATGTATTGATTGGTCAGGGCCGGCATGGTGACGCGGAAAAGATGCGGCAAGATAACATGGTGCAGCGTCTGCCAACGGTTCATGTTGAGCGTCTCCGCGGCATCGAGTTCCTGGGTGTGAACGGAAGCGAGGCCCGCGCGCAGGATCTCGGTGAGATAGCCCGCCGCATTCAGCGTCATGCCGATGAGCACGGCGGCGAAGGGCGAGAACAGAATTCCGAAATCGGGCAGGCCGAAATAGATCACGTAGATCTGCACGAGCTGCGGCGTATTGGTGAAGAAGGCGACATAGCAACGCACCAGGCGGGAGAGTATCCCTCCTTCGTTACGTAGGATGGCGAAGAAAAGGCCGAGGACCATGCCCCCGGCGAAGGACAGGATACTGAGCGCGAGGCTGATCAGCATCCCGCCCATCAGATAGGGCAGGTAAGGCGCAATCTGGCCGTAGTGCAGAACGTAATGCATGGACCCGATGCGCCCTCCTTCGTCGCTCTTAGAAATATGGCGTGACGGGGATCGGATAGGCCGGCGCCATGCCGAACCATTTCTTATAGGTGTCGTTCAGGAAGCCGTCCGTCTCGATCTCGTAGAGCGCCACGTTGAGCCAGGATTTCAGCGCCGCATTGCCGAAGGCGAGGCCGATGCAGTCATAGTCCACCGACGCATTCTTGTCCGTCAGCACCCGGGTCTTGGCCGGATACTGCTTCGTATAGGTGCCGAGATAATCGACCACGTCCACGATCGCGTCGCCACGGCCCTGTTCGAAGGCGCGGACGGCATCGGGGTAGTTGTCATAGAGCGTAACCTGTGCCTTGGGCAGGTTCTGCTTCACGTAGTCGAGCGGCGTGGTGCCGCGCACCTCGACCAGCTTGACGCTGGCGGAGTTCAGATCGGACATCGTCTTGTAGGCTGCGCTGTCCTTCACCAGGGCGCTGATTGCTTCCGTCTGGATCGGCAGCGAAAAGTCGATGACCTGGGCGCGGGCCGGGGTGCGAGTGAGGGCGCCCATCATCACATCGGCCTTTCCGGTGACGAGATAGGGCACGCGGTCGGCCGAGTTCACCTGCACGAACTGCACCTTCACGCCCAGCATGGTGCCGAGCTTGTCGGCGAGGTCGACATCGAACCCCTGGATCTTGTTCTGAGCATCGAAGGAGCCGAGCGGCGGCAGGTTGGGATTGATGCCCACAACCAGCGTCTTGGCTGAGAGGATTTCGTCGAGGCTATGGGCTTCGGCGGCGGCAGGCGCGGCAAGAAGGCAGGCGAGGCCGGCAATTCGGCCGATCCAGGTGAAGGCACCCATGGTAGTCACCCCTTTCAAGGTTGCATCGCGTCGCTCGTCGGTATACCAATCGTATACCAATCGTATACCGTTCGTCGACAAAAGAACCATCGGAATGGAAGAAAGTCAATCATCGCGAAAGCCGAAAACGCTTCGTGCGGCCGGCGTGAAGAGAGGCGAGGCTGTTCGCTTCTTCTTCGATGGCAGGCCGATCGATGCCTATCGGGGCGAATCCGTGGCGACCGCTTTGCGGGCCGCCGGCATCCTGGTGTTGCGCCGTAGCCCGCGGATTGATGCGCCGCGCGGCAGCTTCTGCTGGATGGGTCTCTGCCAGGAATGTACCGTGGTCGCGGATGGCGTGCGCCGCCCGGCCTGCCGGTTGGAGGTAGCCGAGGGCATGGTGGTTGCGTCGGGGACCGTCCCGTGAGCGAGGCCGATCTCATTGTCGTCGGCGGCGGTCCGGCCGGCGTGGAAGCGGCAATCGAAGCGGCGCGGCATGGGCTTGCGGTGACGCTGATGGACGAGGCGCCCGAGGCGGGTGGACAGGTCTATCGCGCCACGCCGCGCGCCTTCTCCGGCGAGCTCGTACGGAAGGCCGATCCCACCGGCGTTGGCCTACGTGACAGGCTGCGGGAAAGTCGGGCGATCACGCTGTTCGACCATACCGTCTGGTCCGTCTCGCCGGGTTTCCGGGTCGATGCGCTGAGCCCCGAGGGGCCAGTCTCTCGCAAGGCCCCCGCGGTCATTGCCGCCTCCGGCGCGCAGGAACGGGTGGTGCCCTTCCCAGGCTGGACGCGGCCAGAAGTGGTGGGTCTCGCAGCTGCCACCATCATGTTGAAGTCCCAGGGTATTCTGCCGGGGCAGCTGACACTGCTTGCAGGGCAGGGGCCGCTGCTGCTGGCGGTCGCCATCGGAATCCTCAAGGCCGGCGGCAGGGTCGCGGCGATCATCGATCTCGCCTCCCGCAGCGAATGGCTGGCCGACTGGCCGGCGCTCGCCTCCCGGCCGGATCTGGCGCTGCGCGGCTTCCTCTGGCAGGCAAAGCTTCGGAACGCGGGCGTGCCGATCCTCTACCGTCATGCGATCCGCCTGGTGGAGGAGGTAGCGGAAGGCCAGGTGCAAGTAACGGTCGGGCCGGTCGCCGCCAATGGTGCGGCGCTCGACGACATCGACCGCATCTTTCAGGTCGATGCCGTCGCCGTGGGGAATGGGCTCACCGCCTCCACCGACATCACCCGCCTGCTCCGGGCCACGCATCATTTCGAAGCGCTGCGCGGCGGCTGGGTGCCCACGCTCGACGCCGAATACCGCAGTTCCGTGCCTGGCCTTTACGTTGCGGGCGACGGGGCGGGGCTGGCGGGTGCGGCGGCCGCCGCCTGCGATGGCAGGCTTGCCGGGCTGGTCGCAGCTCGCGACCTCGGCGCCCTTTCGCAGCAGGCCTATGAGACGGCGGCCGCGCCGTTGCGGCGCAGTGCGGCGCGCGCGCGGCGTTTCGGCACCGCCATGGCGCGGCTCATGGCGCTCCGCCCGGCGCAGGTGGAGGCGATTCCGCCCGAGACCGTGCTCTGCCGTTGCGAGGATGTGACGCGGGCCGACATCACGGCCGCCGCCGCCGAAGGAGCACGCACGCTGAACCAGCTGAAAGCCTGGACACGCTGCGGCATGGGTCCCTGCCAGGGGCGCATCTGCGGCGACGTGATCGGCGCGGCGCTGGCCGCGGAAGGTTGCAGCCGCGAACAGGCTGGGTACTTCACCGGACGCACGCCCTTCCGCCCGCTGCCGTTGGATCAGCTGGCGGGTACTGTCGCCTATGCCGATCTCAAATTGCCGCCCCCGGCGCCGGTATGAGGGGTTCGGGGATGGAACAGGAGGTCGATGTCGCGGTGATCGGTGCGGGCGCCATGGGGGCGACCGCCGCCCTTTGGCTCGCACGCGGAGGGATGCGCACGGCGCTGATCGACCGCGGCGAGATCTGCCGCGAGGCTTCGGGCGTGAATGCCGGCACGCTGACACTGCACATGACGCGCGCCGCCCTCATCCCCTATGCCATGAAGGGGCGGGAACTGTGGCTGGATGCGCAGCGCTGGCTCGGCCGTGACGTTGGTGCCCGTTCGGCCCCGGGCTTCTCCCTTGCCTTCACGGAGGCCGAGGAGGAGATGCTGTTCAAGCGCGCCGACGCGCGTTCCGCCATGGGAGCGCCCATCCGCATCGTGACCCCGGAAGAGGTCCGCGCGATCGAACCCGGCATCAATCCCGCAGTCCGCGCCGCCGCCTTCTGCGCCTTGGACGGGCATGTGACGGCCTATCTCACCGGCCGCGCCTATCGGGCGGCGCTGACCGAGGCCGGCGTCTCGCTTCTCGAAGGCCATGGCGTCGAAGGGATCGAGGTCTCCGACGCAGGCTACGTCATCCGCCCTGCCGGCGCGCCCGCGCTCCGCGCGCGCAGGCTGGTGCTCGCGGGCGGGGTCTGGCTGGAAACCATGCTCGCCTGGCTTGGATTCCATGTGCGGATCAAGTGCCTCGTCAACCAGCTGGTGGTGACGGAACGGATGCGGCCCGTGATGCGCTCTGTTGTTGGTATCGCCAATGGCCTTCTCTCGCTCAAGCAGTTCGAGAACGGCACGGTGTTGATTGGCGGCGGCTGGCAGGGAAAGGGAGACCCGGTGCGTGGCGGCGTGGAGCCGATCCCCGACAATCTCATCGGCAATATCCAACTCGCCCGCCATGCGATTCCCGCGCTCGGCGAGACGCGGGTGGTGCGCATCTGGCTCGGCCTCGAATCCGAAACTGCGGATGCCATGCCGATGATCGGTCCATTGCCCGGTCTGGCAGAGGCCTACGTCATAGGCTGCGTCCATTCCGGCTATACCAGCGCGCCCTATATGGGCCACTTGCTTGCGGAGCGCATCCTGGGACGCGAGCCCGAATTGCCTCTGTTCGACCCGGCGCGGTTGATGAAGCCCGCCCCAGCTAAGCTTGAGGAAACAGCGTGATCCCTTCCCACGAGCATCCCTTCCACGGCATCTATGTCGCGACGCTGACGCCCTTTCGGGCGGATGGCACGATCGACGAGCCGCTGCTGGCCACGCATTTCCGGAGCTTCGTCGGCATTCCAGGCATCGTGGGCGTGCTGTGCAACGGCCATGCGGGAGAGAATTTCCTGCTCAGCCGAGAGGAACGGCGCCGTGTGACGGAGATTGCGGCCGAGATGATCGGGCACCGGCACATTATCGTCTCGGGTGTGGTCGCGGAAGCGACGGAGGAGGCGGCGCGGGATGCACAGGATGCGGCCGAAGCCGGGGCGGACGTTGTGCTGGTCTTTCCGCCCTTTTCCTGGTCGCTGTCCCAGGACACGCAGATGGCGGTGACCCATCACCGCCGCATCGGCGAGGCCTGCGGCCGGCCGCTGATGCTCTATCAGGCGGGGGCTTCCTCCGCTATGGCCTATGGACCGGAGGTGCTGGAGGCGCTCGTGCAACTGCCCGGAGTTGTCGGCATCAAGGAAGGCAGCTGGGAGAGCAACCGTTACGACCAGAACCGCCGCCTGGTGCAGAAGGCGGCGCCGCATGTGGCGATGATGGCCTCGGGCGACGAGCACATGCTCTCCTGCTTCGTGGTGGGGAGCGACGGCAGCCTCGTCAGCCTCGCCGTCCTGATGCCGCGTGAGATCGTGGCACTCGACACCGCCGTGCGGGCGGGGGATCTCGCCGGCGCCCGTGCGCTGCATGCCCGCATCCAGCCGCTGGCCAATGCCATCTACGGCCGCGCGCCGACGGGGCTGGCGACCGCGCGGCTCAAGGCGTGCATGGCGTTGCTCGGCCTCTGGGATAATCCCCTGCCGCGCCCGCCCATCACGGCGCTTCCGGAGGCGGAAATCGCGGCGCTGCGAACGGCGTTGATCGAGGCCGGGCTTATTGCGGAGGGCAAAGCTTGAGCGGACAAACGGAAAGCCTTGAGGGCGAGGGCAGTCTGGCCGAACGCGCTTATGACGCGCTGAGCCGTCTCGTCCTTACGCGCAAGCTGCCGGGTGGCAGCCTTGTCGTGGAGGGGCGGTTGGCGGAGCAGCTGGAGATTTCCCGCACCCCGATCCGTGAGGCGATCCTGCGTCTGGCGGCCGAAGGTCTGCTGATCAAGCAGGGGTCGCGCTCCTATGCCGTGCGCCGCGTTCAGGCGGTGGAATTCTTCCAGGCTTTGAAGGTGCGCGAGCTGATCGAGGGCGAGGCGGTGGAGCTTGCCATTGGCCGTGTGCCGCAGCCATTGCTCCAGGCGATGCGCGATGAGGTGGTCGCACTCGGCCGGGAGGAGGTCCAGAACGAAGCCCATTGGGAGATGGACGACCGGCTGCATCTGCTTTTCCCCGAGGCGCTCAACAACGGTGTCATGGTCCGCATCATCCGCGAGCTGCGACGGGCAACACGGCTTTTCGAATTGACCAGCCCCTCGGGCCGTGTCGCACGGGATGCCGCCGAACATCTTGCCATTCTGGATGCCGTCCTCGAAGGCAGCGTGCGCCGCGCCCGCGCGGCGATGGTGACGCATCTGCGCAATGTGGCGGCCGAGATGCTGGATGTCATGAGCGGCCGCGATGCCGCCGCCCCCAAAAGGAGATCCCGTTCATGAGCTATGACATCGTCATTCGCGGCGGCACCGTGGTGACCGCCGGGGACACCTTCTGCGCCGATGTCGGGATCCGCGGTGAGACGATCGCCGCAATCGGCGTCGATCTCGACGGCGACCGGGTGCTCGACGCCACCGGCCGCCTGGTGCTGCCCGGTGGCATCGACAGCCACTGCCATGTCGAGCAGCTGGAAGGCGACGGCTCGGTGCATGAGGAGAGTTTCGCAAGCGCCGCGCGCTCGGCCTTCGCGGGTGGCACGACGACGCTTATTCCGTTCGCACCCCAGTTCAAAGGCCAGCCGATCGGCGCGCATGCGGCGGAATACGCTGCCCGTGCCGCCCGTTCTCCGATCGACTATGCACTGCATCAGATCATCACCGACCCGACCGAGGCGGTTCTGCGCGGCGAGCTGCCGGGCATCATTGCCGGCGGTGTGCGCAGCCTGAAGATGTTTCTGACCTACGATCCCTTCCATGTGACCGATGCGGAGTATCTGAAGGTCCTGGCCGTTGCGAAGCGCCTGGGGGCAACCGTCTGCGTCCATTGCGAGAACTACGAGGCCATCCGCTGGCGCTCGGCGGCGCTGCTGCGCGCCGGCCGCCCGGAGCCGGCCTCCCACGCCCTGTCACGGCCGAAGGTCGTGGAACGGGAAGCGACGCATCGCGCCATCGCGCTGGCCGAACTGGTCGATCAGCCGATCCACATCTTCCACGTCTCTTGTGCCGAGGTGGCGGAGGAGATCGCCCGCGCCCAGGCACGCGGCGTGAAGGTGACCGGCGAGACCTGTCCGCAATACCTGGTGCTGACGGCGGTCGAGATGGCGCGTGCCGGGCGTGAGGGGGCCAAATTCATGTGCAGCCCAAGCCCGCGCGAGGCCGGGGATGCGGAGGGGCTTTGGGCCGCGATCCGCGCCGGTACGCTCGACATTATTTCATCGGATCATTGCGGCTATAGCTATGAGGGTCCGAATGGCAAGGCGATCAACGGCGAGACGGCTGATTTCACCCGTATCCCGAACGGCGTGCCAGGGCTGGCCGCCCGCATGGCCATCACCTTCAGCGAGGGCGTGGCGAAGGGGCGCATCACGGCGAACGCGTTCGTGGCGCTGACCGCGACCACGCCGGCGAAGCGCTTCGGCCTCTATGGGCGCAAGGGCAGCATTGCGCCGGGCTTCGATGCCGATCTTGTGATCTGGGATGCCGGCCGCGCCGTGACGCTGACGAATGCCCTGATGCAGCATGCGATCGACTACACCCCCTATGAAGGACTGGAGGTCACAGGCTGGCCGCTCATGACCCTCGCCCGGGGCCGGGTGGTGATGGAGGATGGTCGGGTGACGGTCCCGGAAGGGCAGGGGCGCTTTGTAGCGGCTGAGCTTTCGCCGGATGCGCGGCCGCGAGGCCTGGTGCCAGGGGGGTTCGATGCCGCTCTGGTAGACTGAGGGAGACTGACGGCACTGTCGCGCCGGGACCGTCTGCCTCGCATCAAGATTTGACGAGACAACCTATGCGTCGATTTATGCTCTCTTGGGCAGAAGTGTCATGCGTCATGCCTGCGATGCGGCATCCCCCTTGTCTCCGGCCGCGGCAGATGTGCAGAAATTGCGCGCACCACCGGATGGCGGGTGCCATTTGGCGCATTTCGTCCTGCGGCCATCGCGTGGCGGTTTCACGCGGTTCGGGGATGCTCCCGCGCGGCCTTTGGCGGCTTGCCTCTGGCGGTTTTGTGATCGGCAGAGACCGGCCCGTGATGTTTTGCAACACGGCCGCAACATGAAGATGTCATCAGATGTCCGGGAGGAAGAAGCATGAGCACGATGAGACCTCGAGACGTCGCCCATATTGAAGGCCACTCCGTCACCAATCCCGTCATGGAACACGGCGCCTTCGCGGAACTCAGCCATATGGCTGCGCTTGCCGCACGCCGACTGCAGCCCGGGCGTGTGCCCTCTTCTGAAGATGTGAAGAATATCCTCATGATTTTGAGAGGCATCGAAAATCTTGGATTGGTCAGCTTTCTGCGCCGCCATGGCACGGAGGAGGACTACAAGGCGGTCGGCGAATCCGTCACGCGTCGCTATGCCGGGCCCGTTCGTCGTCAATAGGTTCGTGTGCGGGGCAATGACCAGGCCTGTGACATGAGACTAATGAGTTCGGACGCGGAAGCGGTTTCTCACCGGCTTCGGCACAATGACGACAAAAGAGCCAGTCACATAAAGCGACAATCACACGATGCCGAACGATCTAGATGATATGAGGGAGCTTCCTCTGCGCGATCCGAGCGAGGTGATCGGCGGAGGCGCCGGGGCTTATGCCTATGATGGCGCGGAGCCTTTCGCGGCCCTCGTCGGCCGCACCGTCGTCACCGCCAATGACGTCGTCGGCGCCTGGGCCATGCTCTATGCGACGATTTCCGGCCACAGCCTGCCTTATGTCGGATCGCTCTTCGACAGATGGGCACGCGAATCCGTGCAGCGCCGTCACCTCGCAGAGATGGCCCGCGACTTCCTCGGCAAGCTGCCGCACGAAATGGAGCAGGTCGACGCGCTGCTGGAGCGCGCGGAGGAGCTTGCACATGAGCGCGACATGTTGGTGGGCCAGCCCTGGAGCATCGGCCATCTGCACGCCGTGCCCATCGCTGGGGACGACACGGGTTCCGTGCGCTTCGCGATGCAGGAGGACGTCGTTCTGGAGCAGGGGGCGCAGTTCGAACTTCTGCTCTCGGCGCTGCGCGCCCTGCGTGCCGATGTGATGGAACTGGTGCAGGACTTCGCCCAGTCGCGGGATGTCGAGAAGGCCCGCGTGCTCAACCGCAGTTCCGTGCTGGCCGCCGAGCTGAAATTCGGCCGCAAGGCCGCGCGGCCCAAGGCCGGCCCGCGTCACAAGGAGTGGGTGCCCTCGCTCCGCGCCTGAGCGAGCCAGACGGTCAGCGCCTCTGGCGCCATGGGCCGGGCGAAATAGTAGCCCTGGCCCTGATCGCAGCCGATGCGGCTGACAGCGGCCACGTTCTCTGCCGTTTCCAGCCCTTCCGCGACCACCCGGTAGCCGAGTTCCTGGCAGAGCATTGTCGTGGTGCTGACCAGCGCTACCTTGCGCGGCTCGGTTTCCAGCCCCTGCATGAAGCTGCGGTCGAGCTTGACCGTCTGGACCGGCAGTTGCTGCAGATAGGAGAGGCTGCTGTACCCGGTGCCGAAATCGTCAATGGCAAGCGGCACGCCGGCGTCGGAAAGCCGTGCCAGGGTGCGGCCGATCACTGGGTCATTGAGGGTGAAGGTCTGCTCCGTTACCTCGAGTTCGACCGCCGTGACGGGCAGATTCCGTGCGCCGAGCTTGCCGAGCAGCCGGTCCGCAAAAGTCTCGTGACGCAGATTATTGGGCGAGACATTGATTGAGACTGCGAGCTCTGGATGGCGGGTGCGCCAGCGGGCGACCTGATCCAGCGCGTGAGTGAGGACCCAATCGGTCAGCTCATGGATCATGGGCGTCGGTTCGATCAGGGGCACGAATTCCCCGGGCGAGACGGTCCCGAGCCCGGGATGCGCCCAGCGCAGCAGCGCCTCGGCGACCGTGCAGGCGCCGCTCCGCAAGTCGATGCGCGGCTGGAAATGCAGCAAGAGCTGGCGCGGAGCCTTGAGTGCCTGGGTGAAACTCTGCACGAGTTCGAAGCGGCGGCGGTGGGCGTCGTCGGCCGTCTGGGAAAAGATCCGCAACGGCTCGCGGTGCAGCCGCGCGTCCTGCACTGCGCTATTGGCCATGCGCAGAACGTCCCGCGCATCGGTCTTACCGAGGATGAACGGAGCGAGACCGACGGCGACAGCTCCCCCGAAATCCTGCCGCAACGACTGAGCTGCCTCGCCCAGCCGCTGAAAGGACAGCTTGATATAGTCGTCGAGGCTCATCCCCATGGGGGAGAGGAGGGCGAATTGCGTCGGCGAGACGTGGTAGACGGTGCGGTTCGCTTCGACGCTGCGCCGGACGAGGCGACCGAGGTTGGTCACCATCTGGTCGAGATAGGCGGGCCCCATGACCCGCATGATGGCGTTGACCTGTTCAGCTGGTGCGATGTCAATCAGCGAGGCGATGAGGGGCATGCCGGGATGCGTATCGGCGCGTTCCGCGACATCCTCGGCGAATTGGGCGCGATTGGCGAGACCGCTCACCGGATCGATCCGGCCGAGGCTTAGATTCTGGTCGAGCTGTGCCATCGCGATGGTACCGAGATCGGCGAGGATGGCGAGGTCGCGCGGCGTGACCTGTCGGGGAACCGTGTCGAGCACGCAGATCGTGCCGATGCCGATACCGTCCCGTGTCACCAGCGGAACGCCGGCATAGAAACGCATGCCGGCCTCGCTGAGATGGCTGTCCCGATAGACCGGGTGGGCCAGGAGATCCGGAACCACGAGCGGCGTCCGGCTCAGCGCCGCCTCCAGGCAGGGCGCCCGGTGACGGGGTATGGAGTCAATCGCGAGGCCGACGACGGACGTGAGCCACTGCCGCTCGCAATCGGTGAGCGAGATCGCGGCATAAGGCACTTGGAAGACTGCGGCGGCGATCTGCGTCAGCCTGTCCAGCGTGCCGTGGCGATGCAGTGCCGAATCCTTGATCTGGCGCAGGATATAGCTGCGGGCGGCCTCACTGGCCTGCGTCATCCAGCTACCACGGCCTGGCTCGTTCGCAGGTGTGGGCAGAAACGTTTCGACTTCATGACTACAATCGCCCCGCCCTTTGATTACCAGTTGATCACGGGTCATGCCTGCAAGTCGATAGACGCGATCCGCCGAACGGATCGGGTCGTCAAAGTCCCCCGGTGTTGCTGTTCGGCCGGCGGTGCAGCCCCCGCCTCGAGCGGAAATCCTGCCGGGGACAGATGCTCTCATGCCCGGGGTGGGAAGGAAATAGGGTCATGACGAATTTCGCGCAGAGACCTGGATGGCGACGGCCCGCCGGGCGGATTCCCTTGCCCGGCGGGCACCTGCCGCTCATCCTCTGGCCGGTTCAGCGCAGGAGAGGCCAGTGCCAGGGGATTGGGCGATTTGGGGCAGGGCCGTGCATGCGCCGGTGTCCGGCGCGGTGGAGGTTCTACCCCGTGCGCTGATGATTGTGGATGCGCAAGGTACGATCCGGGAGATGCGGCCCGATGTCTCCGCCCATGACCAGTCTCTCGGCTCGTGGCGTGCCCGGGGCCGGCTCACCGAACTCTCTCCCGCCCAGATGCTGCTGCCCGGCATGGTCGATCTCCATGTCCATGCGCCGCAATTCCCCCAGGCCGGCACGGCGCTGGACGTGCCGCTGGAGGACTGGCTGCAGCGCTCTACCTTCCCGCTCGAAAGCCGTTATGCCGACCTGGACTTCGCAACCGAGGTCTATGGGCAGCTGGTCGAGACGCTGCTTGCCCACGGCACCACGACGGCGCTTTATTTCGCAACGATCCATCTGCCCGCGACGCAGCGTCTGGCCCAAATTTGCCTTGAGAGAGGACAGCGCGCCCTGGTCGGCCGGGTCGCCATGGACCATCCCGATCAATGTCCGCCGTTCTACCGGGATCCCTCGGCCGCGCAGGCAATCGCCGATACCCGGGCCCTGATCGATTTCATCCGCGCGATGCCGGGGAACGAGGCGGGCTTGGTCTGCCCGGTGGTGACACCCCGTTTCGTACCCGCCTGTACCGATGCGCTGCTTGAGGGCTTGGGCGGGCTCGCCCGGGCCTGCGGCTGCCATGTGCAGACCCATTGCTCCGAAAGCGATTGGGAGCACGCCCATGTGCTGGCGCGGACGGGCCTGACGGATTCAGCGGTGCTGGACCGCCACGGCCTGCTCGGCCGGCACAGCGTATTGGCGCATGCGAATTTTCTGGAGCCGGCGGATCGTGCCCTGATCCATCGGCAGGGTGCGGGTATCGCGCATTGCCCGCTATCCAACGCCTTCTTCGCGGGCGCCGTGCTGCCGCTGCGCGAGATGCTGGCGGAGGGGCTGCATATCGGTCTCGGCAGCGACATCGCGGGCGGCCCCAGCGCCTCGCTCTTCGCTCAGGCGCGGATGGCGGTGGTGGCCTCCCGCCTGCGCGAAACCGGTACCGACAGCCGGAAGCCCGCGTCCACGCGCGGCACGCCTGGGGCGCGTATCGACTTTCGCACCGCGTTTCGCCTGGCAACGGCAGGCGGGGGCGAAGTGCTTGACCTGCCCGTCGGTCTTTTCCGGCCGGGTTATGCCTTTGACGCTCTTGTCGTCGAGTCGGGGCTGCCGGAAGGGGATCTCCGCTTCCAGCCCGAGGAGCCGGCCGAGACGATGCTGGAGAAAATCGTGATGACGGCAGGACGCGCCGATATCGCCCGGGTCTGGGTCGCGGGCAGGCTCGTCAAATCCCGGTGACTATGGTCATTTTGGCGGCATGGCCTGGCGGTTGTCACCCGCGGTCTGGCATGACACTTGCGTGAGCTCGGCGGTGCGCCTGACCGCCTGATAGGGAGACAACGTGGCTTTCCAGGAAATTCCGATTATCGATTTCGCCCCTATGCTGGGATCGGACCCGGCGGCGAAGCGTGCGCTGGCGGCCGAACTCCGGGCAGCCTGTACGGAAATTGGCTTCTTCTATATTAAGAATCATGGTGTAGCGCAGACGCTGATCGACGCGACCTTCGCCGAGTGCCCGCGCTTCTTTGGGCTTCCGCTCGAAGAGAAGATGGCGATCCACGTCCGTCGCTCGAAGAACAACAGCGGTTATACCCCGCTCCTGGAAGAGAATACGGACCCGACCGCCAAGGGCGATCTGCACGAGGCCTTCGATATCGCCCATGAACTGCCCGAAAGCGATCCGGATCGGGTGAACCACCCGACCCATTACGGCCCCAACCAGTGGCCGGCCGGTCTCGCTGGTTTCCAGGCCCAGCTGGAAGCCTATTACGCCGCGATGCTCGATCTCGGCCAGCGCCTCTTCAGCGCCTTTGCCCTTGCCCTTGATCTGCCTGAGGATTATTTCGCGCCGCTCGCTGACAAGCCGACGGCGATCATGCGCATCATCTCCTATCCGAGCCAGGACGGGCCGATCGACCCGAAGCAGATCGGGATTGGCGCGCATTCGGACTACGAGTGCTTCACTATCCTCTGCCAGGAAACGGTGCCGGCGCTGCAAGTGCAGAATCAGCAGGGCGAGTGGGTGGACGCGCCACCCATCCGCGGCACTTTCGTGATCAACATCGGCGACCAGATGGCGCGCTGGACCAACGACCTCTTCGCTTCCACCGTGCATCGCGCGATGAACGTCTCGGGCCGGGCGCGCTACTCCATTCCCTGCTTCGTCGGCTCCAATTTCGACACGCTGATCAAGGCGCTGCCCGGCACCGTCACGGCCGAGCGTCCGGCGAAATACCCGCCGGTCCTGGCCGGCGATTACGTTCAGGGGCGCCTCGACGCGACTTATGCCTATCGCCAGGAAGGACCCGAGACCGTGGGCTGAGCCCCGCCCGGCCCACTTCCTGCCAGCCTCTCTCCCAAGCCGCCTTAATCCTAGGAGGATCTTCGTGAAACGGCTTTCCCTGCTTGCTTCGGTCTTCGGCCTTTTCGGCTCTGTTGTCCTTGCGTCCCAGGCGCATGCGCAGGTCAAGCTTGATGGCCCACCGAAGGTTGCCTTCATCTATCTCGGCGCCATCAGCGACGGCGGCTGGACCGGCGCGCAGAACCGCGCGCGCCTCGTGCTCCAGAAGGAGTTCGGCAAGAAGATCCCCTATGTGGAGAACATCCCCGAGCAGACCGAGAAGGTCGAGCAGACGGTCGAACTCTTCATCAACCGCGGCTACAACGTGATCATCGGCGGCACCTACGGCTATGGTGACGCCTTCAAGGCCGAAGCCAAGGCTCATCCGAACGTGGCCTTCGTGAACATGGCCGGGGTCACCACCGCGCCGAACCTGGAAAGCCCGTATCCCAAAACCTTCCAGGGCTGGTACCTCGCGGGCTATGCCGCGGGCTCGGTGACGAAATCCAAGGTCATCGGCATGATCGAGGGCTTCCCGATTCCGACCGTGCTGTGGGACATCAACGCTTTCGCCCTCGGCGCCAAGGCTGCCAATCCCGGGACCGTGGCGAAGGTCGCCTTCGTCAATGCCTGGGACGATCCGGTGAAGGAAGGCCAGCTCGCCAACGCCATGATCGAGCAGGGCGCGGACGTCATCGCGACCGACATGGACAGCCCCGCCGCCATCGTGCAGGCGGAGAAGGCCGGTAAGTATTCGATTGGATATGAGAACGACATGTCGGCCGCCGCGCCGAAGACGATCATGACCTCGGTCGTCTTCCATTGGGACAAGATGCTGGTGCCGATGGTCCAGGCGCTGAAGGCCGGTACGTGGAAGAGCGCGGGCACCAGCCTCTACGGCATGGATGACGGCATGGTGGAGATCACCGAGCCTGTGAACCATGTCAGCGCCGATGTTCAAAAGAAGATCGACGACATGAAGGCGGAGATGATCGCCGGGAAGTTCGATCCCTTCACCGGCCCGATCAAGGCTCAGGACGGATCCGTCAAGGTCGACGCCGGCAAGGTGATGACGCTCGACCAGCTCTTCGGCATGAACTATCTGGTCGACAACGTCCAGGGCTCGATCAAGTAGGCAGCATGACCGTCTCGACCACCGACCGCACAACGATGGCCGCGGAGGATGCCGCGGCCGCTTTCCCGGTCGCGGTGCGCATGCTGGGCGTGACCAAGTCCTTCGGGGACCGCGTGGCACTTGCCGGGGCAGATCTCTCCGTGGCCTGGGGGGAAGTGCATGCCCTTCTCGGTGAGAACGGCGCCGGCAAATCCAGCTTGATGAACATCCTCGCCGGTTTCTACGGCGCGGATGGCGGGATCGTGGAGGTGTCGGGTCAACCTGTCGCCTTTGCTGAGCCCCGTGCGGCCTCGGCCGCCGGCATCGGCATGATCCATCAGCATTTCAAGCTCGTGGGGCCGCTCACCGTGCTTGAAAACCTGCGTCTCGCCTGCGCCGCCACTGCCGACTGGCGTACGCGTGACGCGGCGGTCTCCGCGATCAACGCGATGGCCGCCGATCTGGGTTTCGTCCTGCCTCTGGACGTGCGGGTGGACCAACTCTCGGTCTCCGAGCAGCAGAAGGTGGAAATCCTCAAGGTTCTGCTCGGCGGCGCGCGAATCCTGATCATGGACGAGCCGACGGCGGTGCTCGCCGAAAGCGAGGCGGCGGGCATGCTGCAACTCGCGCGGCGACTGGCCGATGACGGCCGTGCCGTTATCCTGATCACCCATAAGCTGCGTGACGTGAGTGCGACCGCCGATCGCGTGACGGTAATGCGTGCCGGCCGCACCGTGATCGACGGCGCGCCGGCCCAGGGCCTTTCGGCGGGCGAACTCGCGCGCGCCATGGTGGGCGGCGAGACGGCGGTGGTCCGCCGTGGGGCCGCCTCGGTCTCGGCCAAGGTCGTGATGGAGTTGAAGGATGTCTCCACACCGGCGGCGGAGCATGACGTACCCCTTCGCGATCTCTCGCTACGGCTGCATGTGGGCGAAATTCTCGGCATCGCGGGCCTCGGCGGCAACGGCCAGTCCGAACTGCTCGAAGCCATCATCGGCCTGCGCACGCCCACGTCCGGAGACATCATCATGCATGGGGAAAGCGCGCCCCTGGCACCCGCCGCCCGGCGGGAGGCGGGGCTGCGCTTCGTGCCCGCGGACCGGTTTCATCTTGGCCTCTTCGGCAGCCTGACACTCGCCGAAAATCTCGCCGTGCCGGCGCTCTCGGCCGCGCGGCCGGAGAAGCGCTGGTGGGTCACGCGCAGTTGGATGCGCGGCCGGGCGGAAGGCTCGATCCGCGATTACGAGATCGCCGGGGGTGTGGCGGACACCCAGGCGCGCCTGCTCTCGGGCGGCAATGCCCAGAAGCTGATCCTGGCGCGAGAATTCGAGGGCGATTTCTCCATCCTCGTCGTTCACTCGCCGGTGCGCGGGCTCGATGTGCGGGCTGCCGCCGCCGTGCAGAACCGCCTGCTGGAGGCCGCGGCGCGCGGCGCCGGGGTGCTCATGATCTCCGAGGATCTGGACGAGGTGCTGGCGCTTTCCAGCCGTGTCGCCGTCCTCTCCCATGGCCGCCTTTCAGAGGCCATGCCGATCGAACAGACCGACCGGGCCGAACTCGGCCGCCTGATCCTGGAAGGTGCCTGAATTGTCCGCGCTTCCCTATCGCCTCGTCCTCTCGCCGCGGCTCGCGGTGCCGCGCTGGCTAACGGCCGCGACGCTCGTCGGTGGCATCCTGTTCGGCCTGCTCTGCTGCGCCATCCTTCTCATCGCCTTCGGCGTGCCGGCGAACGACCTTGGCAACGAGTTCATCCTCTATGTCTTCGGCAACAAGGCCGGGCTGGACCAGACGTTTACGCGGGCGATTTCCCTCGTGCTCGTCTCCATGTCGGTGGCACTCTGCCTGCGCATCCGCTTCTGGAACATCGGCGTCGAGGGCCAGCTCTGGATGGGTGCGTTGGGGGCGACCGCCGTCAGCTTCTATCATGTCGGACCGTGGTTCCTGCGCATGCCGCTGATGATCCTGGCGGCGGCGGCGGGTGGCGCGCTCTGGTGCGGCATCGCGGCCGTCGCCAAGGTCCGCCTGCGTGCGGATGAGGTCATCACCACGCTGCTGCTGAACTACGTGGCCTATCTCCTGGCGCAGGACCTGCTCTACGGCATCTGGCGCAACCCATCGGACAGTTTTCCTGTGTCGCCGCCTTTCGCTTCCTATGAGCGACTGCCCGATTTCCCTGGCTGGCACTTGCATTACGGCCTCTTCATCGCCCTTATCGTCACCGTCTTCTGCTGGTGGCTGTGCCGCTACAGCCGCTTCGGCCTGCTCTCCAAGGCGGTGGCGGAGAATCGCACGGCCTCCCGTGCGCTCGGCATTCCGGTCGCCCGCATCACACTGATGACGGCCTGCCTCGCGGGGGCGGTGTCGGGCCTTGCCGGGTTCAGCATCACGGCCGGGGAGGAGCATCGGCTGACCCAGTTCGTGGGCAACGACTATATCTTTCCCTCCATCGCCATCGCCTATCTCGGCCGCGCCAATCCGGTCGGCGTGTTCATTGCCGCCTTGGCGGTCGCGGGCCTCTATACGGCGGGTGATTCGCTCAAAGCCTTCTATCAGCTGCCCAATACGATGGTGGTGACGATGGAGGCTTTCCTTCTCCTGACGGTCGCGGCTTTCGACGTCTTCGTGCGCTACCGCATCACCCTCATCAAAGCACGGCCGAAGCCGGTCGCGGCGGTGGGGGAGCGCGCGGCATGAGCGGCGTGATGAACGGTTTTCTGGGGGATTGGATCGGCGCGATCCCGGTTTTCGCGGCGCCCTATCTGCTGGCGACCACCGGCCTGATCATCAATGAGCGCGCGGGCGTGATGAATCTCGGCGCCGAGGGCATCATGTCCATGGGCGCCGTCGCCTCCGTCATCGCCATGCTGTCGGGTCTCGGCCTGCCGCTCGCGATCTTGCTCGGCTGCGTCTCGGCGCTCGGCATGACGATCCTCTTCGCGCTACTCACCGTGGTGTTGCGCCTGGAACAGGTGCTCTCGGGCCTTGTCATCTTCGCCTTCGGCGTCGGGCTTTCGGGCGTCATCGGCGACAGTTTCGCGAACCAGCCGATCAAGGCACTGGGACCGATCTTTCCCTCGCTCTTTGCGGGACTGCCGCGATGGCTGGCACGGCTGATCGACCAGGATCCGCTGACCTATCTCGCCTTCATTCTGCCCTTCATCCTTTGGTGGGTGCTGGAGCGGACGGAGCTTGGGCTGCGCCTGCGCTCGGTGGGCGAGAACGCGCCGGCCGCCGACGCGGCGGGGATCAATGTCATGGGCATGCGCTTCGGCGCGGTGCTCGTAGGCGGGATCGTGCTCGGCCTAGCGGGCGCGCATCTCAGTCTCGTGGGCTCCCAGGTCTGGGTCAGCGGCATGGTGAGCGGGCGCGGCTGGATCGCCGTCGCCCTCGTGACCTTCGCGCGCTGGAACAGCATTCGCGCGATCGGCGCGGCGGTGCTTTTCGGTGCCGTGCAGGCCATCATCCCGCTCGTTCTGTCGAGCGGCGCCCATGTGCCGATCTATCTCATCCAGATGCTGCCATATCTGGCGACGATCGCGGTACTGGCGGCTTCCGGCCTCGGGCGGCGGCGCTTCAGCGCCCAGCCCGAGGATCTCGCGCGGCCTTTCCTGCGCGAAGAGCGGCGGTAAGCCTCAGCCGAGCTTCGGCGCGTAGGCGGCGGCATCCACCATCGGCGGGCGGCCATCGAGGAAAAGGGATGCTTCGCGGGCCGGCGTCCGGGCGATGACGCGGCCGGATCTGACCACGACCAGGCGGGTGGCGCGCAGCCGGATCGCCTCGCTCGGGCTTTTCGCCTGCAGCAGCACGAAATCGGCGCGGCAGCCCGGCGCGATGCCGTAGCCTTCCAATCCCATCACCTGCGCGCCATGCGTCGTCACCGCCTCGAAACAGGTCCGCTGCGCCTCTTGCGACGTCATCTGCGCGACATGCAGGCCCATATGGGCGACTTCCAGCATGTCGCCCGAACCGAGCGAGTACCAGGGGTCCATGGTGCAATCCTGGCCGAAGGCGACGTTGACGCCGGCGGCAAGCAGTTCCGGCACCCGCGTCAGGCCGCGCCGCTTCGGATAGGTCTCCATCCGGCCTTGCAGCGTGATGTTGATGAGCGGGTTGGCGATGATGTTCATGCCGCTTTCGGCGATCAGCGCGATGAGCTTGGCCGCGTAGTAATTGTCCATCGAATGCATCGACGTCGTGTGCGAGGCGGTGGCGCGGTCGGCTAAGCCGAAGCGCAGGGCCTCCGACGCCATGGTCTCGACATGGCGGGAGAGGGGATCGTCGGTCTCGTCACAATGGATGTCGATGCGCAGTCCACGGTCGGCGGCGATGCGGAACAGGGCCTCCACGGATTGCCGGCCGGCTTCCATGGTGCGTTCGAAATGCGGAATGCCGCCGACGATTTCGATGCCTTTGTCGAGCGCGCGTTCGAGAAGGTCCACGGCCCCCGGCGAACGGTAGTAGCCGTCCTGCGGGAAAGCCACGAGTTGCAGGTCGATATAGGATTTCACCCGTTCGCGGACATCGAGCAGGGCGTCGACGGTGACGAGCCGGGGATCGCTGATATCGACATGGCTGCGAATGGCGAGCAGCCCATGCGAGACGGCGAGGTCGCAATAGCGCAGCGCGCGTTCCACCACAGCCTCGTGCGTCAGCATAGGCTTGAGTTCGCCCCAGAGCGCGATGCCCTCGAGCAGCGTGCCGGAGCGGTTGACGCGCGGAATCCCCAGCGACAGCGTCGCGTCCATGTGGAAATGCGGATCGACGAAGGGAGGCGAGAGGAGATGGCCGCCGGCCGCGAGCTCTTCCCGCGCTTCGGCCGCGAGCTTGGGCTCCACCGCGACGATGCGGCCCCCGGCGACGCCGATATCCTGGCCGGTGCGGCCGTCCGGGAGAATGGCGTCGCGGATGATGAGGTCGAGCGTCACGGTCAGCTTCCCGGCTTAAGGTGGTCGTAGGTCGCGGTCAGGCGTTCGCGCAGATAGTCGGCGCAGGAGATGGGGGCGTAGCGCGGCCTCTCCCCCGGCGCCAGACAGGTGGGCAGGGTCTCGACCACGGCATCCGGATTGGCATCCGCGAAGAAGGCGACGGAGTAACGCTCGGCCTTCGGGCGCGCTACGCGATGCGGGGTTGAGACATAAACGTCATTGGTCCAGCGCATCAGGCAGTCGCCGATATTGCAGACGAAGGCGCCGTCCACATGCGGTGCGTCGAGCCAGACGCCGTCCCGGCGGCGGACCTGCAGACCGGCGACGCCGTCGGTCGCCAGGATGGTGACATTGCCGTAGTCGGTATGTTCGCCGGCGCCGATCTCGGCGCCCTCTGTGGGTTCGCCTGCCGGGTAGTGCAGCAGGCGCAGCGTCGCGATCGGCCGGTCCATCTTGTCGGCGAAGAAATCCTCCGCGATGCCGAGATCGAGCGCGAAGCCGCGATGGATGGTGAGCTGGAGGGTCATGCAAGCGTCGTAATAGGCGAGCACCTGGTCCCGCCAGCCGGGCAGGTCGGGCCACAGATTGACGCCGCGAAACGGCTTGGCCGCCAGCACCTCGGGGTCATCGGCGGGCAGGTCGAAGCCGATGTTGAAGGCTTCCTTCTGGTCGGGGCTCGCCTTCGTATCCAGCCGCTCCCCCGCCACGCCGACATAGCCGCGGTTATGCGGCGACCGCTTGATGGACAGTTTTTCCTTTTCGGCCGCGGGCTGCGCGAAAAGCCGATGGGCTGCGGTGAAGATGCCCTTTGCCACCATCTCGGGGATGCCGTGGTTCTTGACGTAGAAGAAGCCGACATGGCGGCAGGCGGCACCGAGCCGGCCCGCCACGGCTTGGCGCTCCGAGAGATCGTTCGACCGCAGGCCGGCAAGGTCGATGATGGGAATTTCGTTCATGAAACCGTCCTTGCGTGCCCGGGCCTTGCGATGTCCGGCCATGTCACCCGCGCGGACGCAGCCTGTCCAGTCGTAGACGGTGCCGATCATCCGTCAGGCGGGTGGCGGCGAGCTTCAGCGCCAGCAGCGCGCCTGCGAAACTGCCTGAGAGCATCAGCCCCATGAGCAGGATTTGGTATTTCGCGGCGCCGATCGGGTCCATCCCCGCCAGCAACTGGCCGGTCATGATGCCGGGAAGGGTGATGATCCCAGCGGCGGCCATCTGGTTGATGGTGGGAATGAGGGCGGTGCGCAGCGCCTGGGTGGAGACGCCGTGCAGCGCCTGGCCTTTCGTGGCGCCGAGCGCAAGCCGCGCCTCGATTGCCCCGCGTTCACGCACCGCCGCAGAGAAAAAGACGTTAAGCGCAAGGCTGACGGCATTCATGACATTGCCGAGGATGATTCCAGCGAGCGGGATCGCCACCCGCGCATCGTACCAGGGCGACGGGCTGAGCGCGGTGAGCAGCGCCAGCACGACGATCGCGAAGCCGCAGACGACCGTGGGCAGGCCGCCCGCCATGTAGTGCCAGAGCCCGGCGAGCCGCCGTTCGGGCCGCGCACCCACCTCATAAACGACCGCCGCCGCCATGACCGCAAGCACGGCAAGAGTTACGATCGGATGGCCAATGCGGAAGACGATTCGCAGCACCTGGCCTACCAGGAGCAGTTGCGCCACCATCCGCAGGCTGGCCACCACCATCGGCCGGTGGATGCGGAAATCGAGCAGGAGCGACAGGCCGGCGCTGGCCAGCACCAGCGCCGCCGCAAGTGCGAGATCGGCTGGGGTGAGCGAGGGTGCGTTCACGGCCCGGCCAGTTCGGTCAACTGTCCAGCGGTCATGGCGAAGCGGCGGGTGGCGATGCGTGCGGCCTGTTCGGGATTATGCGAGACGATGATGGCGCCCATGCCGGCCGCCCGCCGCTCGGCGATCAGTGCTTCCACCAGCGTCGTCGATGCCGGGTCCAGCGCGCTGGTTGGCTCGTCCAACAGCAGGACCCGCGGATTTCGGATCAGGGCGCGAATGAGGCTCAGGCGTTGCCGCTCGCCGGAGGAAAGCTGGGAGACGGGTGCCTCCAGGATATCGGGACGCAGGCCGAGGCGGGAGAGCAGGGGGGCCGCTGCCATGCGGGGCGCCATGTGTTCGATGACCGTCTCGGCCCACCAGCCGGATTCGGCTGCGAGATAGCTCACCCGGGCACGCCAGGCGGGGGCGCTCATCTCCGCCCGTGTCTGGCCTTCGAGCTGCAGCACCCCCTCATTCGGGTCGAGATCGGCGATCATGCGCAGCAGCAGGCTCTTGCCGATCCCTGAAGGACCGGAGATCACCAGGCATTCCCCCGCCTCCAGATGAAAGGCGAAAGGCCCGCCGGGCAGACCATGCAGATCCCGGACATCGAGCAGCAGCGTCATCGAGAGAGCCCTATATCACGCCCTTCTCAGCCAGCGCGTCGATCTCCCCCGCAGGCAGCCCCAGTCGCCCGGCGAGCACGCTTCGGGTGTGCTCACCGAGTGTCGGCGGTGCGCTGCGGTATTCGGGCGGGGTTTCGGACATGCGGATGGGGTTTGCAACGAGCGCCACATCCACCCCCGTCGCATGGGGCAGGGAGATCTTCGCGCCGCGGGAGATGACTTGCGGGTCCTCGAACACCTCGCGCAGATTGTTGATCGGTCCGCAGGGCACCCCAGCCGTTTCGAGGTCTGAAATCCAGGCCTTGGTCGTGCGGGTGAGAGAGACGGCGGTGAAGGCCTCCACAAAGGCCGTCCGGTTCTCGACCCGGGCCCGGTTAGTCGCGAAGTCAGGCGAGACCGCCCATTCAGGATGCCCGGCGACGAGCGCGAGTTTCGCGAACTGGCTGTCATTGCCGACGGCCAGGATCATGGCGCCGTCCTGGGTCGGGAAATCCTGATAAGGCACGATATTCGGGTGGGCATTGCCCATGCGCTGAGGCGGGTTGCCGGTCGTCAGGTAGTTCATCGTCTGATTGGCGAGGCTCGCCACCTGCACGTCGAGCAAGGCGAGGTCGATATATTGCCCGCGGCCGGACGTTTCACGATGCGCAAGTGCGGCGAGGATGGCGTTCGAGGCATAGAGCCCGGTCAGTACGTCAGTGAGTGCCACGCCCACCTTCTGCGGCCCGGCGCCGGGCTCGCCATCCCGCCTGCCGGTAATGCTCATCAGGCCGCCCATGCCTTGGATGAGAAAGTCGTAGCCCGCCCGTTCGGCATAGGGCCCGGTCTGGCCGAAGCCGGTGATGGAGCAATAGACGAGGCGGGGATTGATGGGTGCGAGGCTCTCGTAATCGAGGCCGTACTGCTTCAACCCGCCGAGCTTGAAATTCTCGAGCACGACATCGGACTGGGCGGCGAGCGCGCGGACCAGGGCCTGGCCCTCGGGGCGGGTGAAATCGACCGTGACGGACTGCTTATTGCGGTTGGCACAGAGGAAATAGGCGGCGTCCCGCGTGTCCCGGCCTTGCGGATCCTTCAGGAAGGGCGGCCCCCAGGCGCGGGTATCGTCCCCGGTCACCGGCCGCTCGATCTTGATCACGTCCGCGCCGAGATCGCCGAGCAACTGGCTTGCCCAAGGGCCAGCCAGAACGCGGGAGAGGTCTAGTACGCGAATATGCGACAGCGCGCCGGCCATGGGTCATCCTTGATAGGCTATGCCCACCCACAGGATACCAGGGCGCGCGGTTGATCAAGCCGTGCGCCCGTGCTCTGTCGCCCGAAGACGATCGCTGAAGCCACCCGAGGAGTGCCCGCGATGACAGAATTCAACCAGCCGGTCGATGCCGCACTCGTGCCGCGCTTTGCGGGCCATTCCACCTTCATGCGCCTGCCGACGGTCACCTCGGCCGTGGGTCTGGACGTGGCACTCATCGGCGTGCCCTTCGACGGCGGCACGACCAATCGCGCCGGCGCCCGCCACGGGCCACGGGAGATTCGCAACCAGTCGAGCCTGATGCGCCGCTTCAACCACGCGACGCAGATCTCGCCCTATGACGTGCTGCAGGTCGCCGATCTGGGCGATTGCCCGGTGAACCCGATCGACCTGCGCGATTCGCTCAGCCGCATCGAGGGCTTCTTTGCCGAGGTCGTAGCGGCGGGGGCGGTGCCGCTGACGGCGGGGGGCGACCATCTTATCACCTATCCCATCCTACGCGCGGTGGGAAAAGCGGCGCCAGTCGGCCTCATCCATTTCGACGCCCATTCCGACACCAACGACACCTATTTCGGCGACAACCCCTATACTCACGGCTCGCCCTTCCGCCGGGCGATTGAGGATGGCGTGCTGGACCCCCGGCGCATAGTGCAGATCGGCCTGCGCGGCTCGCTCTACACGGCGGAGGATCATGCCTGGGCCCGCACCCAGGGCATTCGCCAAATCTATGTCGAGGAATTCGTGTCCCGTGGTGTCGATGCGGTGATGGACGAGGCGCTGGAGATCGCAGGCACGGGCCCCACCTATGTCTCCTTCGACATCGACAGCATTGACCCCTCGATGGCGATCGGCACGGGAACGCCGGAGATCGGCGGCTTCACCACGCGAGAGGCGCAGTTCATGCTGCGGCGCCTCGGCGCGGTTCGGATCGTGGGCGCTGATGTGGTCGAGGTGGCACCACCCTTCGACCCCTCGGGACTGACCGCGTTGACCGGCGCCACCATGATGTTCGAACTGCTCTGTGCCATCGCGGCCGGACGACGGGAGTAAGAGTAAGGATGAGCGAGAGCTACTTCTATGAGCAGGCTTCGGGTCACGGTCTGCCGCATGATCCGCTGAAGGCAATCATCGCGCCGCGACCCATCGGCT
The DNA here is from genome assembly GCF_035492295.1 of Acidisoma sp. Classification (GTDB taxonomy): domain Bacteria; phylum Pseudomonadota; class Alphaproteobacteria; order Acetobacterales; family Acetobacteraceae; genus Acidisoma. The sequence continues at coordinate 25,942 of NZ_DATJJK010000198.1, read as the reverse complement.
GGATTTCGAGCGTCGACGCGGAGGGGCGGGTGAACCTCGCCCCCTACAGTTTTTTCAATATGGTCTCGGACAGGCCGCCCATGGTCATGTTCTCCAGCAACGGCTGGAAAGACAGTGTGCGGAATGTGGAGGAGACGGGCGAGTTCGTGGCCAATCTCGCAGGCTTCGCGCTCGCCCAGGCGATGAACACCACCTCGGCCTCCGTTCCCCATGAAGTGGACGAGATGGAACTGGCCGAGCTCGCGAAGGCGCCGTCCCGGCTCGTGCGGCCGCCCCGCGTCGCCGCCGCGGCAGCCGCGCTCGAATGCCGGCGGATTTCCATCACCCATTTGCGTGGGCTCGATGGCGCGCCCTCCTCGAACTACATGGTAGTGGGCCAGGTCGTCGCCGTGCATATCGACCCGGCCTTCCTCAAAAACGGGCGCTTCGATACCGCTGCCGCGGCACCCTTGGGTCGCTGCGGCTATCGTGGCGACTACGCCACCGCCGACCGGATTTTCGAAATGATCCGCCCCACCTGAGGGAAACGGGTCGGGGCGTGCCGTGGCACGCCCCAGCACCTCATTTCATCTGGATGAGGATCACGTCTCCCCCCAGGCTGAGCATGAGGCCGGTGCGCTTCGCGGCGAGATGCAGGACGACGCCGGCATCGTTCTTCAGCCAGAGGTCGCCGTGGCTTTCTGTGCCGAAGGCATAGCCCATGCGGCCCTGCACGTAGGAGCCCGGGAACTGCGCCACGGACTTCAGGTTGTAGACCTCGCCCGTCGCGTCGATTGTGGAAGCGCCGATGCCGCCCACGCCGAGACCGCCGATGACGAAGGGATAGGTGCGGCCCTGATAGGTGAGGGTGCCATCGCCGCCATTGCCGCTGCCGATGAAGGCGGCCTGCACCTGGTGCATGACGATAGTACCATCCGGTATCTTACCTGCGGCGGCATTTTGCGCGCCGTTGTTCCCAGCGCAGCCGGCGAGAAGTGCCAGTGCGGGGAGCAGGGCCAGGAGGCCAAGACGCCGCCGCTGCGGCGTCGGGCCACAAGTCTCAGGATGACGTTTGACGAAGGGTCTGGTCATGCTCTCTCTTCCATCATCGAAACGGGGATGGCCGCACGCCGTTGTCATCGAACAACGCCACCGACTTGCGGCTTGACGCCCTCGCCGAAACGCTATCAGGTCGTGACGAATGTGAAAACAGGCGGCAGGACCGTCAACCAGGGATTCAGCATGTGAGGTTCGGGCGTCTTCCCTGATGGCATTCTCATCTCTCGTCGAGGATGCCCCGTCCGATACGACGACGGAACCGCATCCCCTCATCTGCCGTCACTGCGGATTGCTGCAGCGCGTACCGGCAATGACGCCGCCGGCGGTGGTTCTCTGCGCGCGCTGTGGTGTGACGCTCAGGCGGGTGCAGCACGATTCTCTCGGCCGCTGCCTGGCCATGACGCTGACGGCGCTTCTCTGCTTCGCCATCGCCTGCTCCATGCCGCTGATGCGGGTGAGCACATCGGGCATCTCGCTGGGCGCCGATCTCTTCAGCGGGCCGGAACGGCTGACCCAACAAGGCATCTGGGAACTCGCCCTGGTCGTGATCTTCACAACGGTCGGCGCACCCTTTCTGAAACTCCTCGGTACCGCCTATGTTCTCATTGGGTTGCGCTTGCCGCGGCCGCCGCGCCACCTGCCTCGCGTCTTCGGCCTGGTGGAGCGCCTGCGCGCCTGGGCGATGGTGGAAGTCTATCTGCTCGGCGTTTTTGTTGCCTACGTCAAACTTGTCGACATGGTGCACATCGACGTAGGCTATGCCGTTTTTGCTCTGGTCGGGCTGATGATCGCCATGGTGGCGGCGGACGCGACGCTCGACCGGCAGGCAGTCTGGGAGGAGATGGAACGGCGCGGCATCACGCAACATCCCCCGGCCCCCACGCCGGCCGGCACGGCGATGCAGGCAGGCCGCCAGCGGACGTTCCTCGCCTGCGAGACCTGCGAGAAAGTCGCCGTCGCCGAAGGTGCAGGGCCGCATGAATGCCGGCGCTGCGGCAGCCTGCTCCATGATCGCAAGCCGCGCGGCATCGCGCGTTGCTGGGCGCTTCTGATCGCCGCTGCCGTGCTCTACATTCCCGCCAATGTCTATCCGGTGCTGACCGTCGTGCAGATGGGATCGGGCATGCCGAGCACGATCCTGGGCGGGGTGGAGGAGCTGGTCGCGGCAAAAATGTATCCGCTCGCCGCCATTGTCTTCATCGCCAGCATCATGGTGCCGATGCTGAAGTTGCTCGGCCTCGCCATCCTGCTTGTGATGACGCAGTTCAGCCGTGATGAGCGGCTGGTCGATCGCGTGCGGCTCTATCGCATCATCGCTGTTATCGGCCGCTGGTCGATGATCGACATTTTCATGGAATCCATTCTTGTGGCGCTGGTCCAGTTCGGCGCCATCGTGACGATCGAGCCGGGTGTCGGCGCGGTCGCCTTCGCGGGGGTCGTGATCCTCACGATCTTCGCAGCGGAAGCCTTCGATCCCCGGGTGATGTGGGATGCAGCCAGCGCCGGCAGGAGCCAATGAGCGAAGCCCCCATGGAAACAGCCGCCGTTAGAACGCGAGGGCGGCGCCGCATCTCCCTCATCTGGGCGATCCCCGCCATCAGCCTCGCCGTCGGCGGTTGGCTGGTCTGGGACACCTATGCGAAGCGTGGCCCCAAGGTCACCATCACCTTCGACCAGGGCGATGGGCTGACGGCGGGGCAATCCGTCGTCAAGCACCGGGATGTGACGCTCGGCACCGTGACCGCGGTGAAGCTCACCCCGGACATGAACCATGTGAACGTCACGGTACAGATGACGCGGGATGCGACGCCGCTGATCTCGGACCAAACCAAATTCTGGATCGTGCGGCCGCGCTTCTTCGCGGGCAGTTTTTCCGGTCTCGGCACGCTGCTCTCGGGTCCCTATATCGATCTTCTGCCGGGTGCCGCGCGCGGCAAGTCCGCGACCCATTTCGTCGGCCTCGAAGACCCGCCCGTGCTGCAATCCGCAATCCCCGGCCGCACCTTTCTTCTGCAGGCCAAGCGCATCGGCTCCGTCTCGCTGGGCGCGCCGGTGTTCTTCCGGGATCTCCAGGTCGGCCAGATTCTTGGCTGGGACATCGGGGACATGGCGCGGGAGGTGACGATTCATGCCTTCGTCCGCGCGCCGTATGACGCCTACGTCCAAGACGACAGCCAGTTCTGGAATGCCTCCGGGCTTTCCATCAATCTCGGTGCGGAGGGGGTGCAGGTTCAGGTGCAGTCGCTCAATGCGCTGCTGCTCGGCGGGGTTGCCTTCTCGACGCCCGACGAATCGACGCAGAACGCCGAGAGCGCTCCCAACCATGAATTTCCGCTCTATCTCAGTCAGGATGACGCCAAGCAGGCGGTTTATGACCGCAAGGTCAATTTCGTCTCCTATTTCACCGGATCTGTCGCGGGGCTTGGACCCGGTTCGCCCGTCACCCTGCACGGGCTCAAAATCGGCGAGGTCACTGGCGTCGACATGGTCTACGATGCCAAATCACACCAGATCCTGGCGCCGGTGCATTTCGAGATTCAGCCCCAGCGCATCAAGAACATCAACCAGGAGGTGGTGGCCGCCGGCCCGCTCACCAATCTGCGCATCCTCGTCGCTCGCGGCGCCCGCGCCCAGATCCAGAAGGCTAATCTGCTCACCGGGCAGAGCGAGATCGCGATTGTCGACGTGCCCGACGCGCCCAAGGCCGACGTGACGGTCCAGGGCACGGATATCGTTTTCCCGACCGCGCCGGGCGCCTTCGATTCGATCAGTTCTTCAGTCACCAGCCTGCTCAACAAGATCAACGCCATGCCGTTCGACCAGATGTCCGCGAGCCTGACATCGATGCTCGACGGGCTGAACAAGATCACGAACGGGCCTGAGACCAAGCAGGCAGTGAGTGCGCTGTCGAAAACGCTGGTTCAGTCGGAAACGCTCGTCAAGCAGCTCAATACGGATGTCGGGCCGGCTCTCAAAAGCCTGCCGCAGTTGACGAAGCAGTTGAAGACCGCCGTCGGCAGCCTCAACACCGTGCTGGTGTCCGCCAATACGGGCTATGGCGCGGACAGCCATTTCAGCCGCCAGCTTGATCGCTTGATGGCGCAATTCAATGACATGGCTCAGTCCTTCCGGACGCTGGCCGATTTGCTCGCGAGCCATCCGGAAGCGTTGCTCCGCGGCCGCACGAACACGGGAATGGAGAAATGATGCCGACGCGCCGACAGTTTTCTCTCAGTCTCCTGGTCCTCGCAGCTCTTCCGGCGGGGTGCGGCTCGCCCAATCCCGACCTCCTCACGCTTGACGCCGTGCCGGGCGTGGTGCGGCCTGGCGGACCGCACACCGTGCTGCTGCAGGATATCGCGGTCGCCCCCTATCTCGATCGCAAGGCGATCGTCCGTTCCTCGGAGGGGTATCACATCGAGGTCGCGACCAACGACTGGTGGGGCGAACCCTTTACCGCCATGCTCGGGCGCGTGCTGTCGGCCGAAATCGAGCAGCGCCTGCCCGCCACAACCGTGTTCACGGAGGCGAGCGCCGTCGATGTCCGCCCGAATGCAACCGTCGCGATCAACATCACGCGCTTCGACGAGGCCGTGAACGGCAGCGTCGTGTTAGTCGCGCAGATGGGGGTCAGCTTCGCGCACAAGCCGCGCGCGACGGTGACGGAGGGGATTCGCTTCGTCGTCCCCGTGACAGGCAAGGGTGTAACGGCGCAGGCCGCGTCTATGAGCGTCGCTCTGGGCCGCCTCTCCGACCGTGTCGCCGAGGCGCTTGCCCGCTAGGCGCCCCGGCTGGGTACCCCCAAGCGGGGGACACCGGCGGCTCAGGCGGCGGCAAGCCACTCGCGGCTTTCGCGGAGAAAGGTCTCCTGCATCGCCAAATAGTCCGGCCCTTTCACGGGGGTGAAAGGGTTGGGGCCTGTCGCCGTGCATTCGACGATAATGGGACCGGCATAGGCCGCCGCATCCAAGGCCGCGATGATCGCCGGGAAGTCAGTATGGCCCCGGCCAATCGCCTCGCGGTTCGAATCAGCGACATGAAAAAGACCCAGCTTCGACCCGACCTGCAGGATGGCGGCTGGCAGGTCACGTTCCTCGATATTCATGTGATAGGCGTCCAGCAGCACGGTCATGGCCTTCGCGCCGGCCTCTTGCAGCAGGGCCAGCGCCTGGGCGCCGGTGTTGATCTGATGCGATTCGTAGCGGTTGAGCACTTCATAGACCATCGGCACACCCGCCGCTGTCGCGTGGGCGTCCACCGCCCGCACGGAATCCACCAGATGGCGATCCTCTTCCTCCTGGCTTGCGATTGGCTTGATGCGGGTGACGAGGCCGTGGAAGGAGACGACGGGGGCGCCGCCCGCCACCTCCCGCGCCTCGGCCGCGAAGTCGATCAGGCGGCGGTAATAATCGACCGCCGCCGCTCTCACGGCCTGATCGGGATGGGAAGGGTCGCAATCCGCGGGCGTGAGAGAGAGGATGGAAAGGCCGTGATCGGCGAGCAGCCGCGCGGTGTCACCCGCGCGGAAGGTTTCGAGATCGCCGTGCAGTTCCACGCCGTCATAGCCGAGGGCCGCAAGGGATGCTGCAATCTCGGCCAGCGGTCGCGGCCCGTAGGTCCAGGTGCAGACGCCAAGCTTGCGAGCCATGATCCTCTCCTCAGCCGAGTTTCACGACGCGGCCGGTAGAAAGGCTTTCGAGCGCCGCATCGGCAAGCCGCAGCGCTTCTGCCCCATCCCGGAAGCTCGTGAGCGGCGTGGTGCGGGCTGCGACGCTCTCCACGAAATGGCCGACTTCGGCGGCATAGGCCTCGGCATAACGCTCGATGAAGAAGGGCAGAACGACATCGCCCTGACCAGTGCCGCTGGCGGAGAAGGACTGTACCGTCGTCGCCGTGCGGTTGCCGGCGATCAGCATGCCCTTTTCGCCGAAAACCTCGAGCCTCTGGTCGTAGCCGTAGGAGGCGCGGCGGCTGTTATTGATGTGGACGAGGGCGCCGGAGGCGGCCCGCATCGTCACCATCGCGGCGTCGATATCGCCGGCTGCCTTGATCGCGGGGTCCACGAGATTGGCGCCGAAGGCCTGCACTTCCACGATCTCGCCGGCGAAGTAGCGGGCGAGGTCGAAGTCGTGGATGGTCATGTCGCGGAACAGACCGCCAGAGACGTTAATATAGGCGATCGGCGGCGGGCCGGGGTCGCGGCTGGTGATGATGACCTGCTCCAGCTTGCCGATCTCGCCCGCCATCATGCGGTCATGCACGGCGCGAAAGGAGGGATCGAAACGGCGGTTGAAGCCGATCATGACGGTCGCGCCGAGATCGCGAATCTCGCCCCAGCACTGCTCGACCTTGGCCATGTCGAGCGCGATCGGCTTCTCGCAAAGGATAGCCTTGCCGGCGCGGGCAGCGCGGGTGATCAGCTCGACATGGGTGTCGGTCGAGGTCGCGATGAGCACGGCATCGACCTCGGGGTCGGCCAATACCTCGTCGATCGAGGCAGCGGCCTTGACGCCGAGCTCGGCGGCCATGGCGTCCGAGGCCTTGGTGAAGACGTCGAAGACCGAGGTGAGGCGGGCCTGCGGATGCCGGGCGAGGTTGCGGGCGTGCATGGTGCCGATGCGGCCGCAGCCGAGGACGGAAAAGCGGATCATGGTGACGTTTCTTTCGTGTTGGGCGTGTCTTCTTGGGACGTAGTCGGTGCCGGACCCTCTAACTCCACGGCGCGGACACCTTCCATCCGGGCCGCGACCGGGGCATCAGGAGCCTGAGGTGGGGTCTTCGGTAAGCCGGCGCCTCCCAGTGCGCTTGGAGCGTCTTTATTTCTTGATGGAATATATGGAAGAAACATTCCATTTGGTCTATCGGTTGTCAACGGGAGATGCAGCTGCATGACGATTGAGGATGGCGGAGGGTCCCATGGCGGGGGTTCGCCGCAGAGCTTTGGCGAGGCTGAGGAGGAGGCGATGACGGCGGCGCCGCAGGAGGGCGCAGTGCCGCGTGATTTCCGCGCGCTGCGGGCGCTCATTCTCGAGAGACGGGACAGTCTGCCCAAGCGGCTGGTGCAGGTCGCGGATTTCGCGGTCCAGCACCCGCAGGAGATCGCCTTCGGTCGCGTCGCCGAACTCGCCAAGCTCGCTCATGTGCAGCCTTCCACCATGATCCGCTTCGCCCAGGCGCTGGGCTATTCAGGCTTTTCCGAGCTGCAACTCGTCTTCCAGTCCCATGCCCGAAATCGCTGGCCTGACTACAACCTGCGCCTCGAGGCGCTGCATGAGGACAATCAGGGTGGCGACGCGCTGAGCCTGCTGGACGGGCTGGTCGAAGCTTCCTGCGCGTCTGCGCGGGACTTTCGGCAGAGTGTCGATGTCGACGCGCTGGAGCAGGCGGTCGAGCGGCTGGCCGCCGCGCACACCATCCATATCGTGGGCGTCCGGCGAGCCTTTCCGGTTGCGGTCTATCTCCTTTATGCGCTGCAGAAGCTTGGCGCGCGCTGCGATCTGGTGGACCAGCTCGGCGGCCTCGGCGCGCGGCAGACCGATCTGATCGAACCTGAGGACGTGTTGCTTGCCGTCAGCTTCACGCCTTACGCGACGGAGACGCTGGCGACGGCGCGCGCGGCCTTCCAGCGCGGCGTTCCCGTGGTCGGCATTACCGATTCGCCCTTTTCGCCGCTGGTCCAGGTCTCCTCCGTCTGGTTGGAGGTGGCTGAGGCCGATTATGGCGGTTTCCGGTCGCTTTCGGCCTCCTTCGCCCTGGCCACGACGCTTGCCATCGCGCTGGTCAGCAAGCGTTCGGGCGATCTGCCGCCAATTCGGCGGGATGAGAAAAAGGAAAATTCGGACCGGATTGACGAGGATTTGGAATAGTGGTTTTATTTTTCCAGAAGCAAAGGCGGCGTGAAGCCGCTGTTCCAGGAAACGCCTAACCCTTCCGCGCCGCTGCCATGGCCGGTTGGACCGATCCGCCAGAAAGGGATTCCCCATGGCCGCTCCCACGCTCGACCTCATCACGATCGGCCGCTGCTCCCTGGATCTCTACGGGCAGCAGATCGGCGGGCGTCTCGAGGATATGGGCTCCTTCAGCAAAGCGATCGGCGGCTGCCCCGCCAATATCGCGGTCGGCACCGCGCGTCTCGGCCTGCGCTCTGCCCTGCTGACCCGGGTCGGGGATGAGCAGGTCGGCCGCTTCATCCTCGAGCAATTGGCGCGCGAAGGAGTGGAGACGCGCGGCGTCACCGTCGATCCCAAGCGGCTCACCGCCCTCGTCCTACTCGGCGTGCGCGACAGCAGTACCTTTCCGCTTATCTTCTATCGCGACAACTGCGCGGACATGGCGCTGTGCGAGGCGGATGTGGACGAGGGGTTCGTCGCCTCGGCCGGCGCTGTCGTTGTCACCGGCACCCATTTCGCGCGCGAGGATACGGCGGCCGCGCAGTTCAAGGCGATGCGCATCGCGAAGCAGCATGGCAGGCGGGTCATCTTCGATGTCGATTATCGCCCCAACCTCTGGGGGCTGGCGGGCCACGATGCGGGCGAGAGCCGCTATATCCGCTCTGATGCGGTGACTGCGCATCTGGCGCCCGTGCTGCCGCTTTGCGACCTCATCGTCGGCACCGAGGAAGAGCTGCATGTGGCCGGCGGGTCCGAGGATACGCTGGAGGCGATCCGCAAGATCCGCGCGGCTTCCGCCGCCGTCATCGTTTGCAAGCGTGGGCCGATGGGTTGCGTGGTCTTCCCTGATGCCATTCCCGATAGTCTGGAGGAGGGCGTGCGCGGTCCGGGCTTCCCCGTGGAGGTCTATAATGTGCTCGGGGCGGGGGACAGTTTCATGTCCGGCTTCCTGCGCGGCTGGCTGCGTGGGGAAACGCTCGAAACCTGCTGTGCCTATGCCAATGCCTGCGGCGCCTTCGCGGTGTCCCGGCTGCTCTGCTCGCCCGAAATCCCGACCTTTCCCGAACTCGAATATTTCCTCGCACACGGCAGCAAGCAGCGGGCGCTGCGTTTCGACGCGGATCTGAACCATATCCATTGGGCGACGACGCGGACTGCGAGCCCACCCGGCATCATGGCACTCGCCATCGACCATCGCGTGCAACTCGAAACGGTCGCAAGCGAAGTTGGCGCGCCGTTCGAGAAGATTTCGGATTTCAAGGTGCTTGCCGTGCAGGCGGCGGCGCGGGTGGCGGCCGGCCGGCCGGGTTTCGGCATGTTCATCGACGGCCGCTACGGGCGCGAAGCGCTGTTCCGCGCCGCTGATCACAATCTCTGGACCGCGCGGCCGGTGGAGCGCACCGGCTCCCGGCCGCTGGATTTCGAGGCCGGCGGCAGCCTCGGTGCTCATCTTACCGAGTGGCCGATGGCGCAGGTCGTGAAATGCCTCTGCTTCTACCACCCTGACGATCCGGAGGATCTGCGTCTGCGGCAGGAGCGGGAGCTTGCTCGCGTCTATGACGCCTGTCGGATCCAGGGGCGCGATCTTCTGATCGAGATCATCGCTGGCAAGCACGGTTCGCTGATTGACGACACCATTCCCCGGGTCATCCAGCGGATCTACGATCTTGGCATCAAACCCGACTGGTGGAAGCTCGAGCCGCAGAAAAGCGCCGCCGCCTGGAGCCGGATCAATGAGACGATCACGGCGAATGACGTCTATTGCCGCGGCGTGCTGGTGCTGGGTCTGGAGGCGCCGATGGCCGATCTCGCCGAATCCTTCCGGGCCTGCGCCGGTGTCCCGGTGGTGAAGGGCTTCGCGGTGGGCCGCACCATCCATATCGAGCCGGCGCGGGCCTGGCTCTCGGGGCAGATTTCTGACGCCGAGGCGGTGGAGCAGATGGCGAACCGCTTCCAGGAACTGGTCGCGGCATGGGAGAATGGGCGCCGGGTTCGCGCCGCCTGAAGAAAGAAAAACGGGAAACGCTCACGATGCGCACAATTCGCCTCACCATGGCCCAGGCTTTGGTTCGCGCCATGGCAGCCCAGAAGACGGTGGTGGACACGGCGGCGGGGGAAACCCGCACGCTTCCCTTCTTCGGGGGTGTCTGGGGCATTTTCGGCCATGGCAATGTCGCTGCGATGGGCGAGGCGCTTTACGGCGCTCGGGACCAACTGCCGACCTTCCGCGCCCATAACGAGCAGGCCATGGCCCATGCCGCCATCGCCTATACCAAGGCGCTGCGCCGCCGCCGCGTCATGGCCTGCACCACCTCCATCGGCCCCGGTGCCCTGAACATGGTCACGGCCGCTGCCGTCGCCCATGTCAACCGCCTGCCGCTGCTGCTGCTGCCGGGCGATGTCTTCGCGAGCCGCCGACCGGACCCTGTGCTGCAGCAGATCGAGGTTTGGGCGGACGGCACGGTGAGCGCCAATGACGCGTTCCGCCCGGTCTCCCGCTATTTCGACCGCATCACCCGGCCTGAGCAGATCATCCCCGCCTTCGCGCGCGCCATGCAGGTGCTGACTGACCCGGCCGAGTGCGGCCCGGTAACCTTGGGGCTGTGCCAGGACGTGCAGGCCGAGGCCTACGATTTTCCGATGTCCTTCTTCGAGGAGCGGATCTGGCAGCCGCGCCGGCCGCGCCCGGATGCAGTGGAACTGGCGGCCGCGGTTATGCTGCTGCGGGAGGCGAAGCGCCCCTTCATCCTCTGTGGCGGCGGCACGCTTTATGCGGAGGCCGAGCGCGAACTGGCGGCCTTCGCCGAGGCCCATGGCATTCCCGTGGGCGAGACCCAGGCCGGAAAATCGGCGCTGCCGGCAAGCCATCCGATGAATATGGGTGCGGTGGGCGTGACCGGAACGGGAGCAGCGAACGAGATGGCGTCCGGGGCGGACGTCATTCTCGCGGTCGGCACGCGGCTGCAGGATTTCACCACCGGCTCCTGGGCGCTCTTCCAGGGTGAGGGCAGGCGGATCATCGGCCTCAACACCCAGGGTTTTGATGCGGCCAAGCATCACGCCCAGCCGCTGCTGGCGGATGCGCGTGCGGGATTGATGGAACTCGGCGCCGCCCTCGGCGGATGGACGGCGCCTGGCTCATGGACCGCGAAGGCGGCCGGAGTGAAGGCCGCCTGGTTCAATGTGGCGCGCGGCTATACCGACGCGCCCGAGCCCGCCGGCAATGCGCTGCCCTCGGACGCTCAAGTGGTCGGTGCCGTGCAGCGGCAGAGCCGGGTTTCGGACGTGGTGCTCTGTGCCGCCGGCGGATTGCCGGGCGAACTGCACAAGCTGTGGCAGGCGGAGCGCCCCGGCGGCTACCACATGGAATACGGCTTCTCCTGCATGGGCTACGAGATCGCAGGGGGGCTGGGCGTGAAGATGGCGGAACCGGCGCGTGAGGTCATCGTGATGGTGGGGGACGGTTCCTACCTCATGCTCAATTCCGAACTCGCCACCAGTGTTATGCTCGGCCTCAAGCTCACCCTCGTTATCCTCGACAATCGCGGGTTCGGCTGCATCAATCGCCTGCAGCATGCGACTGGCGGGGCGGGCTTCAACAATCTGCTCAAGGACGCGCGGCACGAGGTTCTGCCCGAGGTCGATTTTGCCCTCCATGCCCGCAGCCTCGGCGCGGTTTCGGAGAAGGTTGAAAACCTCGCGGGGCTGATGGATGCCCTGAAGCGCGCCCGCGCCAGCGACCGCAGCTATGCGATCGTCATCGACACGGATCCGCTGCCCAGCACTGATGCCGGCGGCCATTGGTGGGATGTGGCGGTTCCGGAGGTCTCGGAACGGGCCGAGGTCCGCGCGGCGCGCGAAGAATACGTGGCCGCGCTCGGCCGCCAGTTCATTGGCAATTGAAGCGAGGCGGGGCGGCCGAACCGCCCCGTATCTTTGAGGAGACGTTCTGGCCATGGCCATCCGCATTGGGGCGAACCCCATCTGCTGGGCGAATGACGACATGCCCGAATTGGGCGGAGAGACGACGCTCGAAACCATCCTGAGCGAGGCGAAGCAGGTAGGCTTCGAGGGGATGGAACTCGGCAAGAAGTTCCCCCGCACGCCGGAGGCGCTGACGGCGGCACTGGCCCCCTACGGCCTCGCCTGCATCTCCGGCTGGTATTCGGCGAAACTGCTGACACGGGACGGCGATGCCGAATTCGCCGCCATGCAGAAGCATCTCGGCCTGCTCAAATCCCAGGGCTCCGAAGTCATGGTTCTGTGCGAGACATCCAACACGGTCCAGGGCGAGATCGAGACGCCGCTCTCCCGCCGGCCGAAGCTCGTGGGCGACGGCTGGAAGACCTTCGGCGCGCGGATGACGCGGTTGGCCGACCTCATGCGAGCCCAAGGCATGCGCCTAGTCTATCATCATCACATGGGCAGCGTGGTGCAGAGCGCGGAGGATATCGACGCCTTCATGGCCCATACCGGGCCGTCCGTGGAACTGCTGCTCGATACCGGCCATGCGGTCTGGGGCGGGGATGATCCGGCCCGCCTTGCCAGCCGCTACCGCGACCGCGTTGGCCATGTGCACACAAAGGACATTCGGTCCGCGGTGCGCGCACAGTCGGAAGCCGAGGACTGGAGTTTCCTGAAAAGCGTGCTGAATGGCATCTATACCGTGCCTGGAGACGGCACGATTGACTTCGTCTCGATCTTCCGCGCACTGCCGGGCTATGCCGGCTGGGTGGTCCTGGAGGCCGAGCAGGATCCGGCGAAAGCCAATCCGCTTCAGTACGCGACCATGGGCTATGCCAATCTGCGAACCTATCTGCGCGAGGGAGGGCTTCTCTGATGGCATCGAAATTGTTGGTTCATCCGAGCGCACCCGACCGCGACGGATTCATCCATCACATCACTCCGGCTTCGGCCGGCTGGAGTTATGTCGGCTTTTCCGTCCTGAAACTGCCGCCCGGCAAGGTCGTCTCGCGCCCCACCGAAGGGAACGAGGTCTGCCTCGTCATCCTCTCGGGCCGCGTGCGCATCGCCGCAGGCGATCAGGATTTCGGCCTGCTCGGGGAGCGGAACTCGGTCTTCGAAGGTCTGCCCTGGTCGGTCTATGTTCCGGCCCATTCCGAGTGGACGCTGGAGGCCGAGGGCGAAGCCGAGGTCGCGGTCTGCAGCTCGCCGGCTGAAGGAAGGCTTCCCGCCCGCATCATCCCGCCCACGGACGTGGGGGAGGAGGTGCGCGGCAAGGGCACCAATACGCGCCACGTTCGCAACATCCTGCCCGACACTGCGACCGCGGAATCCCTGCTGGTCGTGGAAGTGGTGACGCCGGGGGGCAACTGGTCTAGCTATCCGCCCCACAAGCACGATGTGAACGACCCGCCGCGTGAGACCTATTTGGAAGAGACCTATTACCACCGCCTCAAGCGTGGCTCCGGCTTTGCCCTGCAGCGTGTCTATACCGACGACCGCTCGCTCGACGAAACCATGGCCATCGGCGACGGAGATGTGGTCTTGGTTCCCCGAGGCTACCACCCGGTTGGGGCGCCGCATGGGTTTGATCTCTTCTACCTCAATGTGATGGCGGGACCGGTGCGCGAATGGCGCTTCACCATGTCCCCAGATCACGCCTTTCTCACCTGGTAACGGCCCGGACCTCGGACCTGGAGACGATGATGGACATTGTTCAGCACTATATCGGAGGGGAACTGACCTCCGGCACCTCGACCCGCACCGCCAATGTCTATCAGCCGGCCGATGGCTCGGTCGCCCGTCAGGTCGTGCTGGGTACGCCCAAGGACGTCGACACCGCCGTGAAGGCGGCCGAGGCGGCCTGGCCGAAATGGGCGGCGATGCCGCCGCTCGCGCGTGCGCGCGTCATGTTCCGCTTCCGCGACCTGATCGAGCAGAAGGCGAAGGACCTCGCCGCCATCATCACCTCCGAGCATGGCAAGGTGCTGTCGGATGCGCTGGGGGAGGTCACCCGCGGCATGGAGGTCATCGAATTCGCGACCGGCGTGCCGGAACTGCTGAAGGGCGATTTCACCGAGCAGGTAGGCCGCGATATCGACGCCTATTCCATGCGCCAGCCGCTGGGCGTTTGCGCCGGGATTACGCCCTTCAACTTCCCGGCCATGGTGCCGCTCTGGATGCTGCCGACCGCGCTTGCCTGCGGCAACTGCTTTATCCTCAAGCCTTCCGAACGCGACCCTTCGGCCTCGCTCTTCATCGCCGATCTGCTCAAGCAGGCCGGCCTGCCGGATGGCGTCTTCGGCGTCGTTCATGGTGACAAGGAAGTGGTGGACGCGATCCTGGAGCATCCCGGCATCCATGCCGTGAGCTTTGTGGGGTCCACGCCCATCGCCGAATATATCTACAATACGGGGATCAAGCACGGTAAGCGCGTGCAGGCGCTGGGCGGCGCCAAGAACCATGCCATCGTCATGCCGGATTGCGACCTGGACAAGACGGCGGACGCGTTGATGGGCGCGGCCTACGGCTCTGCCGGCGAGCGCTGCATGGCGATTTCGGTCGCGGTTGCCGTGGGCGGCATCGGCGACAAGCTGATCGAGACCCTGGCCCCGCGGGTGCGTGCGCTGAAGATCGGGCCGGGCACGGACAATACCAACGAGATGGGTCCGCTGGTGACCAAGACGCATCTTGAGAAGGTCACCGGCTATATCGATGCCGGCGTCGCGGAAGGGGCCAAACTCGTTGTCGACGGTCGTGGGCTCAAGCTCCAGGGCTATGAGAACGGGAATTTCATCGGCGGCACGCTGTTTGATGAGGTGAAGCCCGACATGAAGATCTATCGTGAAGAGATCTTCGGGCCAGTGCTGGCGGTGGTTCGCGCGGATGACTTCGAAACCGCGATTGACCTTGTCAACAAACACGAATTCGGCAACGGCACCGCGATCTTCACGCGCGACGGCGATTCCGCACGCAACTTCGCACATCGTGTGCAGGCGGGCATGATCGGTATCAACGTGCCGATCCCGGTGCCGATGGCCTTCCACAGCTTCGGCGGCTGGAAGCGCTCGCTCTTCGGCGACCACCACATGCATGGGCCGGAGGGCATTCGCTTCTTCACCCGCTATAAGGCGGTGACCTCGCGCTGGCCGACGGGCATCCGTGCGGGCGCTGACTTCATCATGCCGACGCTGGGCTGACCTCCGCCCGATTTCCGTCTCCGGCGGCCCCGCACGCGGCCGGAGACTTTTCATTTGACGCAGCGCAACCAGTTTGGA
This sequence comes from Acidisoma sp., assembly GCF_035492295.1. GTDB lineage: Bacteria > Pseudomonadota > Alphaproteobacteria > Acetobacterales > Acetobacteraceae > Acidisoma. The sequence goes on along the minus strand of NZ_DATJJK010000198.1, from coordinate 10,773 downwards.
GTCCTGTGATTTTGGGCTAGTGGCTTGACTCTGATGCCGTGCCTGTCTCACCTCATGTGAGAGTAATAATCAGCGTAATACGGCTGAGGGGGAAATAAATGAGCGATTCAGCTGCAAATGTGCAGGATGAAGCCGCGACGGAGAGCAAGACAGCGCGTGGTGGCGCGGTGGCGCTCGAAATGAGCGGCATCAGCAAGACTTTCGGAATGGTGTCCGCCCTGCGGGACGTCTCGCTCACTGCCTATTCCGGCGAAATCCACGCCCTGATGGGCGAGAACGGCGCTGGCAAATCCACCCTCATGAAGATTCTCTCCGGGGCCTATCACGCCGATCCGGGCGGTGAGATCCGCATCGACGGCAAGAAGCTTGAAATCGGTGATCCGCTCGCCGGCCGCCGCAGCGGCATCGCCGTCATCTATCAGGAACTGGCGCTGGCACCGAACCTGACGGTTGCTGAGAACATGTTCCTGGGAGAGGAGATGCGCCGTCACGGCATGATCGACCGCGCGGCCATGAATGCGGCCGCTCAGCCCTATTTGGAACGGCTGGCCGCGCCCTTCGGCCCGGCCGACAAGGTCGCGAGCCTCTCCATCGCCGAGCGTCAGCTGGTCGAGATCGCCCGCGCGCTCGCGGGTCATCCCCATATCCTGGTGATGGATGAACCAACGACCGCACTCTCCGCGCGCGAAGCTGACAAGCTCTTCACCATCATCCGTACACTGCGCAACGAAGGCATCGCCATCATCTACATCAGCCACCGCATGGCCGAGGTCTACGAGCTTTCGGACCGGGTGAGCGTGCTGCGGGACGGTGCAATGGTCGGCACCTTGATGCGCGCCGAGCTTAACCCGCAAACCCTGGTCCGCATGATGGTCGGGCGCGAATCCTCCTCCTTCTACAAGAAGGAACATCGTGCGCCGGCCGAAGGCCGCAAGATCGCGCTTGAAGTCCGCAACATGGATGACGGAGATCGCGTGCACGATTGTTCCTTCCAGGTTGCGGAAGGGGAAGTTCTGGGCATTGCGGGGCTGGTGGGTTCCGGCCGGACAGAGTTGGCCCGCCTTGTTTATGGCGCCGATCCGAAGACGCATGGCCAGGTTATCGTGGCCGGTCAGGAGCGGCATATCACCAGCCCGCAAGAGGCGATTGCTGCCGGCATCGTCTATCTCACCGAAGATCGCAAGGTCCTCGGTCTGTTTCTCGACATGAGCATCAGCGGCAATGTCAACATCAACGTCATCGAGCAGGACGCCAAGGCCGGCGGCGTGCTCAATCTCGGCGCCGCGCGCCGTCGGGCGGCGGAGGCGATCAAGAAGCTCGCCGTACGGGCACCGAATGCCGATATCAATGTCGGCGTCCTCTCGGGCGGCAATCAACAAAAGGTATTACTCTCGCGCCTGCTTGAAACAAATCCACGGGTGCTGATCCTGGATGAGCCGACCCGCGGCGTGGACATCGGCGCCAAGTCCGAGATCTATCGCATCATCGACCAGTTGGCCCGCACGGGAGCCGCCATCGTTGTGATCTCCAGCGAATTGCCCGAGGTCATCGGCGTATCGGACCGTGTCGTCGTGATGCGGGACGGGCATCTGGTGGGCGAGGTCACGAGCCACCCGGACAGGCCCATTACCCAGGAGGCGATCATGGAACTGGTGACGGACATATCAGCTGCCGAAGCGGCCTGACCGCTACGTTTGGTTCCTTTTGAAAAGCTATTCAGGCTATATCGTGTTGAAAGTTACGATGTATGCCCGGATTGGGTAGAAAAGTTCTAAAGTGCGGCTTGCGTCCGTCGCTTTCGTCGGGCTACCGCTTTTGACACGAAACGATAAAAACTGTGAGGACGTTCCATGGCTGAGGTTGCGAGTGGGCCGGGTGCGACGACCAAGGCGTCGCTGTCGCATCAGCAACGTGTGCGGGCCCTGCTCCAATATGCAGGCATGCTGCCGGTGCTCATTCTTCTCTGCATCGGTTTCGGGCTGGAGAACGAGCGCTTCTTCAGCCTGACCAATGCCTCGATCGTCCTGCAGCAGGCGGCGATCAATACGGTTCTGGCTGCAGGCATGACCTTCGTCATCCTGACTGCGGGTATCGACCTCTCGGTGGGCTCGATCCTCGCGGCCTCGGCCATGGGTGCCCTGATCTTCTCGCTGGTGCCGGGCTTCGGCATGCTGGGCGTGGTGGCGGGCCTACTCATCGGCCTTGGCTTCGGCCTGATCAACGGATTCCTGATTTCCGTCATCCGCTTGCCACCCTTCATCGTGACCCTCGGCTCGCTCACCGCCGTGCGCGGCATCGCGCGCCTGCTCGGCGCAGATCGCACCATCTTCAATCCCAACCTGCCCTTCGCTTTCATCGGCAATGCGACGCTCTTCGGCGTCTCCTGGCTCGTTATCATCGCGATGGTCGTGGTGTTGGTCTCGTGGTTCATTCTCAGGCGGACGGTGCTCGGCACGCGCATTTACGCGGTCGGCGGCAATCCAGACGCCGCGCGGCTGACCGGCATCAAGGTCGGGCGCATCCTGATGTTCGTTTATGCGACATCGGGTTTTCTCGCCGGCCTTGGGGGCGTCATGTCCGCCGCCCGGCTTTACGCCGCGAACGGGTTGCAGCTCGGCCAAAGCTACGAACTCGATGCGATTGCCGCGGTCATTCTCGGCGGCACTAGCTTCACGGGCGGCATCGGCTCCATCTGGGGCACGCTGATCGGCGCGCTGATCATCGCAATCCTCACCAACGGTCTCGTTCTTTCGGGCGTGTCCGATATTTGGCAATTCATCGTTAAAGGTCTGGTGATCATCGGTGCCGTCGCGCTCGACCGCTATCGCCTCGACCACAAGGGTCGCACCTGAAAGGCTGCGCCTTCTGCTGAGGTTTCGCATGCGCGGGCCCGGGGTCCGCGCATGAGGAGAGGTGGCGAGTGCCACTGGCTTCCCAATATTCAAAACGAGGAACGACAATGAAGTTTGCACGTAACGGAGTGTCGGCGGTGGCGCTCGGCGCTGTCCTGGTCGCCGGCCTTTCTTCCGCCGCCATGGCGAAGGACGTCACCATGGTGGGCATCACCGTGGGCTCGCTCGGCAACCCCTATTTCGCCGCGACCGACAAGGGCATCATCGCCAAGGCCAAGGAGATCACCCCGGGTGCCAAGATCACCGCGGTCTCCTCCGACTACGATCTCAACAAGCAGTTCACGCAGATCGACAATTTCATCGCGGCTGGCGCGCAGGTCATCATGGTCAATGCGGCCGACCCGGTGGCGATCGCCCCGGCGCTGATGAAGGCGCATAACGCGGGTATCGCCATCGGCGCCTTCGACGTCGCGGCGACGGGCGCGGATGTGACGGTGATGACCGACAACGTTCAGGCCGGTCAGGAATCCTGCCAGTACATCGTCGATCATCTGCCGAACAAGACCGGCAACGTCGTCATCGTCAACGGCCCGCAGGTGTCTTCCGTCATCGACCGCGTCAATGGCTGCGAGAAGGTGCTGAAGGCCAATCCGGGCATCAAGATCCTGTCCGACAACCAGAACGCCATGGGTTCGCGCGATGGCGGCTTCGCCGTGGGGCAAAGCCTGCTGACCCGCTATTCGAAGATCGACGCTGTTTTCGCGATCAACGACCCGACGGCGATCGGTTTCGAACTGGCGGCCAAGCAGCAGAACCGCAAGGAGTTCTTCATCACCTCGGTGGACGGCGCGCCCGATATCGTACCGGAAATCAAGAACAAGGATGGTCTGATCAAGGCCTCTGCGGCGCAGGACCCCTACGGCATGGCGGCCAAGGCCTATGCCTATGCGGTGGATATCGTCAACGGCAAGGCGCCCCCCTCCAAAGTGGTGCTGCTGCCGCCGACCCTGATCACCATCGACAATGTCAACAGCTATGGGGGCTGGGACCCGACCCAGGCGACGAAGTAACCTCGCCGGATGCGAACACCCCGGGGATGCTTCCCCGGGGTGTTCGCGTGCCCGAACCCCGGGCTAGTCATCTGAGGCCAGGTTCAGGCCTAGCCGAAGTGATAATTGACTTTGCCCATTAACCGACCGCCAAATGCATGGAGAACAAAAAACCGCAGTTTTTAGCGGCCTTTTGAAGAGGAACCGCCGTGGACGAGGAAGACCTCGCCATCCAGAAAAGGCAATTGGCCGACGCGAAGCTCGGGCGATTGATAACGCCAATCGCCATGATCGCCTTCCTGGCTCTCATGATTTGGATTGCGCTCCATTACCACGGTATTAGTGGGTAGCCTTCCCACGCCGGGTATCGGCTCTTAAAGCCGCACCCAGCGCTCCTCGCGCCCCGAAAGCAGGGCGGCGTCGATCACCCGCTGCACTTCATAGGCTTCGCGGAAATCGGCGAAGGGTTTCGGACCGCCCGCGAGGGCCGCAAGAAAATTCCGAATTTCGATGACCTTGAGATCGTTGAAGCCGATCTGATGGCCGCCGGCGATGCAGAACGCGCCATAGGGCGGATGTTCCGGGCCGGCCAGGATGGTCCGGAAGCCGTTGCGGCTCCGATCCGGCTCCACCTTGTAGTAGCGGAGTTCGTTGAACCGCTCCTGACTGAAGACGAGTGCGCCCTTTTCACCGATGACCTCGAATTCCAGCTGCATCTGTCGCCCGGAAGACAGCCAGCTGGTCTCGATCGTGCCCCGGCAGCCCCGGGCGAAACGCACCAGCAGCCTTGCCTGGTCATCGACCGCGACGGCGCGGCGCGCGTCTGGCTGGCCGGGCAGGGGCCTTTCGCCGATGACCGTCTCGACGTCGGCGGCAAGTGCCGCGATGGGGCCAAGGAGGAATCGCGCGATGCCGATGATGTGGCTGCCGATGTCGGCAATGGCGCCGGCGCCGCCTGCAGGGTCCAGCCGCCAAGTCCAGGGCGTGCGGCGGTCGATCATGAAATCCTCCGCATGGATGCCGCGAAACCCCCAGATCTGTCCGAGTTCCCCGGCCTCGATCATCTCCCGCGCCAAAGCGAGGATGGGATTGCAGATGTAGTTGAAGCCCACTTGCGTCACGACGCCGGCGCGTTCCGCGGCCTGGACCATGGCGAAGGCGTCCTCCGCCGTGGGGGCGAGCGGCTTCTCGCAATAGACCGGCTTGCCAAGCGCCAGGGCGGCGAGCGCGATCGGTGCATGCAGCTTGTTCGGCGCCGTGATGTCCACCACATCGACTGCCGGATCGGCAACCAGCGCCTGCCAGTCTCCCGTGGCGCGGGCAAAGCCGAAACGGGAGGCGGCCGTTTCGGCGGCCTCTTGGCTGATATCGGCGAGCAGTTCGAGGCTAGGTTCTAGGGGCAGGTCGAAGACACCGCCGACGGCGCGAAAGCCCAGTGCATGGGTGCGGCCCATGAAGCCGGAACCCACGAGGCCGATACGAAGTTTTTGTTTCATATTTTTGGTGTCCTGGAACGTCTGATCGATATTGCCACGTCCCGGGCCGCCGGTCATGTGCATTTGGGAAATGCCTCCACCCATGGCAAAGGTGACTTTCTTCAGTAGGAGACTCTGCCGTGGCTGGCCCGATCCCGATTAAGAGCGCCTGGAATTTCTGCAGCGACAATGTGGCGCCCATTGCGCCTGAAATCATGGCGGCAGTCGCTGCCGCCAACGAAGGCAACGTCTCCTCCTATGGCGGCGATACCTGGACCGACCGCCTGACAGACCGTTTGGCGGTCATCTTTGAGACCGATCTCGTGGTCTTCCCGGTGGCGACCGGCACCGCCGCGAATGCCCTCGCGCTGAGCACGCTGGTGCCGCCTTACGGCAGCGTGCTCTGCGCCGAAGAGGCGCATATCAACACCGACGAATGCGGTGCGCCCGAATTCTTCACGGGCGGCGCCAAGCTCGTGGGGCTGCCAACCGAGGACGGGCGGCTCACGGTTGAGCAACTCGAGGGCCCGGTGAACCATGCGCGGGCGATGGGTGTGCATTACATGCAGCCCCATGCCGTCAGCATCACCCAGTCCACGGAATGGGGTGCTGTCTACGGGCTGGAGGAACTGCGCGACCTCGGTGCCGCGACGAGGAACCAGGGCATCGCGCTCCACATGGATGGCGCCCGCTTCGCCAATGCCCTCGTCCATCTCGGCTGCTCGCCGGCGGAGATGACCTGGCGGGCCGGCGTGACCGCGCTCTCCTTCGGCGCCACCAAAAATGGGGCCATGGCGGCTGAAGCCGTGATCTTCTTCGACCGCGCCCGCGCGCGCGGCTTTGCTGAGCGGCGCAAGCGGGCAGCCCATCTCTGGTCCAAGCAGCGCTTCATGAGCGCCCAGCTGCTCGCCTATCTGGAAGACGATCTCTGGCTGCGCCATGCGCGCCACGCCAATGCGCAAGCCGCGCGGCTTTCGGAAGGGCTCGGCGCTGTACCCGGCGTCTCCATGCTGCATGCCGTGCAGGCGAACGAACTCTTCGTGGTCATGCCGGAAGGGGTTGTGACAGCGCTGGAGGCGGAGGGCTTCGGCTTCTACCGCTGGACAGGCCGGGTCGGCGGTGAGCAGGCGGTGATCCGTCTCGTCACCTCCTATGCAACCGAGCGACAGGCGGTGGAGGACTTCATTTCCGCTGCCGCGCGCTTCGGCAATCGCTGAGGGCCTGATCGGTTTGGATGAAGCGCGATGGCGGTTCGTCCAAACCGTGAATCAGGTCCTTTTCTAGCTTCGACGGTTATTTCACCGCACCCATGGTGAGGCCCCGGGCGATGTATTTGTGGACAATGATGCCGCCGATGATCACAGGCGCGCAGACCATGGTGGACGTCGCCATCACCTGCGGCCAGGGGATGACATAGCCGCCGAGATAGTTCAGCACGACGGTCGGTGCCGTGCGGGCATCGGGTGAGGGCGTCAGGATGAAGGCATAGAGCATGTCGTTCCAGGCAAAGATGCCTGAGAGGATGGCGGCGACCGCGATGCCGGGCTTGACCAGCGGCAGGGAGATTTTGAGGAAGATCTTCACCCGGCTCAGCCCGTCGAGCTGGGCCGCCTCCTCCAGCGCCACCGGCACCGCGCTGAACTGGTCCACCAGCAGCCAGACGACCAGCGGCACGATGAAGACCTGGTAGACCAGGATCAGCACCACGGGGTTGTTGATCAGGCCGAGCCAGGAGGCGGTGAGGTAGAAGGGGATGAGCACCACCACCGGCACCAGCATCCAGTTCGTGACGTACCAGAACCAGACGTCGCGCCGGCCGCGGAATCGGTAGCGCGCAATGCCATAGGCAGCGGGGGCGCCCACCAGCAGGCCGAGCGCCACGGCCGAGACGGTCACCAGTACCGAATTGAGCAGATTGCCCAGCACCTCGGTGTTCTCGATCGCATCCGCATAGGCGGCGAGGGTCGGCGCGAAGAACCATTTCGGCGGCATGGAGAAGAGGTCGTTCTCCGTCTTCAGCGAGGCCGTGACCATCCAGTAGAGCGGAAAGAGGATGAGGAGCAGCGTGACGACGAGACCGACCGCTTGCAGCAGGCGGAGCAGCGGCGCGCGCAGATCGGACATCAGTCCATCTCCCGGTAGAAGACGCGGATATAGATGCGGGCCAGCAGGATCGACAGCACCAGCATGAGGATCGATTCCGCGGCGGCCAGACCCACGTCGAAACCACGGAAGGCCATACGCTCGATCTGCATGACCGCCGTTTCCGTGGCGGTCCCCGGGCCTCCTTTCTCGATCGTATAGATCATGTCGAATTCCTTGATCGTGAAGGCGGTCTGGAAGACGAGGGCCGCGGTGATGCCGGGCCACATGAAGGGCAGCTGAATGGAGCGGAAGCGCGGCCACCAGCGCTCGGTTTCGAGTACGGCTGCCTCGTCGATGTCCTGCGGCACGGTGGAGAGAGCGGCCGAAAGGACAAGGGCGACGAAGGGTGTCCATTCCCAGATCTGGACAATGAGCACGGTCGTATAGGCCGAGAGTGGCCGGCCCAGCCAGTCAAGCGCGGGAATGCCGATATAACCCAGCAGGTGATTGATGATGCCGAGCTGCTGGTTGAACATGAGCTGAGTGAGCAGGCCGACGACGGACGGCGTGATGGCGATCGGGATGACCAGGCAAATTTGCAGCAGGCGCCGCAGAACCAGGAAATTCTGAGAGTCGAGCGCGAGCGCGATCATCATCCCGAGCGCGAGTTCGATCGGCAGCGTGATGACGATCAGCACCAGGGTGCGCAGCACTGAATGGCCGAAATCGCTGGAGGTGAAGGCGTGGGCATAGTTTTGCAGGCCGCCGAAGCTCGGCGGCCCCATGCCCATCACCCAGGACTGAAGCGAGGCGACCAGCGTGTAGATGACGGGATAGAGGCCGATCGCCAGCAACAGGATGACGGAAGGAAGGATGAAGAACCAAGGCTCCATCTTCTCACGCCAGCTGGGTGGAGCAACAGCCATGGGCGGCGCGCGGTCTTGCACTCTGTCACTCATCCTGAAACTCCGCGCGCCGTCTTGGATCGGGTCGTCGGTATCCGTTGACCGTCCTTACTTATATTGCGCCATCGCCGCTTCGGGGTTGTTGATCTTGCCCCAGCAATTCGAGGATTTCATGTAGCCGGTGAGATCCTTCTCCATGCTGTCGAGACCGGCCTGCACCGCGACCTGGCCAAGCTCGATACGCGAACCCCAGTCGGAGACGATGTCCGAGAAGCGCGGGTAGCAACCGAGCTGCGGCCGCCAGTCGGGCACAGTGGAGTGCTCCCAGGTGTCGACCATCGGCGCCAGGTTCGGGAACTTGGCCTGGACGGAGGAATCCTCGTCCGCGCTCTGCCGCGCGACCACCGCACCGCCCTCGATCAGCGGTTTGGCCATTGCCTTCGAGGTTAGCCATTGGATGAACAAATACGTTGCGTCCTGGTGCTTCTTGTTGATCTGCGAACTCACCATATAGGCGAAGCCGCCGAAGGCCGAGTAGCCGCCCTTGGGACCCTTGGGCTCGGGAGCGATGCCGAGATCGTCACCGAGGTTGGAGGCGGCGAGCGTCGGGTAGAAGGCCGACCATTCGGTGATCATGGCAACCTTCTTCTGCGCGAAGAGTTGCACGACCTGACTGTGATCGTCGGAGACGATGCCGTCGGGCATGTATTTCAGCAGGCTCTGACGGAAGGTGATGCCGGCGACCGAATTGGGTGCGTTCACCGAAATCGTCTTGTTGTCATAGTCGATGAAGCGGCCGCCCCATGGCCAGAGGAAACGGGCGAAGGCATCGGCCGTCTGCGTCTCGCCGCGGGCCGATTGCAACGCATAGCCCCAGACACCCTTGGACTTGTCGGAGAGCTTCGGCAGATAGGTGTTCTCGAGCTCGTCCCAGCTGGCGGGCGGCTTGTCGAACCCGGCCGCCTTCAGCATCGACTTGTTGTAGTACAGCAGGCCGGCATAGGAATCGAAGGGCAGGCCATAGAGTTTATTGTCTACCGTGAAGCTTGCGAGCCAGACGGGGAAGAAATCCTTGAGGTCGAGATCGGGATCGGCGAGCTTGTCATCCGACGTGAACTTGCTGAGCGGCAAGACCCAGCCCGGATCGGCGAAGTTCACCGGCCAGACGACGTCGGAAAGGATCGCGTCGAACTGCTGGCTGTTGGAGATGAAGTTCAGCGTCTCTTCCTTGAGCGTGTCCTCATAGGGGAAGATGTTCCAATGCACATGGATGCCCGTTTCCTTTTCGAATTCGGGCGTCAACTGCTGCGCGATCTTGTAGCTCGGGCGGTCGAGACCGACCACGGTGATGGTCGTGCCCTTGTAGGGGGCGGAGGCTTCCTTGAGCGACCATGCATGGGCATGACCGACGCCGGCATAAAGCGCCGCCACGGTCGCGAGACCTAGAGACCAGCTTTTCACGCGCATTCCTCCCCGGTTTGTCCGACGCGTTGATCGCGTTCGGTCGTTTGATGGTTATCGACGCCCGCACTTCCCGGACGTCGGGGGAAGCGCGCTCCCGCGGGCGCGGCGAATTGTTATCCGTAACACAATCCTGTAAGGGAGCGGCAGCAAGAGTGTCAACCGGACCGTTTCGGTAAGATACCCGAAGGGAGGATTGAATGGCTGAAGTCGGCATCGAACGCCTGCATAAGACCTTCGGCGAGACCCAGGTTCTGAACGACATTTCGATGCAGATTCGCCACGGGGAATTCATGGTCTTCGTAGGTCCCTCCGGCTGCGGCAAGACCACGCTGCTGCGCAGCATCGCGGGCCTCGAGAAACCGAGCGCCGGCCGTATCCTGATCGGCGGCGACGACGTGACGCGCTGGCCGCCGGCCCGCCGCGGCGTTTCCATGGTGTTCCAATCCTACGCCCTCTATCCGCATATGACGGTGCGCGAAAACATCGCTTTCGGACTCAAAGTGGCCGAGGTGCCGAAGGAGGAAATCGCGAAACGTGTCACCGAGGCCGCCGCGATCCTCCAGATCGGCCATCTGCTGGAACGTCGGCCGAAGGAGTTGTCGGGCGGTCAGCGCCAGCGCGTCGCTATCGGCCGCTCGATCGTGAAGCAGCCGAAAGCGTTCCTGTTCGACGAACCGCTTTCCAATCTCGACGCCGAACTACGCGTGCAGATGCGCGTCGAACTGGTGGGCCTGCACGACCGGCTGGGCGCCACGATGATCTATGTGACGCATGATCAGGTGGAAGCCATGACCATGGCTGACCGCATCGCGGTGTTGAACAAAGGCGCGGTGGAGCAGATCGGCGCGCCGCTCGAACTCTATCGCCAACCGCGCAACCTCTTCGTCGCGAGTTTCATCGGCTCACCCAAGATGAACTTACTGCCGAGCGCCGTGCAGGCAAC
>NZ_DATJJK010000197.1:0-65092 GCF_035492295.1 Acidisoma sp. | reverse complement strand
GAGTTTCTTCTGCAACTCTTCCTGCTGAACGGGCTTGGCCTCAGCCGCGGCTGGACTTGGAACTACCCGTCCTGGTCGATCAGCACCGAATGGGTGGGCTATCTGCTGTTCCCGTTCCTCTCGCTTGGCGTCGCGGGCCTTGCGCCGCGGCGCGCGGCCTTCGGGGCGGTGCTATCCGGTCTCGCCCTGCTGGCGGTGACGCTGGTCTCCCCGGTCGGCCTCAATCTCAGCTACCAAGGTGCGCTGCCGCGTTTTTTACCGGAATTTTTCAGCGGCATCTGTCTCGCCCGCATGCTGCGTGGCAGCGTCCCACTACGCCCTGGCCTGGCTGCCGCCCTGGGGCTCCTGCTCGCGGCCGTTGGCATCTGGGCGCGGCCGCATATGATGGCGGGAGACGCCTTGGTCACCTTCGGTCTCTGGTTCCTCCTCTGGGCGCTGGCGGCCGCAAAGCGCCCTTTTCTGGCGCGCATTCCAGGATTTCTGCCGCTCGGCCGGATCTCCTATCCCTTCTATATGGCCTATGCGCCCGTGGAGATTCTGTTCGCACGCCTGTGGCACCGCAGCGGAACCGACCCTGCGGCCAAACCGCTTCTCTGGCTCCTGCTGTTTTTCCTTGGCGACCTGGCTCTTTCCTGGGTCATGGCACGTTTTGTAGAGCGCCCTGCGCTGCGCCATCTGGGAGGGCGGCGCCCGGACGGCTAGAGCCCGATCGGTTCACGCGGGATCGCGCGGGCGATCCCATCTGAACCATGAAGCAGACCTTATCAATAATTTAGGGTGTGATTCACGTGGCGGACGGAAGCGGAATCGCTTCCATCAGACACGATCACACTCTAGGGTCCCGCTCCGCCGAAGCCCTGAAAGAATACGACCCTCATGCGTCTATCCCACAGCCTGATCCCGACCCTGAAGGAAGTGCCTGCCGAGGCACAAATCGCCTCGCACCGCCTGATGCTGCGGGCGGGCCTCGTGCGGCAGACGGCCGCCGGCATTTACGCCTGGCTGCCCGCGGGCCTCCGCGTGCTGAACAACATCGCGAACATCGTGCGCGAGGAGCAGAACGCGGCCGGCGCCCAGGAAGTGCTGATGCCGACGATCCAGCCGGCCAGCCTGTGGCAGGAGAGCGGCCGGTACGAGGATTACGGCAAGGAAATGCTGCGTATCCGCGACCGGCACGAGCGCGATCTGCTCTATGGACCGACCAATGAGGAGATGATCACCGACCTCTATCGCCAGTCGGTGAAGAGCTACAAGGAACTTCCCCAGATCGCCTACCACATCCAGTGGAAGTTCCGGGACGAGGTGCGTCCGCGCTTTGGCGTCATGCGCGGGCGCGAATTCCTGATGAAGGATGGCTATAGCTTCGACATCGACTATGCGAGCGCGGTGATCAGCTACCGCCGCATGATGCTGGCCTATATGCGCACCTTCCAGCGCCTCGGCGTCAAGGCGATCCCGATGGTGGCCGACACTGGCCCGATCGGCGGCGATCTGTCCCACGAATTCATCATCCTGGCGCCCACCGGCGAAAGCCAGGTCTTCTTCGACGCGGCCTTCGAGGATGTGGATTACAGCGCCGCCAATTTCGACATCCGCGAACCCGCCGACCTCGATCGTTTCTTCGGCGTCATGACGGATAATTACGCGGCGACCGACGAGAAGCATGATCTCGACGCCTGGGGCAAGGTCGCCGAGGATCGGCGCCGCGAAGGCCGCGGCATCGAGGTCGGCCATATCTTCTATTTCGGCACGAAATATTCGGCAGCAATGAATTTCGCGGTGGCCGGACCCGACGGGCAGAAAATCCATCCCGAAATGGGCAGCTACGGCATCGGCGTCAGCCGCATGGTGGGCGCGCTGATCGAAGCGAGCCACGACGAGGCCGGCATCATTTGGCCGGACAGCGCCGCCCCCTTCAAGGCCGCGATCCTCAACCTCAAGCAGGGTGATGCGACGACAGACGCGATCTGCGAGGATCTCTATGGCAAGCTCGGCCAGTCCGCCCTCTACGACGACCGCGCCGAGCGCGCCGGCGTGAAATTCGCCGATGCCGATCTCATGGGCCATCCCTGGCAGATCATCATCGGGCCGCGCGGTGCGGCCGCCGGCCTCGTGGAGCTGAAACGCCGCGCGACCGGGGAGCGAGAGGAACTGAGCCTGGATGCTGCCCTTGCCAGGATCGGGGTGACCGCTTCCTGATGTTTGGAAGTTTCGAGCGGGCCGTCGCGGGGCGCTATCTGCGCGCCCGTAAGGGCGAGCGTTTTGTTTCGGTCATCGCAATCTTTTCACTGATCGGCATTGCCCTCGGGGTCGCGACGCTGATCATTGTCATGAGCGTGATGAATGGCTTTCGGCAGGACCTGCTGTCCCGCATCCTCGGGCTCAACGGCGATCTCGGCGTCTATGGCGCGGGCGGTACGCAGATCACGGACTATGACGCGATGGCCGGTACCATCCGCGGCCTGCCCGATGTTCTCTCGGCCGCACCCGTCTTCCAGAACGAGGTGCTGCTGACCGGGGCCCAGGGTGGCGCCACGGGTGGCGTCGTGCGCGGCATCAGCCAGAAGGACCTCGAAGCGCAGACCTCGGTCTCCAGCCATATGCTGGCGGGGTCGATCGACGCGATGCAGGGGGACAATGCGGTCATCGTCGGTTCCGGCCTTGCCCGGCAGCTGGGGCTGACCGTCGGCGCCAACATCACCTTCGTCTCTCCCCAGGGACATGCAACGGCGATCGGCACCATTCCGCGTATCCGCGCCTACAAGGTCGTGGGCATCTTCAACGTCGGTATGCAGGAATACGATTCGACCTTCGTCTTCATGCCCATCGACGCCGCGCAGACTTTTTTCGATGCGCCGGGGAAGGCAACGCAGATCGAGGTTTCGGTCCGCAAGCATGATGATGTCGGCCGGGTAAGCCGCGCCATCCGCCAGGCGCTCCCCGGCAAGCCGATTACCGTCATCGACTGGCAGCAGTCGAACGACAGCTTCTTCGCGGCTGTCACGGTGGAGCGGAACGTCATGTTCCTCATCCTGACCCTCATTATCATCGTCGCCGCCTTCAACGTCATTTCGTCGATGATCATGATGGTCAAGGACAAGACGCGGGACATCGCGGTGCTTCGCACGCTCGGCGCCACGCGCGGCGCCATCATGCGCATCTTCCTCATGGCCGGTGCTTCCATCGGTGTCACGGGAACGGCGATCGGCTTCGTCCTCGGCGTCGTTTTCTGCGCCAATATCGAGAGTATCCGGCAGGCGTTGGAGCGCATCACCGGCACCACGCTCTTCGATCCCACGGTCTATTTCCTCGAGCAGCTGCCGGCCGTGCTGGACTGGAGCGAGGTCACGACTGTGATCGTCATGTCCCTCGTGCTGTCGCTGCTCGCGACCCTCTATCCCTCCTGGCGCGCGGCCCGGACCGATCCGGTGGAGGCGCTGCGTCATGAGTAACGGGGTCATGAACGAGCCCTTGGTCATGGAGGCGGTACGCCGCTCCTACCGCACCGATGCCGGCACCCTGGATGTGTTGACCGCGATCGACCTCACGCTCCGCGGCGGGGAGATCGTGGCGCTGGTGGCACCCTCCGGTTCCGGCAAGTCGACGCTGCTGCATCTGGCGGGCCTGCTCGACCGGCCGGATGGCGGCCGCGTGATGATGGACGGACGGGATGCGGGCTCGCTCTCCGATTCCGCGCGGACGGCGATCCGGCGGGATCGGGTCGGCTTTGTCTATCAGTTCCACCACCTGCTCGCGGAATTCTCGGCGCTCGAGAACGTGGTCCTGCCGCAGATGATTGCTGGCGTCGCGCGCCGCCCGGCGGAGGAGCGGGCGACCCAGCTGCTCGGCTCTTTCGGCCTCGGTCATCGTCTGAAACATCTGCCCGGCAAGCTTTCGGGCGGCGAGCAACAGCGTGTCGCGATCGCCCGCGCGCTCGCCAACAGGCCCGGCCTTCTGCTAGCGGATGAGCCGACCGGCAATCTGGATGCCGCGACCGCCAACATCGTCTTCGACGAGCTGATAGGGGCCGTGCGCGGCCAGGGGCTGGCCGCGCTGATCGCCACGCATAATCCCGAACTCGCCGCCCGGATGGACCGGCGGGTGACGCTGCAAGCCGGTCGGCTCGTCGGCCTGCCCTGAGCCCCGGTCCGATCGACGTCAGGCCCAGGTGTCGACGGTCGTGGCCGCAACCCCGGCTGCAGTGCCCACGCTGGCGGTATGGGAGGTCGTGCTCTGCACGACGGAACCGACCTCGTTGGTGATGACCGTGGTGACAATGCCATTGGCATGAGTTGTCACCGTCTGGGTGAAGCCGGGCGGGGAAATTTCCGTGACCGTCTGGGCCACCACCATCTGCGCGGGCGGATCTGTTGCCGCCCCCACCGGGGTGGGCGGCTGCGGCGCGGGTTCGGGCTGTGTCTGCAAGGCTGCCGCAGCCAAGTTTGCGGCGGGTCTCGGGGCCGCCTCGGCCGCTGTAACGCTCGGCGGCAGACTGGTACTGCTCAGACTCATCTTTCCCTCCGAAAAGATGTCAGGCGTGGGACGAAGGTGACCCCTGGTTCCGGGCGACTCCCATTCGCGGTGCGCGGCAAAAGTTTTCCCACCCGCTGCATTCACGGGCGGGAGGGTCTATAAGAGGGCATGCTGGAAAAGAGCTTCGTCCACCTCCACACCCATTCCGCCTATTCGCTCAGCGAAGGGGCGATCAAGGTGGACAAGCTGACCGCGCTCGCGGCCGCAGACGGCATGCCGGCCGTTGCGCTGACGGACAGTTCCAACATGTTCGGCGCGCTGGAATTCAGCCAATCCGCGACCAACAAGGGTGTGCAACCCATCCTCGGCTGCCAGATCGGCCTCAGCCGCGCCGACCAGCCGCGCCTGGCCCCTGATCCCATCGTCGTGCTGGCGCAGGATGCGCTGGGCTTCGCCAATCTCCAGCGTTTGAGCTCCGCCACCTACCTTGAAAGCGACTCGGGCCTGCGCCCGCAGGTGAGTTTCGCGCGCCTGGCCGAACTCTCCGAAGGGCTCATCCTGCTCACCGGCGGCACGTTCGGCCCCATCAACCGGCTGCTCGCCGAGGGCCAGAAGGCGGAAGCGGCCCATCTCCTGGCCCGTTTCGCCGAGGCCTTTCCGGGTCGTGTCGCGGTGGAACTGCACCGCCATGGGCTTGCCATCCAGCGCGCGGTCGAGCCGGGGCTTCTGATGCTCGCCGACGAGGGCGGGCTGCCGATCGTCGCCGCCAATGACTGCTACTTCGCCAGCCGGGCAATGCATGAGGCGCATGACGCGCTGCTTTGCATTGCCGAGGGCCGCGTGCTGTCGGAGGTCGAGCGCCGCCGGGTGACGCCGGAACATTGGTTCAAGCCGGCCGCCGTCATGCGCGAGCTTTTCGCCGATCTGCCGGAGGCCTGTGACAATACGCTGGCTATCGCGCGGCGTTGCGCCGTCATGGCCGAAACCCGCAAGCCGCTTCTGCCCGTCTGCCCCAAGGTGACGGCGGGCATGACGGAGGAGCAGACCGTGCGCCAGATGGCCCGCGATGGCCTGGCGCGCCATCTCATCCGCATGAAGGCCGATGACGAGACGACGAAGACTTACACGGACCGTCTGGAATTCGAACTCGACGTCATCGCCCGCATGGGCTTTCCCGGCTATTTCATGATCGTGGCCGACTTCATTCAGTGGGCCAAGGCGCGGGACATTCCGGTGGGGCCGGGGCGCGGTTCCGGTGCGGGCTCGCTCGTCGCCTATGCGCTGTCCATCACCGCGCTCGACCCCTTGCGGTTCAGCCTGCTCTTCGAGCGCTTCCTCAACCCCGAGCGCGTCTCGATGCCCGACTTCGACATCGACTTCTGCCAGGATCGGCGCGACGAGGTCATTTCCTACGTGCGCCAGGAATATGGCGCGGACCGCGTAGCGCAGATCATCACCTACGGTAAGCTGCAGGCCCGTGCCGCAGTGCGCGACGTCGGCCGTGTGCTCGGCCTGCCCTTCGGGCAGGTGAACCGTGTGGCCGAGCTTATCCCCAACAATCCAGCCAAGCCGGTGACGCTGAAGGAGGCGGTCGACGGTGAGCCGAAGTTGCAGCAGATGCGCGACGAGGACGAGTCGGTGCGCCGTCTCATTGAAATCGCGCTGCAGCTCGAAGGTCTCTACCGCCATGCCAGCACCCATGCGGCAGGCGTGGTGATCGGCGACCGGCCGCTGACGGAGCTTGTGCCGCTCTACAAGGACCCACGCTCGGATTTTCTCGTCACGCAATATTCGATGAAGCATGTCGAGCAGGCGGGGCTGGTGAAGTTCGACTTCCTCGGCCTGACCACGCTTACCATCATCCGCCGGGCCGTGAATTTCCTCGAGGGGCTCGGCATCACGGTCGATATCGACACGCTGCCGTTGGATGATGCGCCAACCTACGAAATGCTGCAGAAGGGCGATGCCGGCGGGGTGTTCCAGTTCGAAAGTCAGGGCATGCGGGACGTGCTCCGCCAGATGCGCCCCGACCGCTTCGAGGATCTGATCGCGGCGGTCGCGCTCTACCGGCCGGGCCCGATGGCGAATATCCCGGCCTATTGCCAGCGCAAGCATGGTGAGGCCTGGGAGCCGCCGCATCCCGACATCCACGACGTCCTCTCCGAGACCTATGGCATCATGGTCTATCAGGAGCAGGTCATGCAGATCGCCCAGAAGTTGGGCGGCTACAGTCTGGGGGCCGCCGATCTTCTGCGCCGCGCCATGGGTAAGAAGATCCGTGCTGAGATGGAGACGCAGCGCCAAATCTTCACAGATGGCGCGACGGGGCGGGGGATCGCCGCCGAAAAGGCCGGTGAGATCTTCGACCTCATGGCGAAGTTCGCCGATTACGGCTTCAACAAATCTCATGCGGCAGCCTACGCCCTGGTCGCCTACCAGACCGCCTGGATGAAGGCCAACCACCCGGTGCCCTTCATCGCGGCCTGCATGAGCCTTGCCATCAGCAATACGGACAAGTTGGCAGCCTTCCGTCAGGAAGCGAACCGCATGGGCATTGCCATCCTGCCGCCCGACATCAACCTGTCGGACGCCGACTTCAAGGTAGAGCGGTTGCCGGATGGCAAGCTCGCCATCCGCTATGCCCTTGCTGCGGTGAAGCGCGTCGGCCAGGCGGCGATGGAGGCGGTTGTCAGCGCGCGCGGCAGCCGGCGTTTCGAGGGGCTGGCCGATTTCGCCGAACGGGTCGACCCCAGGCTGCTCAACAAGATGCAGCTTGAAAACCTCATCAAAGCCGGCGCCTTCGATCAGTTGGACGGCAACCGCGCGCGCATTTTCGCGGGTGCTGAAACCCTGCTCAAACGCGCGCAGGCGACGGCGGAGGATCGTGGGAGCGGCCAGATCGGCCTCTTTGGCGGGGCGGATGCCAAGCCCGAGGCGCTGCGCCTTCCGGATCTCCTGGAATGGCCGATGCTGGACCGGCTGGGCTTCGAGGCGGAGGCGATCGGTTTCCATCTCACCAGCCACCCGCTCGACAGTTTTGGATCGACGCTGAAGCGCCTGGGCGTGACCACCAGCACACGGCTGCAGATTGCGGCGGAAAGCGGTGTCGGGCGCGTCAAGGTCGCCGGGATCGTTGTCGGATCACCCAAAGTGCGGCCAACCAAGACCGGCGGGCGCATGGCCTGGCTGCGGCTTTCCGATGGCGGCGGCAGTTTCGAGGTGACGCTGTTCAGCGAAGTGCTGTCACGCTCTCAGGAATTCCTCAAGGAAGGCATGGCGCTGCTCGTGTCGGTGGACCTTCGGCTCGACGGAGACGCGCTGCGCATCACGGCGCAGGACGTGGCATCACTGGAGAAGGCGGCGGCGAGTGCGGGCGTCGGCCTGCGGGTCTGGCTGTCGGAGACCCGGGCGGTGGGTCATATCCGCACGCTGCTGACGCAGGAGGGGCCGGGGCGGGGCGAGGTCATTCTCTGCCCCCGTCTGGATGCGGCGCGGGAGGCTGAAATCCGGCTGCCCGGGCGCTTCAACGTCTCGCCGCGTCTGGCCGCGGCCTTGAAAGTGATGCCGGGCATTTCGGCGGTCGAGGAAATCTGATCGAGACCTTTGCGGTGCGCGGGGCTGGCGGGGCGCGCGCCGTCAATCAATGATGCCAGGCGGCACCGGTGTAGAAGAAGCGGCCGAGGCCCACGGTGAAAACGAGGCAGCCATAAAGGCTGTGCTCGATGCAGGTGAGCGGCAGAGAGCGGTGGCGGGCATAGTCACGTGCAAAGAGAAGGCCGCCCGCAGCCGTCATGGCGACCGCGATCCAGTTGAGAAAGATGACATGGGCGAAGCCGAACGCGGCCGCACTCGCCAGGATCACTGCGATATCGCTGCGGAACAGCGCGCGATAGCGATGAAACAGCAGCGAGCGGTAAAGCATTTCCTGCGGCCAGACTGACAGCAGCGGGTAGAGCACCATGATCAGCGCCCAAAATAGCGGGCGGTTTCGCGGCAGGCTGAGGAATAGCTCCGGGAAGGCAAGCCATGTTGCGAGGGTGATGAGCGGGGCAAGGATCGCGAAGCGGAGCGCGATGCCGCCAAGCTCCCGGCGAAAAGCCGGGCGGGGCAGGGGAGAGCGGGCCCGGGTCCCGACCCAGGCGATCAGCGCGCCGAGCCAGAGGATCAGGAACAGTATCCCGCCGCGATGGACAGCGAGAATGGCGAGCGGCCCGCAGATATAGATGGCCGCAAATTCGAGCGCGAGACGAAGGCGAAAAAGCCCGGAGCCCGCACCCCAGGCTTCCCCCGATGTCCGATTGAGACTCATGCCGGTGGTCTATCCCGGCCGTCCTCGCCTGGCCTCTCGCCGTCAGATAACGCGCAGGCGGCCAAGAATGTAGCCGATGGCCAGGATTGCGAGGGCCGCCATCAGCGGCTGCTCGCGAATGCGCTCGGCGGCGTCGTCCACATAGACCTCGGCTTGGCCGCGGGCGCCGCGATAGCGGCGGGCCGCCTCGTCCTGCGCTTCGCCGGCGAAGGTGCCGACAGCATCCTGAATGCGGCTGGCCGCGTCCCGGGCGGCGTCGGACAGGTTATGGCGCTTCATGGCGATCACCCTCAAGGCTGTTGTGACGATCAGATGGGTTTGGCAGGGGCAGTTGCAAGCGGGCGGCCGCTAGCGCCGCCTCAGGCCGTTGCGGATGGTCTCGCAGCCGCGCACGAAAATGTACAGTCCACCCGAAAGGCCAATGCCCTTCAGCAGCAGGCTGTCGTTATGGGCTTTGATCGAAAACCAGAAGGTGAGCAGAGCGACGGTGATTTCGATGAGGCCGTAGGCCAGGCCGAAGCGCTGCTTGGCGAGATAGGCCAGGATTGCGATTGCGGTCATCGGCAGGATGAACCAGCTTTGGTTCGTGAGTTCGGCGAGCGCCAAGGCATGCGTCGTGAGCAGAGCGCCAAGGACGGCCGTCGTCAGGAGGCAGGCGAGCAGGCCGAGCAAGCCCAGCAGGAGCGCTCGCCGGCGGCCGGGTCCCAATCGCCGCCGGGCCAGGGCCAGGACGATCCAGCTGAGAAGCGCCAGAGCCAGGCCGGCCCATTCGGTCAGCGGGACGGGGGGAGCGGCCGCACCCGGGTCCATCCTAGCGTTGCCTCGCTGTCACCGTGTCGAGTGCGGCGAGCGCCCGTGCGCGCCCTTCGGCGAGATCCACGATCGGCTTCGGATAGGTGCGGCCGAGGCTGATCCGAGCCTCCCGCAGCACGTCGTCCGGGGCAGCCCAGGGGGCATGCAGATGCGCATCCGGCAGGCGCGCGAGTTCGGGCACCCAGCGGCGGATGTAACGGCCATCCGGGTCGAACTTTTTCGACTGCAAAACGGGATTGAAAATGCGGAAGAAGGGCGCGGCATCCGCGCCGCAACCCGCGACCCATTGCCAGTTCACGCAGTTGTTCGCGAGATCGGCATCGACGAGCGTGTCCCAGAACCAGGCTTCACCCGCGTGCCATGGGATCAGCAGATGCTTGACGAGGAAGGAGGCCGCGATCATTCGCGCGCGGTTGTGCATCCAGCCGATCGCCCAGAGCTCGCGCATGGCGGCGTCCACGACCGGGATGCCGGTCTGTCCGCGCTGCCAGGCGCGAAGCCCCCGCTTGTCCTCTCGCCAGGGGAAATCTTGAAATTCCTCGCGCAGCGGGTTTTGCACGAGGTCGGGATGATGCCAGAGGAGATGCGCCGCGAATTCCCGCCAGATCAGTTCCCGCCGATAGGCCGCGACGCCGCCTGGGCCCTCTGCCCGGTCGAGCGCGTCCCACACCTGCCAAGGCGAGATCTCGCCCCAATGCAGATGGGGGGAAAGCATGGAGGTGCCGGGCCGGGCCATGAAATCCCGATCCGTGGCGTAGTGCGCGGCTGCTTCCTCCACGAAGCGATCGAGCCGTGCGGCGGCGCCTCCCTCGCCGGGCGTCCATTCCTGGGCCATGTCCGCGTCCCACGGGATCGCGGGCAGAAGCCCCCAGTCGTCGAGCCTCTCCGACGGCGGCAGCTCCGCGCCTGGCAACCTGCCAGGGGTAGGGGCCGGGGGGCGAACATGCACCTCCCGCTCGAAGGTTTTAGAGAAGGGGGTGAAGACGCCGTAAGGCTTGCCCGTCTGGGTTTTCAGCCGGTGCGGATCGTGCAGCAGGGTGGTGCGATGGCGGTGCAGGCGGCAACCGCCGTCGCCGAGTGTCTCTGTCACGGCCCGATCCGCCGCCCGTTCCGACGGATCGGGCATGAAGCCGGTATGGATTGCGGAGGCGCCCGTCTCACGGGCCAAGGCAGGCAGGATTTCGGCCGCCGGGCCGCGCCGCAGAACGAGGCCGCTGCCGAGCTGTCCCAGCGCGCTGGCCAGGTTGTTCAGGCTGTGATGCAGCCACCAGCGGCTGGCACCGCCGAGGGGACGCGCGGAAGAGCCGCCACCCTCATCCAAGACGAAGACCGGGATGACGGGCGCCCCGCTTTCGGCAGCGACGGCGACTGCCTCCTGATCCGCGAGACGCAAATCGCGCCGGAACCAGAGGATGACGGGCGGCAGCTCGGAAGGGTTCGGGCGTTTCACGCGGTCTCTCAGCTTGGGCGGTCAAACCCCTGTACTGGCCAAACCGGCCGGTAGATGCAGCAGGAGTGGCACGGCTCACGCGAAGATGTGAAGGGCGGCATGCTGCAGGAGAATGATCGTCTTGCCGTCGCGGATCCGGCCAGTCTGGACTGCGTCGAGCGCCGCGTCGATCGTCATCTCGATCACGCCGATATCCTCGCCCTCCTCCGCGCAGCCCCCGCCGGGCCCGATCCTGTCCTGCGGCTCATAGGGGCCGATGAAGAAATGGAGCCGCTCGGTCACGGAACCCGGGCTCATGAAGACATCGAAGAGAGGCTCGACCTGCCCTACTCGGACCCCCGCTTCCTCCGCGACTTCGGCGCGGATACGCACTTCCGGCGCGGCCCGGTCGAGCAGACCGGCAGGTGCTTCGATCATGAGATCGTCATGGCCATTCACATAGGCCGAATAGCGAAACTGCTGGGTGAGGAGGACGGTGCGGCGCGCGCGGTTGTAGAGCAGAATCGTCGCGCCGTCGCCACGGTCATAGGTTTCCCGCCATTGCTCCTGCCAAGTGCCGTCACTGCGGCGAAAGCTGAGGCGGGTTTTCCTGAGTACTGACCAGTCTTCCGCCAGCGTGCGGACTTCGTGGATCTGCAGCCTTTCATGCAAACTCATGATTTCGCGCCCCTCGCATTCCGGTGTTCGGGAGCATTCGTGCATAATCGTGCATAGTCAAGAAATTTCGTGTAGAGGGATCGTATGCTGACCTCTGAACGCAAGACCTTCATCCTTGAGCGGTTGCGCCGCGACGGTCGGGTCGTGGCCAAGGATACGGCGCACGAACTCGGCCTATCCGAGGACACGCTGCGACGTGACCTGCGGGAGTTGGCGGCCGAGGGTCTGTTGCAGCGGGTCCATGGCGGCGCGCTGCCGGCCTCCCCGGCAACGGTCACGATCGCGGACCGTTGGGCCGTTGCACCCAGCTCGAAGGCGGCGGTGGCCTTGGCGGCTGCGCGCCTCGTCCGGCCCGGTCAGGTCGTCATCATCGACGGCGGTACGACGGCCGTGCAGATGGCGCGCCTGTTGCCGCGTGACCTGGCGGCGACTGTCGTCACCCACAGCCCCTCGGTCGCGGTGGAACTTGCCGAACATGACAGGATCGACGTCGAAATCATCGGCGGCCGGCTGTTCAAGCATTCCATGGTCGCGATGGGGGCGGCTGCCGCGGAATACATGGCGGGCCTGCATGCCGATATCTTCTTCTTGGGCGTGACCGGCATTCATCCGGAGATGGGGCTCACCACCGGAAATGCGGAGGAGGCGGTGATCAAGCGCATGCTGAGCCGCCAGGCGGCCGAAACGGTCGTCCTCGCCTCGCGTGAGAAGCTTGGCGCGGCCTCGTCCTTCCGGGTGCTGCCGCTGACGGCGGTCGATGCCCTGGTGGTCGAGCCCGATATCCCGGCCGAGCTTCTGGAACCCTATCGAAAACGCGGCCTCGCGATCCTGCCTGAGACGGAGGGCGGCGGTTAAAATAGCGTCATTTGCATCTGTGCCCGCGTGTCATGCTTCGCTTCCGGCACAAGGAAGAGGCTGGTGTCGAGTGGTGCCATCCGCTCTGCGAGATTGTGTTGCCGCGCGGCACGGGCGAAGCGCTGGGCGAGAAGATCGGCATAAGGGCCAGTTCCCACAAAGCGCTGGCCGAAGGTTGCGTCGTTCAGTGCGCCACCGCGCACCTCCCGGATGAGTTTCAACACACGGTCCGCCCGGTCGGGCATATGCGTCCGCAACCAGGACTCGAAGATTTCCCTGAGTTCGAGCGGTAGGCGCAGCATGACATAGCCCGCCCGCAGCGCGCCGTGTTGAGCGGAGGCCGCGAGGATGGCTTCAAGCTCGGTGTCGTTCACCCCCGGGATCATGGGGGCGGCGAGCACGCCGGCCGGCACGCCGGCCTTGGCGAGTGCCGCGAGCGCCTGCAGCCGGAGTGTCGGCGTGGACGCGCGTGGCTCCATGATCCGGGCGAGCGCCGGGTCGAGCGTTGTCACCGAAAGGAAGACGTGGACGAGGCCGAGTTCCGCGAATTGCCGCAGCAGGTCGATGTCGCCCAGCACATTCGCCGATTTGGTGACGATGCTGACGGGATGGCGGAAGCGGAGCAGCACTTCGAGCACCTGGCGGGTCAGCCGCAGCCGCCGCTCCACCGGCTGGTAGGGGTCGGTATTGGCGCCGAGGGTAATCGGCTTCGGCCGGTAGGAGGGGCGGCGCAGCTCCTTCTCCAGCAGGCTCGCGACCTCGGGTTTGAAGAGCAGCTTAGTTTCGAAGTCGAGGCCCGGCGAATAGCCGAGATAGGCGTGGCTCGGCCGCGCGAAGCAATAGACGCAACCGTGCTCGCAACCGCGATAGGGGTTGATGGAGCGGTCGAAGCCGACATCGGGACTATTGTTACGTGCGATCGCCGTACGGCTGTGGTCTCGGATGAGCACGGTTTCCAGCGCCGGCAGGTCCGAGAACTCGGCATCGAGCGTGCCCCAGCCGTCATCCGTCAGCACGGTTTCCGATGTTTCGAATCGGACAGCCGGGTTGAGCGTCGCGCCGCGGCCCGAGCGCGCGAGGGAGGGCATGGACACAGCCTCGGCACCAGCCTCGGCATCTGCCGCGATGCCCGTGTCCGGAGCGGTTTCCTTGCGTGACGCCCGCCCGCTGCGTTTGCCGGTGCCGAGGCCAATGGGCTTCGGCACGGCGGTCGCGGGGCTGGATCGGCGCTCCGCCAAAAGGGTATCGGTCGGTTTCATGCAGCCCCCTTTCGGAGATCACAGCATCTCGGAAAGGGGAAGGTCAGTCAAGAACAAAAGAAGAACATCAAAAGCGGGGTGCCTCCCACCGTCGCATCGGGCTGGCGCCACTGGCGGTTATGTTCAATCGGCCGCATCAATGCTGTCTTGAAGGTGACACGGTTTCGTGACTCGTCTCCTAACTGTCATGAAAGGAGCGTTGTCGACGGAGCCGTCCGGCTGTATCGGCCTCCCACCTGCAATGCTGCACCTCGCCATTTCTGTGCGAGGCAGATTTCTGTGACCAAGCCAGTTCCGCGCTGCTCTCTTTCTTGACCTCGAATCAGGAGCTTCACTCATGCCGAACGACAAACTGCTTTTCGGCCGACGTCACTATGCGAAGCTGGGTTTGGCCGGCCTTGTGGGGGCGACCGTCGCCTCCCTGCCGGGCCTGCGCCCAGCCCGCGCTGCCGAGAGCATGGACGCGCTGATCGCCGCGGCCAAGAAGGAAGGCAAGCTGAACGTCATCACGCTTCCGCGCGACTGGGCCAACTACGGCGCGCTCATGGACAAGTTCACCGCGAAATACGGCATCGCCATTGACGATGCGAACCCGGACGGTTCCTCCGCGCAGGAACTTCAGGCCGTTCGCAGCCTGAAGGGCCAAAATCGCGCGCCTGACGCGCTCGACATCGGGCCGTCCTTCGCCTCGATCGGCGTCAAGCAGAACCTCTTCTCCCCCTACAAGGTCGCGACCTGGGACAGCATTCCGGACGGCATGAAAGATCCGAGCGGGCTGTGGGTTGCCGATTATTTCGGCGTCGTTTCCATCGCGAGCAACACCAATGTTGTGAAAACTGCGCCGCGGAGCTGGGCCGATCTCAAGAAGCCCGCCTACAAGGGCATGATCGCGCTCAATGGCAGCCCGCTCGGCGCCGGCGCTGCTTTTGCCGCCGTCTTCGCAGCCTCCCTCGGCAGTGGCGGCTCCTATGACGATATTGCCCCCGGCGTGCATTATTTCGCGGAGCTCGCTAAGCTCGGCAACCTGAACCCGGCGGCCGCCACCGGGCCCGCGCTGCTCGTCAGCGGCCAGGCGCCGATCGTCATCAATTGGGACTATCTCTCGCTCGGCTATCGCGATGCGGCCGTCGGCAAGGCGACCATTGAGGTTGTAGTGCCGGAAGGCAGCCAGCCCTATGGTAGCTTCTACTGCCAGGCGATCCCAGCGGACGCCCCGCATCCGAACGCTGCCAAGCTGTGGCAAGAATGGCTCTATTCCGACGAAGGCCAGCTTCTCTTCCTGGCAGGGTATGCCCATCCGGCACGGTACGCTGACCTTGCCAAGCGCAACCTGATCCCGGCTGATCTCGCCGCCAAGCTGCCGCCGGCCGGCCCTTATTCCCAGGTCAAGTTCGCGACCCAGGAACAGGTCGCCAAGGCGCAGAAGACGCTCGCCGAGCTTTGGCCGAAGCTGGTTCATATCTGAGCCGTCTGCCGAGGAATAACGAAAGGACCAGGGGTACCGTGAGCCAGACAGGCCAAACCGCATCTTCCGCACCCACGACCTTCGGGGGAGCCAGCGCCCCCCGCAGCGCGGGCTCGGGCGGTTTCGGCGCGCTGGTCGGCCGTGCCATCCCCTGGTTCTTCGTCGTTCTGTTTCTAGTCTTCGTCCTCGCCTTCCTGATCGCCCCGACCCTTGTTCTGGTTGTGAAAACCTTCACGGGCGACCACGGCTTCACGCTGTCCTATTTGACCGGCCTCTGGGACTATCAGTATCGCATCGCCTTCCAGAATTCGATCATCCTGGGGCTCGCTTCCGCCTTCACTGGTCTCATCGGTGGCTTCTTCATCGCGTATACGAGCCTGCAGCCCGGGGCTCCCGCATGGCTGCGCTCCATCATCACGAGCTTTGCGGCGGTCGCCGCCAATTTCGCCGGGGTCCCGCTCGCCTTCGCCTTCATCAGCACGCTCGGCAGCCTCGGCTTCGTAACGATCA
Organism: Acidisoma sp.; assembly: GCF_035492295.1. GTDB lineage: Bacteria > Pseudomonadota > Alphaproteobacteria > Acetobacterales > Acetobacteraceae > Acidisoma. The sequence continues at coordinate 49,301 of NZ_DATJJK010000197.1, read as the reverse complement.
TGCTGAAGCACATCGGCGTCGACATCTACGCCATGGGCTTTTCGCTCTATTCGCTCACCGGCATGACGGTCACCTTTGCCTATTTCCAGATTCCGCTGATGCTCATCATCATCACGCCGGCGATCCAGGGCTTGCGCTTGCAATGGCGCGAAGCCTCAGAGGGACTCGGGGCGACGAGCTGGCAATACTGGCGCCTGGTTGGCCTGCCGATCCTTACCCCTTCGCTGCTCGGCGGTTTCCTGCTGCTCTTCGGCAGCGCCTTTTCGGCCTATGCGACCCCCTATGCGCTGACAGACGGCAACATCGCGCTCGTGACCATCGACATCAGCAATGTGCTCTCCGGCAATGTCATGTCCGATCCGCAGGTGGGTGCCGCACTGTCAACCGGCATGATCCTCGTCATGACCGTGGTGCTCGCCATCTACAGCATCGTCTCGCGCTACTCAGCGCGCTGGCGTCGCTGAGCGGAGGAAACAGGGCATGAGCGCGACCATTGCCGCCGCCGCCGAGCCGGAAGCCAAGCTTGCTGCGAATGCGCCAGCACCGCGTCCGCGCCCGGCCCATGGAGCCCGCACCCGGCTGAGCGCCTTCAATTGGGTGGTGATTGCGCTCGCCGCGGCCTACTTCCTGGTTCCGCTGATCATGACTGGCATCTTCAGCTTCTGGGAAGGCGGCAACCGATACGGGTTTTCGGCCTATATCGCGATGCTGAGCACGCCCGGTTTCTGGACAAGCCTGTTCCTTTCCGTGCGGCTCGCCATCGAGACCATTATTTTGAGCTTCGCCCTCCTGGTGCCGGCGATGATCTTTGTTCATCTCAAGGCGCCGAAGCTGAAGCCGCTGTTCGAGTTCATTTCCAACCTGCCCTTCGTCATTCCCGCCATCGCGCTGATCGACGGATTGACTACGCTCTACACCGGTCCCTCCTGGCTCATCAGCACACCGAACTACCTCGTCATTCCGTATTTCTTCCTGGCACTTCCCTATGCCTACCGTTCGCTCGAGGTTGGGCTGACAACGCTTGACGTGCAAACGTTGACGGAAGCCGGCCAGTCGCTCGGCGCTGGCTGGGGAGAAATCATCTTCTACCTGCTGCTGCCGAACTTGCGCACCGCTCTCATTGGTGCCGTGCTGCTGATCCTGACGACGGTCATTGGCGAATTCACCTTTGCGAGCGTGCTGCTGTTCCACACCTTTGCGGTCTTCATCAATGACACCGGCCAGAATGCGATCACCGAAGCGGCCGCGCTTTCGCTCTTCGCCTTCCTGCTGACCTGGCTTTTGATGCTCGGCGTGTTGCTAACCGGCCGCAAGAACGCGGCCACAGTCGGAGGCGCGCATTGATGGATCACTCGGCGCATATCAGCATGTCCGGCGTGACCCTGACCGGCATCCGCAAGGTCTATGGCCCGCGTACGGTCTTGAACCGTATCAACATGGAGCTCGCCCATGGCGAACTTCTCTGCCTGCTCGGCCCCTCCGGCTGCGGCAAGACGACGCTCCTTCGTATTCTGGCCGGCTTCGAAACGCCGGATGAGGGGCAGGTTCTGCTGAACGGCCAGGACGTGACCCATCTGCCGCCAAACAAACGGCGCATGGGCATGGTCTTCCAGGCCTACAGCCTGTTTCCCAACATGACGGCGCTGCAGAACGTGCGCTTCGGGCCGCGTGTGCGCGGCCTGGGTGACGGGAAATCGCAGATCGCCGAGGCCGAGCGGCTGCTCGCTATGGTCGGGCTCGCCGCTCATGTCCACAAATTCCCGCACCAGATGTCGGGCGGCCAGCAGCAACGCGTCGCTCTCGCCCGTGCGCTGGCCGTGAAGCCGGATATCCTGCTGCTCGATGAGCCGCTCTCGGCGCTGGACGCCAAAGTCCGCACCCAGCTGCGGTCCGAAATCCGGCGCATCCAGCAGGAGACTGGCGTCACCACCGTTTTCGTGACGCATGACCAGGAGGAAGCGCTCTCCATCTCCGATCGCGTGGCGGTGATGAGCGAAGGGCATGTGCTGCAGATGGCGCCACCGGCCGAGATCTATCGCACGCCGGCGGATGCTTTCGTGGCTCGCTTCATCGGCGCAGGCGGCGTTCTCGCCGGTCGTGCCGAAGGGCCGGGCGTGCGGGTCGGTGCCGCCTATCTCGCCGCCCATGCGGCTGGCGGTCTCGCCTCGGGCACGGAGGTCGAGCTGTTCCTCCGACCCGAACATGTGACACTGACCGCACGAAGCGAGCCGCAGCCAGCCGGCGCCGTGCCGGTTACGATCGACGAGCTGACCTTCTTCGGCTCGCTCACCCGCGTCAAACTCGCCCTTGCGGACGGGGGCGAGGGTGAGCTCTGGGCCGATCTGCCGAGCGATAGCGCCGGCGGACTGACGCTGTCGATGCCGGCCTGGGCCTCATGGTCGCCGGAGGCGCCGCGCGTTCTCGCGCGCTAGGTCGGCGTAGCGCGCGATGATCGGGTGGAGCGTCCGCCGCTCCACCGCGGGCGCCGGCTCCAGCCGTACCAGGATCGGATGATGATCGGAGCCGGCACGCTCCAGAACCCGGGTTTCAAGGCAGGCGAGGCCGCGGATGAGGCAGCGGTCGAGCCGGAGGGGCAGGAAGTCGCTCATCCGGTGCGTCGGCTGACGCGGCCCGGCGTCGCGGAACCCCGGCAGAAGCACCGGCCCCACGAGATTGTAGTCCCCGAGCACGGCGGCGTGGGCCGGGAGATGCAGCGCCACGTGGCGCAACTGGCGGCGGTTCAGCAGTTGTGAGTGCGACAGGTGAACATTGGCCGCCGAGAAGGGGCCGAGATCGACGATCTGGCAGATGCGTTTCACCACCGCGCCGGCGGGGAGCGCGAAAATAGCGGGTGGCCGCGGCGGCGGGGCGGGTGTCCAGATAGCGAGGCCATGGCGGCGCCCGGGCAGCGGCGTGCGACTGTAGCTGCCGCCGACGAACTGCGGCAGATTCTCAAAGACGGGAGTGACCTCCTGCATCAGCAGGGCGTCCGGCCGCTCCTGCTCGATGAGCTTGGCGACCTCGGACAGTGCGGCACCTTCCCGGTGCAGCAGATTCCAGCTGATGAGCTTCATATCAATACCATAGTAGGTCCTTTCTCACCGTCGAGTGATGACCGCAGGGTTTTGTATCCCCGATGGAAGCCGGGGCGGCATGCGCCAGCTTGCATGGCTCTGGCGCCAGGATCGCCTATAGTTCCCCAAAGCTGGGCCTTGACCCCGGTAGAGACGGAGGACCGCCTTGACCCGCGCGACCAACAGCAGCCTTGCTCTGGTGCCGCGCACCAAGGAAGGCCACCCGACCGACCCACTCTGGCAGCGCTTGAGGCGCGAGGCGGAGGAGGCCTATGCAAAGGCCCCGGCACTGGCGACGCTCTTTTTCGAATCGATCATCAACCAGCCCTCCTTCGAGGCGGCTGTCTGCCATCGGGTCTCATCCAGACTGAAGAACGACGTCGTCTCGCTGCCACTCATCGTCCAGGCCTTCCACCGGGCGCTTTCGGCCGATCCCTTGATCGGCTGTGCCTTCAAGGCGGATATCGAGGCGGTGTTCGAGCGTGACCCGGCTTGCGAGCGCCTCATCGAACCCTTCCTCTACTTCAAGGGATTCCATGCCATCCAGGCGCAGCGCGTGACGCATTGGCTGTGGCACAATGGCGAACGTGATTTCGCGCTCTACCTGCAGAGCCGTTCCTCCGAGGTCTTCCAGACTGACATCCACCCGGCGGCGACCTTCGGCCAGGGTATTCTGCTCGACCACGCGACCGGACTCGTGGTGGGCGAGACGGCGGTGGTCGAGGACAATGTCTCCCTCCTGCAGGATGTGACGCTCGGCGGCACCGGCAAGGATGCGGGGGACCGTCACCCCAAGATCCGTCACGGCGTGATGATCGGGGCGGGGGCCAAGGTGCTCGGCAATATCGAGATTGGCGAGAATGCCCGCATCGCGGCCGGCTCCGTCGTGCTGCGCGCGGTGCCGCCCAATGCGGTTGTCGCGGGTGTGCCGGCCAAGCTCGTGCGCATGATGGGAGTGGCGCCCTCGCTCGGCGGGATGGACGAAGTTCTGGCCAGCCTCGCCTATGATTCCTTTGACTGGACGATCTGAGAGAAAGTCGCCGTCCGGGCGCGCTGGAAAAGAGAAAATTCAGCCCTAGTTTTGAGAAAACTCCAGGCGGTGTAAGCTGTTGCCACAGATTGCTTGGAGAGAATTTTCATGAAGATCGCGAATGACGTGACGGCCCTGATCGGCAATACGCCGCTCGTCGCCATCCGTAAGCTGGCGCCGGATTCGCCCGGGCGCATCGTTGCCAAGCTCGAATACTTCAACCCCGGCCACAGCGTGAAAGACCGTATTGGCGTCGCCATGATCGACGCTGCCGAGAAGGCAGGGCTCATCGGGCCCAATTCCGTCATCGTGGAGCCGACCTCGGGCAATACCGGCATCGCACTGGCCATGGTCTGCGCCGCGCGCGGCTATCGCTGCATCCTGACCATGCCCGAGACCATGAGTAAGGAGCGCCGCATGCTGCTGCGTGCCTATGGCGCCGAACTCGTGCTAACGCCGGGGCCGGACGGAATGGGTGGCGCCATCGCGCGTGCCGAGCAGATCGCGGCTTCGGGCTCAGAGTATTTCATGCCGCAGCAGTTCAAGAACCCGGCCAATCCGGAAATTCACCGCTCCACCACGGCGGAGGAGATTTGGCGGGATACCGACGGCACCGTCGATTTCCTGGTCGCCGGCATCGGCACCGGCGGCACGATCACCGGGGTTGCGGAAGTGCTGAAGTCCCGCAAGGCCTCGTTCAAGGCCATCGCGGTCGAACCCGACGCGTCACCCATTCTCTCGGGCGGCAAAAAGGGCCCGCATCCCATTCAAGGTATCGGCGCGGGCTTCGTACCGGATGTGCTGAATACCCAGGTCTATGACGAGATCGTCCGCGTCGCCAATCAGGATGCCTTTGACACGGCGCGTCGCGTGGCGCGTGAGGAAGGACTGCTGGTCGGCATCTCTTCCGGCGCCGCGCTCTGGGCAGCCGTCCAGATCGCCCAGCGTCCGGAGAATGCGGGCAAGCTGATTGTCGCCATCGTGCCGTCCTATGGCGAGCGCTATCTCAGCACGCCGCTCTACGCCGATCTGGTTGACTGATCCGATCTAGTTGACTGATCCGAGATGGCTGCGCCGACTGTCACGCAACCGGCGCAGCCATCGATTTGCGGCATTGATCTGACGCAAAGTCAGCAACCCCCAAAGGCTTTACGAAACCCTGCAACCGGTCTTCCATGCCCTCTCGGCAGAAGAGAACAAAGGCAGGGACCCATGTCGCTTCTCAACACATTCATCTTCAGAACGGTTCCGACGATTGCCGTCGAATGGGCGGGTGCCCGGCGCCTGGGCGAGATTCTGAGTGAAAGCTTCGCGGCACGCCGCGTCATGCTCGTAACCGACATGGGGGTGCGCCACGCCGGTCTGCTCGATCCGGTACTCGCCAGTCTCGATGCTTCGGGCTTAGCAGTAACGATTTTTGATCAGGTCGTCGCGGACCCGCCGGAAGCGATCGTCCATGCCTGTGCCGAAAAGGCGCGTGCGGCGGGGACGGAACTCGTCGTGGGTTTGGGCGGCGGCTCCTCGCTCGATATCGCCAAGCTCTGCGCCGTGTTGATGGGTTCGGACCAGCCGCTGGCCGAGATGTACGGCATCGGCAAGGTCACGGGGGGGCGCCTGCCGCTTGTACTCATCCCCACCACGGCCGGCACGGGGTCGGAAGTCACCAACATTTCCGTTATCACCACAGGCGAGACCACCAAGATGGGTGTGGTCTCGCCGCAACTTTACGGTGACCTCGCGCTCCTCGATGCCGAACTCACCCTCGGTCTTCCGGTTCTGCATACGGCGGCGACCGGGATCGACGCCATGGTTCATGCGATCGAGGCCTATACGAGCAAATTCAAGAAGAACCCGCTTTCGGACACGCTGGCGCGTGAAGCCTTGCGGCTTCTCGGCGGCAACCTCATCGCCGCCTGCCAGAACGGCAAAGACCGCGCCGCGCGCGAAGCGATGCTGCTCGGGGCGGCGCTCGCCGGCCAGGCCTTCGCAAATTCGCCGGTCGCCGCCGTCCATGCGCTCGCCTATCCGCTCGGTGGCCACTATCACGTTCCGCACGGTCTCTCGAACGCCCTGATGCTGGGCCCGGTGCTGCGCTACAACATGGCTGCCGCCGCCCCGCTCTATGCCGAGCTTTCCGACGTGCTGCTGGGCCCGAGGCCAGGCCGCGATGAGGCCGTTCGCAGCCAGGAATTCGTGGCAGAGATGGAGCGGTTGATGAACGAGAGCGGCGCGCCGCGACGCTTGCGCGATGTCGGTGTCACCGACAATTCCCTCGCCATGCTCGCCTCGGATGCGATGAAACAGATGCGGCTTCTCGTGAACAATCCCGTCGAGGTCACCGAGGCGGATGCGCTTGCGCTCTATCGGGAAGCCTTCTGACTAAATTGCCCATTCAAAATAAATCAGAGAACGATAATGACCGACGTGCGGCTTTACATGTTTCAGTCAGGCATTCTGAAATGCAAAGTTCATAACATCAAGATGAACGAGGGAAACGGCGCGGACTACGCCATTCCCGTTCCCTGGTTCCTCATCACCCACCCGAAGGGCCATATCGTCATCGACGGCGGCAATGCCGTTGAATGTGCGACCGATCCTGTGGGCTGGTGGGGCGAGGGCATCACTCAGGTCTATTGGCCGGTGATGCAGAAGAACGACGGCTGTGTCGAGAAGCTCGCCGAGATGGGCATCAAGGTCGAAGACGTGCGTTACGTCGTGCAGTCGCATCTCCATCTCGATCATACCGGCGCGATCGGCCGCTTCCCCAATGCGACGCATCTCGTGCAGCGCTCGGAATACGAATATGCCTATACGCCGGACTGGTTTGCCGCCGGCGGCTACATCCGGAAAGACTTCGATCGCCCGGGGCTGAAATGGGAATTCCTCAACGGTCATGAGGACGACCATTTTGATCTTTACGGCGATGGCGTGCTGAAGACGGTGTTCACGCCCGGCCACGCGCCGGGCCACCAGTCCTTCGTCGTTTCCCTCCCGAAATCGGGTAACCTGCTACTGACCATCGACGCGGCCTATACGCTCGACCACTGGAACGAAAAATCCCTGCCGGGCTTCCTCGCCTCCACCGTCGATACGGTCCGCTCCGTGCGCAAGCTGCGGGCGCTCGCCGACCGGCTGAATGCGAAGGTCGTGACCGGGCATGATCCCGATGCCTGGCCGAGCTTCACCCAGGCGCCAGGTTTCTACGACTGACCTCGACCCGGGGGGCGACCCGCCGCTCCCCGATTGTCCGCCTCTGGATGCCGGGTTAGGCTCGCGTTACCCCAGCACGCGAGGACAAAGCGCCGTCATGCCCGAGCCCCATACCGCCGATGTCCGGCCTGTCCGTGCCGAACCCTATGAGTTTCCGCTCCTGCCTGCCACGACCGCCCTCGTCATCATCGACATGCAGCGTGATTTCCTTGAACCTGGTGGGTTCGGTGATGCGCTCGGGAACGATGTTTCCCTCCTGCGTGCGGCCATCGCGCCCACTGCGGCGGTGCTCGAAGCGGCGCGGCGCGCCGGGATGACGGTGGTTCATACGCGGGAAGGACATCGGTCCGATCTCTCCGATCTCGCCCCCGCCAAGCATCGTCGGGGCAATTTCGCGACCAAGATCGGCGATGCCGGCCCCATGGGCCGCATTCTGGTGCGGGGAGAGGCAGGGCATGGGATCATTCCCGAACTTGCTCCCGTCGCCGGGGAGCCGGTGATCGACAAGCCGGGCAAGGGTGCCTTTTTCGCCACGGACCTTGAAGCCATCTTGCGGGGGCGGGGCATCGACCGCCTCATCGTCTGCGGTGTCACCACCGAGGTTTGCGTTCACACGACGGTGCGCGAGGCCAATGATCGGGGCTTCGACTGCCTCGTGCTGGCGGATTGCACGGCGTCCTATTTTCCGGAGTTCCACGCCGCCGCCTTGGCGATGATCCGGGCGCAGGGCGGAATTTTCGGCTGGGTCGCGCCGTCCTCCGCGCTGCTCGCGGGACTGGGGGACGGCTGAGCCTGAGTCCCAGCCTCAGCTTAGGACGCCGCGGATCGCTTCGATCAGGCGGCTGGGCTTATAGGGCTTGACCAGGGTCAGCACCCGCCCGCCAGGCAAGCCAGCGCGGTCCAGCGCGTCGGGCCGGCCGGTGGTGTAGATGATCGGGACCTCGGGGTACCGCTGGCGCACGGTGCGAGCGAGTGAAATGCCGTCCGTCTTTCCTGGCATGTGAATGTCTGTCACCAGAACGTCGAAGCCCGGATCTTGGGTCAGAAGCTCCATAGCCTCATCCCCGGTTTCGACCGAGGTCACGCTGAACCCCGCTTCGACCAGCTCTTCTGCCATGATCGTGCGGATAAGCCACTCATCCTCGACAAGAAGGATACACATTATTTCCCGGCCGTTATGAATTCCAATCGCGGGTCGAATTTGCAGGCCGGTTGTGATCACGGCAGGGACCTTAGTGACGGTTGGATGGCATCAATGCAAGGCTTCTACCGCCACAATCCAGGCAAATTTACGCGAGCGGCGGTTTTTATCGCGCACTTGAACTTGAACGGCCGTCACGCTTCCGTGCCCGCAGGTCGCTTGTTTGTCTTCCTGGCCGCTCCAACCTTCCGACTGGCATAACCGCCATGCAGAGAAGGAAGTTCTCGTGTTTGTACATCGTAAAGAAACCATCATGCCGGTGAACGTCGGCGCGCCCGACGCTCGTTTCGGCCAATACCTGCTCGAACAGTTTGGGGGTGCCACAGGCGAGCTGACCGCGGCCCTGCAATACTGGGTGCAGTCCTTTCACGTCACAGATCCGGCACTGCGCGACATGCTGCAGGACATCGCGATGGAAGAATTCAGTCATCTCGAGATGGTGGGCAAGCTCATCGTTCAGCACACCGCGAAGGTTGACCAGACGCCGGTCTATGATGCGCCGCTCTTCCAGATGAAGGGCGTCGGGCCGCATCTCGTCGATAGCCAGGGCAGCGCCTGGACGGCAACCTACGTGCAGGAAGGCGGCAATGTCATCCGCGATTTGCGTGCGAATATCTCGGCTGAAGCAGGGGCCCGTCAGACCTATGAGGCGCTCATCAAGCGCTGCGAGGACCAAGGCACGAAGCAGGTGTTGACGCACCTCCTCACGCGTGAGGTCACGCATGCCCAGATGTTCATGAAGGCGCTGGACAGTATGGGTAAGCTCGACGATCCGATGTTTGGTACGATCTCGCCTGACGACACGGTCAACGTCGTCTTTAACCTCTCGCATGGGGACGATCATCGCGGACCCTGGAACGAGGGCAAGATCTATAACGGCCAGAGCTTCGACTATATCGAGGATCCGCAGCCGCGCGGTCAGATCCCGCCCTCGCCGATCAATCCGGACGATGAGAAGATCTCGCGCAAATCGAAATAAGGCGGGCGGGCGAGAACGTTAATCTGTCAACGCGGTTGAGGCATGCGGGTCCAGCCGCCGATCCGCATGCCTCAGGTTTCAGAGAGCCTGACCGGCCGCTTGTCGCGTCATCTCGCCCAAGCTTCCCGTCGCGGGAAAGAGCGGGATGAGGAAGCTCTGAAGCAAGTGATAGACATCCGGCTTACCCGTGAAGAAACGCGGGCGAGGGAACAGGTTGTCGTCCAATTCCGGATACCAACCGCCATGGACAGGATCAGCGAGCTGCTGCGCCATCCAATCCCAGACTCGGCGATACCAGCTTTCGTAGAAGGTTGCGTCTCCGCTTCGCTGACCCAGGAAGGCGGCAGCTGCCACGGCCTCGCAGCAGGGCCACCACAGCCGGTCGCGGATGAGTGGCGCGTTGTCGTAGTCGAGGGTGTAGTAGAAGCCGCCCGCGGTCTCGTCCCACCCATCGGTTACCGCTTGGCGGAAGAGGCCCGTGGCCGCTTCCGGCATCCAATGCGTGCGTTCACCCCCCAGAACATGCAACTGGGCAATGAGGCGGGACCATTCCAGCGCATGTCCGGGCGTCGTACCCTGAGGTCTGAACATGTCCGATCCCCGATAGGCGAAATCGGGTTGCCAATCGGCGTCGAAGTGCTCGATGACGTGCCAGCCATGGGCCCGGGCGAGCCGGTTGATCACGAGGTCCGCGATGCTCTCGGCTTTCGAAAGATAGCCCCGCTCGCCGGTCGCCTCGAAGGCGGCCATCAGCGCCTCGGTCAGATGCATGTTCGCGTTCTGGCCGCGATAGCCGCTGATCGGACTCCAGTCCTCGGCGAATTCCTCCGCGGTCGCGCCATGGCGGGGTTCCCAGAATTTCGTCTCGAGAACCTCCGTCACATCGGCAAGGAGACGGTCGGCTTCCGCAAAACCGGCCATCTTGGCCGAGGCCGCGGCCAACAGCACGAAGGCATGGCCATAGGCCTGCTTGGTCGCATCCGCTCCCGGGCCGCTCTGCCAGCGATAGCCGCCGTTCGTCTTGTCTCGGTGCAGGTCCCAAAGTGCCACCAGGCCATGGCGGACCAGGGCGGCCGCGCCCGGCCTGCCCATCATATGGGCGATGGCGAAACAATGGGTGACCCGCGTGGTGGTGACGAGTTCGCGGATTGGCGTCTCCCGTCGCGGCTGGCCCGCGATGTCGAGATCGAAGAAGCCGCCCGCCGGGTCGATGGAGCTGTGCTGGAACTGAGTGAGAAGGGCGTCCGCCCGCTCGGTCAGCCAGCGCCGGTGCGCGGGACGGGAGGTCCACGCTATTCCCAGATCGGATGCAGCCCCTGGCTGTGTCGCTGGGCCGTTTGACGGCGTCATCTTTGCCTCCTGGATCGTTGTCAGGTTCCACTCGCAGAGAGCGGGGCGGGGCGCAAGGCTGGGCCTCGGGGGTGGCGCCATACGGGCTGCTTGCCGCCGGCCGGCGCTTGTGTCCATCTCCGCGTCGTCCAAACCAAGTGGCATCCCATGCAGCGACTTTCCCTGTTCCTGACAAGCCGTGCCCCGCTTTTCCTGGGTATCCTCGCGGGCTTTCTGGCCGCCTTCCTGTTGCCCCGGCAGGCGGTGAACGCCATGGCCGGTGGCAAGGCGCACCTGGTGGTGAGCTGGGATATCGGCGCGCTGACGTTGATCGTGCTCTGGGGCGTCATCATGCTGCGCACGCCGCCGATCGACATGCCGGCACGGGCCAAGGCGCAGGAGGACGGCGAATGGGCGGTTTTCGCCGTCAGCCTGGCTGCGATCTTTGCCAGCCTGTTCGTCATCATCCTGGAATTCCAGAACATCAGCAGCCTCAAAGGATCGGTGCGCGCCTATCATCTGGCGCTCGTGGTCGTCACCCTCGTCCTGTCATGGTTGACGATGCAGCTTATTTTCGCGCTGCGCTATGCGCACGAGTTCTATGCCTCGTCGGACGGCAGCGGGCAGACGGATGGAGGGCTCGACTTTCCGCACGAGCCGGAGCCAGACTATTTCGATTTTGTCTATTTCGCCATGGTCCTCGGCATGACCTTCCAGGTCTCCGACGTCGACATCACCGCCCGCAAGATCCGCAGGCTCGCGACCTTGCACGGTTTCGTGGGTTTCCTCTTCAATACGGTGATCCTGGCACTGACCGTCAATATCGCAGCAAGCATGCTGTAGCGAGCGCCTCGTCAAGTTCTGCGCTGTCATCCTGGGTTGCGTGTCTTCACCCCGCGAGGGCCCTGGGATATGACTATCAAAGACGCGTGATCGACGATGACCTGCCCTGTCGCTGGGCGCAAGGGTGGCTTCCCGATCCTGGTCCGCGATGCGGACGGACAGGCTGAAGAAGATAGGTGGCGATGACTCTCGATCCTCTCACGCTGCTTCTGATCGATATCCTGATCGTCCTCCTCGTCAGTCTCAGTTACGGTATTGTCTGGCTGGAGAACCGCAAGGAGACCGCGCTTCTCTGGATGCTGGGTTCTTCTCTCCTCGTCGGCGCGGGCATGATCACGCGCTTCCTGCTGCCGCTGATGCCCGCCCTGGTCATCTCCAACAGCCTCATCGACATGGGCGTCGCCTGCATCTGGATGGCTTGCCGGGCACTGCGCGGCGCGCGGACAATGCCGCTGCTGCTGCTCGGCCTTCCCGTCCTCCCTTGGGCAGTCGCGGCGATCCTGCCGGGCTTCGCGCAGGCGCTGTCCGCGCGGATCGTCCTCGCGAACTGCGTGCTCGGCTGCCTCTTCAGTCTTGCCGCCTGGGAAGTTTGGGCGCTGGAAATGGATAGCCGCCTGCTGCGCCTGTCCATCGCCATGCTTCTCTCCATCCAGGCCGGAATCAATCTCGTCTGGGCACTCTACAATCTGATCCTCCCCGCGAGCCGGAGCGCGGACATCCTGACGATGCGCGGCATCGTGCTGTTCGACCTCGCGACGATCGTCTTCAGCCTGCTCATGGCGATCGGGCTGATCGTGCTGATCCGGGAACGCGCCATGGCGCATTATCGCCGGATCGCTTTGCTGGATGCTGTTACAGGCGTGCCGAACCGCCGCTCCTTCGACGAGGCGCTTCTGCAAGCGGTGGGCGATGCTCGCCGCCGCCACCGCCCGGTCTCGCTTGTCATGGTCGATATCGACAGTTTCAAATCCTACAATGACCGCTATGGCCATATCGACGGCGACCGCTGCTTGCGGGCCGTCGCTCAAGCGCTGGCGGCGGCCGCGCCGCGCGATGCCGGCGCGTTCCGCTACGGGGGAGAGGAATTCGCCCTGGTGCTCCCCGGCATGGCCGTCGAGGAGGCGGTGGCGGCCACGGAGGAGTTGCGCCTCGCCGTGCGCCGGCTGGAGATCGCCCATGGTGGGCGGGAAGGCGGCATCGTTACGATCAGCCAGGGAGTCGCTTCCCTCAGGCCTGGATTGAACGAGCCGGTGGGCGAGGCGGCTCAGAGCCTGCTGCGCGCGGCCGACCATGCCCTCTACCGGGCAAAGCGTGACGGACGGGATCGGGTCGTGGCCGCCGGCACGGCTGCGGCCGAGGTGGTGATCGGCCGGATCGCCTCCTGATTAGGGCAATCCGCCCTGTTCTTATGGCAGAGGCAGGGCATCGTGTTACTCATTGTATCTTTAGGCCGGGCTCATCTTGATATTGGCCCGCGAAAGATCAATTCATCGCTCAGCTGAACATCCCGGCCAGATTGCCGCCGGATCGTCAGGTCACACGGAGAGATGAAATGAAAACCGTCAGAATTTACGCGCGATACGCTTTGATGGCTCTTGGCCTGGCCGGTGTTTCGGCTGGAACCATTTCTGCGGCGCATGCCGATTACTATTGGCATCACCATAATTACCACCATCGCGAGTGGGTGAAGAACCACAGCCATCCGCACGGCTACTATCGCTACTACTAAGATCCGAAAAAAGGGGCGCCAGCGGCGCCTCTTTCTTTTTCTGAACTCTCAGGCCTGAGTCACGAATTTGGTGATGAGATAGGCGTCGATCGCTTCCGATCCGCCTTCCGATCCGTAGCCCGAATCCTTAATGCCGCCGAAGGGGGTTTCCGGCACGCCCAGCCCGGCATGGTTGATCGAGATCATGCCGCTTTCAACGCGGGTCGACACGGCGTGGGCGGTTTCGGCGGAGCGGGTATAGGCGTAGGCCGCAAGCCCGTAGGGCAGACGGTTCGCCTCCGCAATGAGGTCATCCATCTTAGAAAAGGGGCGGAAGAGTGCAACCGGGCCGAAAGGCTCCTCTGTCATGCAGCGCGCATCCAGCGGCACGCGGCTCAGCACCGTCGGTTGGAAGAAATTGCCGGCATTGCCGATGCGCTGCCCGCCCGCCACCAGCTGGGCACCCTTCTGCACCGAATCCTGGACGAGCGCCTCCATTGCCTGCACCCGGCGCGCATTGGCGAGCGGCCCCATGGTGGTGCCTTCGGCAAGACCGTCTCCAACCTTGATCGCGCGGGCCGCGGCCGCGAAATCCTCGACGAATCGATCGTAGACGCTTTCCTGCACCAGAAAGCGGGTTGGAGAGACGCAGACCTGCCCGGCATTGCGGAATTTCGAGGCAGCGAGCAGCGTCACGGCCTTGTCCAGATCCGCATCCTCGAAGACGATCGCCGGGGCATGGCCGCCGAGTTCCATCGTCACCCGCTTCATGTGTTCGCCGGCAAGACCCGCAAGCTTCTTGCCGACGGCAGTGGACCCCGTGAAGGTGATCTTGCGGATGACGGGATGCGGAATGAGGTAGGAGGAGATCGTCGCCGGATCGCCGTAGACGAGGTTGATTACCCCGGGCGGCACGCCGGCATCGTGAAAAGCCTGGACCAGGGCGGCCGGGGAGGCTGGGGTCTCCTCCGGTCCCTTCGCGATGATCGAGCAGCCGGCGGCAAGCGCTGCTGAGATCTTGCGCACGATCTGGTTGATCGGAAAGTTCCACGGCGCGAAGGCGGCGACAGGCCCCACCGGCTCGCGCACCACCGTCTGCATCACATGCTCAGCCCGCGGCGGGATGACCCGGCCATAGGCGCGTGGCGCCTCGCCCGCCAACCAGTCGATGATATCCGCCGAAAGCGCGGTCTCGATCCGCGCTTCCGCGAGCGGCTTGCCCTGTTCCATGGTCATGAGCGGCGCTATTTGCTCCACCCGCTCCCGCATCAGCGCGGCGGCACGGCGCATGATTTTCGCACGCTCGAAGGCTGAGGTGCGGCGCCAGACCTGGAATCCGCGTTCGGCAGCGGCAAGCGCCCGGTCGAGATCCGCCACTTCGGCACGGGCGAGACTGCCGATCCGCTCGCCGGTCGACGGATTGACGACGGGCAGCGCCCCGCCGGCCGCGGCCGGTCCCCACTGGCCGTCGATGAAAAGCTGGGTATCGGGGTAGGACACCATCGTTGAACCTCTTTCTGCGCGTCTTGTCTGAGCGCGGGCTTCAGGCCCGCCACTTTCTCCGGCAGTTTCGGCGATCAGGGCGCAACGGTCCACTGGCGAGGGCTTCTATGACTTATGACCTCTGTATCATCGGTGGCGGCATCGTCGGCTTGGCCACCGCCAGAGCCTATCTGCGCAAGCACCCGGGCAGCCGGCTCATTCTGCTCGAGAAGGAGCGGGGCCTCGCCGTCCATCAGACCGGACACAACAGCGGCGTGATCCATGCCGGTATCTACTACAAGCCGGGCAGCCTGAAGGCCGATCTCTGTCGGCGCGGCGCGGCAGCGACGAAGGCTTTCTGCACCGAGCACGCCATTCCTTTCGAGACGCCGGGCAAGCTTGTGGTCGCGACCGACGCACAGGAAGAAGCGGCGATGGCGTTGCTGGCCGCCAATGCGCGGGAGAACGGGATTGAGATCGAGATCCTCGATCAAGCCGCCCTGCAACGCAAGGAACCCAATGTGCGGGGCATCGGCGCGATCTTCGTGCCCACCAGCGGCATCGTCGATTACCGCGCCGTCTGCGCGGCCATGGCGGAGGAGATTGCGGCCGCAGGCGGCACTATCGTGCAGGGCGTGACCGTGGACCGGATCGTGGAAGGTCCGGAGTCCGTCACAATCGGTGCGGGCACGCGTGTCTGGGAGGCAGAGCGGCTTATCGCCTGTGCCGGCCTGCAATCGGACCGACTGGCGCGGCTCGCGGGTCTGCCGATCCGGCATCAGATCATCCCCTTCCGTGGCGAATATTATCTGGTGCGGCCGGAAAAGAGCGGCATCGTGCGGCACCTGATCTACCCGGTGCCTGATCCGGCGCTGCCCTTCCTCGGTATCCATCTGACGCCTTTGATCGGTGGCGCGCTGACCGTCGGGCCGAATGCGGTTCTCGGCATGTCGCGGGAGGGTTACGCCAGGTTTTCAGTCTCGGCAGCCGACATGCTGACCTATCTGCGCTTCCCCGGCTTCTGGCGGGTGATGCGGCAGCATCTGCGCTCGGGACTGGGTGAGATGCGGCGCAGCCTCTCGAAATCCCTCTACCTCGCCGAGTGCCAAAAATATTGCCCCGGCCTGGATCTGGCTGACCTGCTGCCCTAC
The DNA here is from genome assembly GCF_035492295.1 of Acidisoma sp. Taxonomy (GTDB): domain Bacteria; phylum Pseudomonadota; class Alphaproteobacteria; order Acetobacterales; family Acetobacteraceae; genus Acidisoma. The sequence goes on along the minus strand of NZ_DATJJK010000197.1, from coordinate 33,294 downwards.
GAGGCCGGCATCCGCGCCCAGGCGGTGATGGAGGACGGCACGCTGGTGCACGACTTCCTCTTCCTGCAGAGCGCGCGGATGCTCCATGTCTGCAACGCGCCATCCCCGGCCGCGACCTCGGCCATCCCAATCGCCGAGATGGTGCTCGGACGCGCTTTGCAGGGATAGAGCGCCTACCATCCGACCTGGTCTTGTGCACTGCATCATTTCGAGGCTGCATGATCAAATAAGATCAAAAATCTGATTGACAATGATCACACTGAGTCGTCAGGATGATCGTGACGATCAATCATTGGGCAATCTCGTGCAGCTAGACCGCTTGGCCGCTATCCGCCGACAGCTCTACCAAGCCGGCTCCCAGACCATTCAGGAACTGGCGGTCGCAACCGGTGCCTCTGAACCGACGATCCGGCGCGACCTCAAGCTGCTTGAGGAGGATGGGGCCATCGAGCGAGTCCATGGCGGCGCGCGGCTGATGCAGGCGATCGGCTCCGAAGTCGCCTTCGATCTGCGAGAACAGCGCCATATCGAGGCGAAGCGGGCCATCGCCGAGGCCGCATACGGGCTGTTGCGGCCAGGCCAGACGGTGCTTTTCGATGCCGGAACCACCATGGCACAGCTCGCGCGGCGGCTGCGCGTGCAACCCATCGCCCTGACCGTGATCACGAACGGCCTTATGGTTGCGCAGGAACTCGCGACCGTGGAAGCGGTACGGGTGGTTCTGGTCGGCGGTGATCTTCGTGCCGAAAACATGTCCATGGTGGGCCCTCAGGCGGAAGCGATGCTCGACGGCATCTGGTGCGATCAGCTCTTCCTCGGCGCCGGGGCTATTGCCGAGGACGGCGCGATCTACAGCAAGGATGATCGCGAGGCGAGCCTCAACGCGCTGATGCTGCGGCGGGCGGCCTACCGTGTGCTGATCGCGGATGCGAGCAAGCTTGGCCTGCACACGACCTTTCGGGTCGCCCCCCTCTCCGATCTCGACCTGATCGTGACCGACGTCGCGGCTCCCCCCGCCTGGCGCGACCGCCTGGGCCACTTGCCGCGGACGAAGACACGCTTCATCGAGCCGAGCGAGTTCCGCGAATGACCGATCTTGTTCTGGGCATCGATGGCGGCGGCACCAAGACGGAACTCGCGCTGGCCGACCGGGAGGGTCGTCTTGTGCTGCATCGCGTGGGGCCGGGGATCGGTCCGATCGAAACCTCGGATTGGCCGCGGCGTCTGGCGCATCTGATGCAGGAGGCGAAGGCTTTCAGTCCGCGCGTCGCTTATGCCAGTTTCGGCATGCCAAGCTATGGCGAGATCCCAGCGGTCGCAGCCCAGCAGAGGGAAGTTGCCGCAGACTTCGCACTGCACCCACATTGCGTGCTCAATGACGTGCATACCGCTTATGAAGGTGCTTTCGTCGGCCGCCCGGGTGTGCTGCTGCTGGCAGGCACCGGCTCCATGGTCTGGGCCTGCAATGCGGCGGGGCGGCACATCCGTGTCGGCGGCTGGGGGCATGGATACGGTGATGAAGGCAGCGCCTTCTGGATCGGCCAGCAGGCCGTCGCGATGCTGTCTCACTGCCTCGATGGGCGAGCGCAGGACATGGATTTCGCCGCGGCGATGGTGGAGCATCTCTGTCTGCCCGAGGACGGCTGCGCCGAGGCACTGGCCGACTGGTACCACAACGGTTCTGATCCGAGGGTGAAGGTAGCGGCGCTGGCAGAGGTCGTGGACCGGTTCGCCAACGCCGGCAATGCGACAGCCAAGGCAATTCTGGCCCAGGCGTCAGCCCATCTCGCCATGCATGTGCGCGCCGCCTGGAACCGTCTGCCCAGCCTTCCCATGGGTGTCTGGAGTTGCGTCGGCAGCGTCATGCAGAGCCGGATATTGGCAGCCCACCTCGCCCGGCTGCTTGAGACGATGCCAGTGGACCCTGCCTTGCCGCCGATCGGCGGCGCGCTGTGGCGGGCAGCGACCAATGCCGGATGGGCGGTGGATGCCGCCTGGGTAGACCGACTGCGAAGCGAACTTTTCCCTCAATCCTGAACCGTGAAGGTTGGACCGATGAAACTCCGTGCCACGCTGCTCGCCTTCTCTGTCCTCTGTTCCTTTGCCGTGCCTGCGGCACATGCAGCAGGCGATCAGCCCTATGCGGGGCAAACGATCACTGTTCTGCTGCCGCCCTGGGGCACGCTGCCCAAAGCGATGACGGACGCCTTCAAGGCCAAGACAGGCATTACGGTCGACATGCAGACCCAGGGCTGGGACCAGATCCACGCCAAAATCCTGACCGCGATGATTGCCAACAATCCGCCCGCCGACGTGAGCGAGGTTGACTGGTCCTGGGTCGGGCAGTTCGGCGCCGCCGGCTGGTTTGAGCCGCTGCAGGGCAAGGTGCCTGCGCCCGTGGTGCAGGACATCGCGTCGGACAAGATCTTCACGATCGACGGCAAGCTCATCGCCATGCCGTATAACAATGATTTCCGCGTTCTCATCGTGAACAAGGCGATGTTCGACAAGGCGGGCATCACCCAGATGCCGACGACGATGGATGAGCTTTGGGCGGATGCCGTGGCGCTCAAGAAGTCTGGCGTCACCTATCCGATCGCCCTGCCGCTCTCGGCTAATGAGGGTACCTCCACCGCCTGGTACCTGCTCACCAAGGCCTTCGGTGGCGATCTCTTCGACGCTTCCATGAAGCCCGAATTCACCACGCCCGATTCCGCCGGCTACAAGGCGCTTGATTGGATCGTGAAAGCGGCGAAGGCGGGACTGATCGACCCGGCTTCCACCGGGCTTACGGATGTCCAGGTGCAGGCCTTCCTTTCAGGTGGGCAGGCGGCGATCGATCTTGCCGGTTGGGCGGGCAATCTCACCGTCTATAACGATCCCTCGAAGTCCAAGGTCGCGGGGCATGTCGTCGCGGCGCTCATGCCGAGTGCGACGGGCCATAGCCGCAGCTTCGGCCTGCCGGAGGCGCTCGGCATTCCCGCCAATGCCAAGCACAAGGGCGCAGCCCTCGCCTTCATCGACTGGTGGATGCAGCCTGCGGTGCAGATCGAGGCCTATAAGGCGCTGGGCGATCTGCCGACCAGCACCGCGGCACTTTCGGACCTCAGCAAGGAGGGCAAACTGCCGAGCGGCGATGTGCTGCTCAAGCAGATCCCGACGGTCGAGCCGCTCTTCGCCCAGGGCACGCCGGAATGGTATCCGCAGTTCAGTGCGGGTGTCTCCTCCGCCATCAACCAGGCGGCGAAGGGGCAGCTGACGGTCGCCCAGGCGATCGCACAGATCGCGGCCCAGGCCAAGAAGGCGCAGTCTCAATAACGATCCTTCGAGACACGAGGCGGAAGGAGCGGTCGTGACAGCGCTTACTCTTACCCGGCGCCGCGCCCAAATTGGCGGCAAGGATGCCGGGCTCGGCCTTCTCCTGGCGCTGCCCATCATCATCCTGATGGGCAGCCTTGTCTTCTGGCCGCTGATTCTGACTTTCTGGGACAGTCTGCATCGGGTCGATCCGATGCGCTTCGGCACGCCCTTCGTCGGGCTCCGGAACTATCTCAATCTCTTCTCCGATTCCGACGTGCGTGCGGCGACGATCAATACGCTCACCTATGTGGTGGTGGCGGTGGTGGTGGAGACGCTCGGCGGCATTGCCGCGGCGCTTCTTCTCAATGCAATGGGGCCAGCGCGCAAATGGATGCTCGCCGCCGTCATTCTGCCGTGGGCGCTGCCGCCCGTCGTCAACTCCATCATCTGGCTCTGGATCTACAATCCGAGTTACGGCGTGCTGAACGGCGTGCTGCATATGCTTGGGCTGATCAGCCATAACCACGTCTGGTTCAACGATCGCTGGACCGCACTCTTTCTCATAGCTCTTGTACATATCTGGCGCATGCTGCCGATTACGGCGGTGATCGTTCTCGCCGGTCTGCAATCCGTTCCGCAGGAACTTTATGAGGCTGCGCGCATGGATGGCGCGGGTGCATTCAGCCGCTTCGGGTGGATCACCCTGCCGCTGGTGGCCCCCAGCCTCGCCATTGCCATGACGCAATCGACCGTTCTGGCCTTCAATCTTTTCGACGAAGCCTGGATCCTGAACGGCAGCAGCGGCGATACGCGCACCCTTCTCATTCAGGTCTATATGTCCGCCTTCCAGGACCTGCATTTCTCCTATGGCATGGCGCTCTCCGTGCTGGTGATGTTCGCCTCGCTGGCGGTCTCTCTCATCTATGTGTTGCGCATCCCGGGGGAGACGGTGTCGGAATGACGCAAAAACCCCTCCAGCGCTGGGCCATCCGCGTCGGCACCCTGATTCTGCTGGCCTGGAGTCTGCTGCCCATCCTCTGGGCGCTCCGCTCCAGCCTCACCCGGCCGGTCGATCTCACAGCCGCGAAGTTCAGCGTGCTGCCGCCGGTCTTCACCTTGCAACACTATGCCAACCTGCTGGGCGCGGTCAGCGCCTTTCGAGGCACTGTGACGCAGTCCGTCTGGCCCCAGTTCAGCCGCGCGCTGCTGAACAGTATGGTGACTTCGGGGGCGGCCACCATCGTCACGGTCTTCGCAGCGGCTCTCGGCGGCTACGCTTTCGCACGGCTGCGCTTCCCGGGCCGAGATACGATCTTCGGCCTTGTCGTCGCAACCCTGGCGATCCCCGCCTATACCGTGATGATCCCGCTCTACCGCATGATGGTAAGCGTCCACTGGGTGGATACCTATCTCGGTGTCACCCTGGTCTATGTCTCGGCTTTCCTGCCGCTCGCCCTCTGGCTCATGCGCAGCGTCTATCGCGGCCTGCCGATCTCGCTTGAGGAAGCAGCCTGGATCGATGGCGCCGGTCGGCTGCACACGCTGTTGCGGATTGTCATGCCGATGGCGGCCCCCGGGCTGATCGCCGCCGCAATCCTTACTTTCCTCACCGCTTGGGGCCAGTTCCTGATTCCGCTCGTCTTCTCGCCGACCTTGGCTACCAAGCCATTGACGGTGCTGATCCCGGAATTCGTGAGCAAGAACTACATCGATTACGGGCTGATGAACGCGGCCGGCGTCCTCGCGATCATTCCGCCCCTGCTTCTCGTCGTCTTTCTCAATCGCTACCTGATCAGTGGCCTCACCGCCGGGTCGGGAAAATAAGCGAAGAGATATAACAGTCACCGATTCTACAGGAAAAATCATGAACGCAACCGAACGCGGCATTTTCGAGCAGTTCGCCTTCTGGGCTACCGCACCGAACCCCGCGCCGCTCGCCGATGCCGCCGCACTCCACGTCTTCGTGGGCTGCGGCACGTCCTTCTACATCGCCCAGGCCCTGGCAGCCGCCACCAACGCCCACGGCCAACAGGCCATCGCGGTCACTGGCGGCGAATGGTGGCACCGCCCGGAATACTATCTCGCCGCCGGCCGCCGCGCCCATGTCATCGTGCTGTCGCGCAGCGGGGAATCGACCGAGACGGTGCGTGCGGCGGAGGGAAGCCAGAAGGCCGGCCACAAGGTGACGGCGCTCACCTGTGCCGAGGGCAGTGCCATCACGAAATTCGCCGACACTGTGCTCTATGCGCCGACGCATGCCGATGAGGGCATCGTGATGACGGCTTCCGCCAGCCTCATGCTGCTCATGGGCCTGCGCCTTGCCGGGGTCACGATCGGCGCGGCCGAGATTGCCGCGGCGGAAGTGCTGCTCAAGCTTGTCGACAAGGCGGCGAACGGACTGCTCGAAGGGCGGTCGCATTTCGTCTTCCTTGGCACAGGCCCACTCCAGGGCATCGCCCAGGAGGGCGCGCTGAAACTGCAGGAAATGAGCCTGAGCTACACCCAGGCTTATCCCACGGCCGATTACCGGCACGGTCCCATCACCCTCGCCGATGAGCGGACGGCCGCGATCCTCCTCTATACCCCGGAGGGGCATGAGGACGATGCGAAGCTTGCCGCGGAGCTGATGGCGAAGGGCGCGCGGGTGCTGGGACTTGGTGGTCCTGGCACGGTCTCCTTCGAGGTCGGCGGCCTGGACGCCGCGCGCGGCCTCATCTGCCTGCCGGCGCTGCAGGTGCTGGGGGAGCGCGAGGCGCAGCTCAAGGGTCTCGACTCGCTGAGCCCGCGCGGGCTTTCGAAGGTCGTCGTGCTAGGCTGACAGCGGCGGGCAGTAGAGGCCGCACTACTCCGCGGCCTCTACATCCTCGGCCAGGATGACGGGGACGTGATCTGCCTGGCCGATCACGCCGTAGGCCTGCTGTTCGCGAGGATTGACGAAGATGATTATTTTAGACGGCGGCATGAGCAGGGAGTTGCAGCGCATCGGCGCCCCCTTCCGCCAGCCGGAATGGTCGGCGCTGGCCCTGATCGAGACGCCGGCGCTGGTCGAGCAACTGCACCGGGAATTCGCCGCCGCTGGTGCCGATGTCATTACCACCAACAGCTACGCGCTGGTGCCTTTCCATATCGGGGAAGAGCGTTTCCGCATCGAAGGGCCTGGCCTCGCGAAACTCGCGGGGGAAACCGCCCGCAGCGCGGCAGATGCGGTGAATGCTGCCGAGGCCGGCCGCGCCGAGACCGGCCGCGCCGAGACCGACCGCGCCGAGCCCCGCCGCGCCGAGACCGACCGCGCCGAGCCCCGCCGCCATGTCCGCGTCGCCGGCTCGCTGCCGCCGATCTTCGGCTCCTACCGTCCGGATCTCTTCGATCCGGGCCGCGTGCAGGGCTATCTTTCCGTACTCGTCACCGGGCTGCGCCCAGCGGTCGACCTGTGGCTCGGAGAGACACTCTCCAGCATTGCTGAGGCCCGCGCCGTGCTCGAAGCCGTGGCCGGGGATGGTCGTCCGGTCTGGATCTCCTTCACGCTGGAGGACGAGCCCGGTGCAGCGACCCGCGCGCCTGCGCTTCGCTCCGGTGAGACGGTAGCGGAGGCGGCGGCATGGGCGGCCGAGGCCGGTATCGCCGCGCTGCTGTTCAATTGCAGTGCGCCTGAGGTGATGGAACCCGCCGTGCGCGTGGCCGCCAAGATCTTCACCGATACGGGTGCGAAAACGCCGATCGGCGTCTATGCCAATGCCTTCGAGGCGCATGACGATAAAAAGGCCAATGAGACCTTGGCCGAGATCCGAAAGGATCTGGACAGCAGCAGCTATGGCGATTGGGCCGATCGCTGGGTCGCGGCCGGTGCTTCCATCGTCGGTGGATGCTGCGGCATCGGCGTCCATCACATCCATGCCCTGTCGCAGCGGCTGAAGAGCGAGGCCGTTGCCGCACCCAAGGCCAAAACGGTCTGACAACAAGGCCAAGGGTCTCGTCGGTTCAAAGAGAATCGCGGGAACCGAGCGCGGGCGCCGCTTCCTCGCCCAGGCGCTCCGCATGCTCGCGATCAAGGCCCGGCGTGCGCGGATGCGCTGACCTAGCCTAGCGCGGCGACGCGTTCAGAGCGCCTGATGCGTAATGCGGCCGTCCATCATGGTCAGACGGAAGGGCGCTTCGGTCAGATCCTCGGCCGAGGCGGTGAGGGGATTGACCGAGAAGGCGGTGAGATCGGCCCGCATGCCGGGGGTGAGCGCGCCGGACACCGCTTCCTCATGCACTGCATAGGCCGCGACATTGGTGAGGCCGGCGAGCGCTTCCAGACCCGTCAGCGCTTGGGACGGCTGGATTGCCTCTGCCGTGCTCTGCCCCGCCAAGCGGCGGAAGCGGGCGCAGACCAGGATTTCGCGCGGATCGAAGGGTGCGATCGGCCAGTCCGATCCCATCACCACGGGCGCTGCGGCATCGGTGATGTCCCGGCAACGCCAGGCGCGGTTGGCGCGTTCGGGCCCAAGGCGGGTGGACCAGTTGTCCGCATGATCGGCGCGCGTATAGCGCACCGCGTGGGAGGGCTGCATGGAGGGAATCACGCCTTCGGCGGCGAAGCGGGCGATATCCTCGTCCGGCAGGCTCTCGATATGCTCGATGCGGTGGCGCGCCGCGCGGCGGATGTCTTCCGCCACGTCCCGCAATGTATCGAGCACAAAGCGTACCGCCTTGTCGCCGATCGCATGGGTGATGGTCTGAACCCTTCGCTCCGCGAAAAAGCGAATGGCGTGCTGAAAGAAATCGAGATCCGGCCAGAGTGCTGCGAGACCCTCGCCGAATTTGTCCGGCGCATGCAGCCAGCCTGTGCCGCCATCGATCGTGCCATCGATGAAGAATTTCGCGGCACAGACGCGCCAATGCGCGCCGTGCTGCCCCTGCAAAGCGAGAACGCGGTCGAGATCGGCCTGGGTGTCGCCCGGGTTCAGCCAGGGGGCGGCATGCAGGCGCAAAGGCAGCGGTGCTTCCGCCTCCAGAGCCCGGAACAGATCCAGGCTCTCGTTATTCGCATCCATCACGTGGATGCCGGTGAGGCCGGCCTTGGCCATGCGGTTCAGGGACGCGCGCAGCGCCGCGGCGCGCTGGGCGAAGCTGCGGACGGGAATGAGCCGGCGGACGAGTTCGATCGCCTCGGGTTCCAGCAGCACGCCCGTGGGCTTGCCGTGATCGTCGCAGACCACGACCGAAGCACCGACGAATTGCCGAGGCCCGGTGACGCCGGCCATGGTCAGGGCCGTGCGGCTCACCGCGACACCGTGAAAATCGAAGATGTAAAGGCAGGCGGGGCGTCCGCCGACCGCTTCCTCAATCACATCTGCCACATGCGGCACCTGGGCATAGGTGATGGGGTCCAGGCTGAAGCCCATGACCCATTGCCCCGGCGGCGTGCGTGCGGCCTCGGCGCGAAGGAGGGCGACCACCGCCTCCATGCTTTGCACACCGGAAAGATCGGCGCCGATCTGCAGGTCGGTACCGCCCACGGGATGGGCATGCCCGTCTACCAGGCCTGGCGTGAGAAAGGCGCCGCCGAGGTCCAGCACTTCGGTCTGCCCGGTGGGGCTGTTGAGCAGGTCGGCTGTGCTCCCCACCGCCGCGATGCGGCCGCCCTCGATGGCGATGGCGTCCGCACCGCGACAGCCTTCGGGGCGGCTTGGGTCGATCAGCGTCGCGTTGATCAGGATACCGTCGAAGCCCATGTCGCGCGCTCCCCGCTCAGCCCATCAGACCTTCGGATTTCAGATCCGCGCGCGTCCGCAGGAGTGCCTCCCGCAGCGTCGCGGCGGTTTCAGCAATGTGCTCTTCGGTGAAGACCAGGGGTGGGGAGAGCACGATCTGGTGCCCAATGGAACGGGCGATGAGGCCGAGCTCATGGGCATGATCCGCGATTCTGTGGCCGACATCCACCTTGGGCGCGAATAGTTCCTTGGTCTTAGGATCGGCCACGGCTTCGACGCACATCATGAAGTGGCTGCCGCGGACATCGCCCACGATGTCGATGTCAAGGAGCGACTTCAGCGCCGTTTCGAATTTCGGGCCGGTCTCCCGCACATGGCCGCAGATATCCTCGGCTTCCATGGCGCGCAGTGTCGCGAGGCCGGCGGCGCAGACTACGGGATGGCCGGAATAGGTGAAGCCGTTGGTGAACCAGGCTTCTTCCGGCGCCGCGTTGAATACCGCCTGCATCCGGTCGGAATAGATGACGGCGCCGAGCGGCTGATAGCCCGAGGTGATGCCCTTGGCGGAGATGATGATATCGGGCTCGATGCCGAATGCGGCGGTCGAGGCATAGAAGTGCCCAAGACGTCCGAAGCCGGTCACGACCTCGTCCGAGACATAGAGGATGTCGTTCTTCCGGCACACCGCCTGCACGCGGGCGTGGTAGCCCTTGGGGGGCACCAGCACGCCGCCCGCGCCCATCAGCGGCTCGGCGAAGAAGGCGGCGATGGTATCGGCGCCAAGTTCGGCGATGCGCGCTTCCATCTCGCTGATGAGCAGATCCAGGAAGCCAGCCTCGTCCATCCCATCGGGCCGGCGATAGGTATTGGGGGAGCGCAGGGTCTGCACCATCTCGGTTTCGAAATTGAGCAGCGGGCTGCGCGCCGTATGGCGGCCGGACATGGAATGGGTGAGGTAGGTGCTGCCATGGTAGCTGTCCATCTGCACCAGAATGCGGCGCTTCTCCTTCTTGCCGCGCAGCGCGTGGTAGAAATGAATCAGCCGGACGGCGGAATCATTGGCGGTCGATCCGCCGCAGGTGAAGAAGACGTGGTTGAGGTCGCCTGGGGCGACGCGCGCGATCTCCGTTGCGAGTTCGGCAGCCGGCAGGGAGCCGATATCCACGAAGGGCGTGAAATAGGGCATGCGCCGCGCCTGCTCGGCCATCGCTTCGACGATATCCTCGCGCCCGTAGCCGAGATTGACGCACCAGAGGCCGGCCATGCCGTCCAGGAACGGGCGGCCCGCCGTGTCGTACACATGCACGCCGCGCGCGCCGCTGACGATGAAGGAGCCGCGCTCCTTGAAGGTCGCGAAATTGGTCCAGGGGTGCAGCAGGTGCTGGCGGTCCGCCTCCCAAGCCGCCTTCGCTTCCGCTTCAGGGATGGCAAAATCCTGCGCGCGAGAATTGGAGAGGCGGTCGATGGGGGCGGAAATCGTCATCTGTGCTCGCTTGAAAGGGGGAGCCTCATCCGAGGATGAAGCGTTGCGAGGCAAATGTGATCTCTTTTTTGGGGGCCGCCAAGCCTCTGCGTTATACCACGCTGCGGGAGGCGAGCTGCAGTGCCTCAAAGGCCGCAAAGCGGTGGCGATGCCATGTGGCTGTTTCGCCTTCGGCTGGGCGATGGATTGCGTCGAGCCGGGACATGGCGGGCATGGCGGTAGGCAGATCCTCGTAGCGGCCGGCGGCGACCGCGCCGAGCATGGCGGCGCCGAGCAGGACCGGCTCCGTCGCTTCCGTGCCCGCGATGGCGACGCCCGCGCTATCGGCGAGGAGCTGCCGGATGAAGGGCGCGCCGCTGGCGCCGCCGCTGACCACCACGGTTTCGATCTCGATGCCCTCTGCTTCCATGGCGTTCAGGATCTGCCGCATGCCGTAGCCGAGGCCGCAAATGCCGGCGAGGTAGAGGCCGGCGAGGGAGACGAGGGAGCGATCCATGCCGAGGCCCGCGATGACGCCGCGCGCCTCGGGTTCGGCGAAGGGGGAGCGGTTGCCGAGGAAATCGGGCACCACGGTGAGCGTGCCGATCAGCGCGGCGGGGGTGGTTTCGGCCGCGAGGCGCTCGGCCTCCTCGGCCACAAGATCGACGAGGGAGCGGCCCGCCGCCCGGGCGCGGGCTTCTGCCTCGGGCGCTGCCGGATGGCAACGCAACAGCTGGTCGATCGCGGCTCCGGCCGCCGATTGTCCGCCCTCGTTGAGCCAGAGGCCGGGGACCATGGCCGAATAATAGGGGCCCCATACGCCCGGCACGAAGGCCGGCTCCGTGCTGCTCGCCATGGTGCAGGCTGAGGTGCCGAAGACATAGCCCATGCGACCCGTAATCGAACCGTCACCCCCGGCAGCACCCACGGTGCCGAGCCCGCCCGCATGGGCGTCAATCAGTCCGGCGGAGACCACTGTTCCGGGCAGCAGGCCGAAATCGGCGGCAGCTGCCTCCGTCAACCCGTGGCCCACCGCCATGCCCGGCTCCACCACCTTGGCCCCGATGCGGGCAAAATGATTTTCGGAAAGATCGCCGAGGCCCACGGTCCGAAAATAGCTCTCGTCCCAGCGCGTCTCGTGGCCGAGATAGGTCCATTTGCAGGTGACCGTGCAAATGGAGCGCGCAAGGCTGCCGGTGGCCCGCCAGGTCATGTAATCCACGAGGTCGAAGAAATGCGCGGTCCGCGCGTAGCTTTCGGGAAGATGGCGCTTCAGCCAGAGGAGCTTCGGCGTCTCCATTTCGGGCGAAATGCGCCCGCCGACATAGCGCAGGACCGGATGCGCGGTGGCATTGATTTCCCGCGCCTCGCGGGTCGCGCGATGGTCCATCCAAACGATGATGTTGCGATCCGGATCGCCTGTGGCGCTGACAGTGACGGGGCCTCCCGTCGCATCGACCAGGACGAGGGAACATGTGGCATCGAAGCCGATACCGCGGATTTCAGCAGGGTCAATGCGCGCTTCGGCCACGGCCGCGCGGGTCGCGCGGCTGGCCGCCGCCCAGATGTCATGGCTCGACTGTTCGGCGATGTCCCCGGCTTCGAGGAAGAGCGCGATATCCTGTCTTGCGGCGGCGAGCATGCGGCCTTGGGCCGTGAAAACGCCGGCGCGCGCGCTGCCCGTGCCGATATCGATGCCGATGAAATAGTCGCCCATGCGCGCCTCCTCCGCTCCCCGCTTATGGCGGATGTCCGGCGAGCCTAGCGGAAGCGCGCTTGGCCGGACAGTCAGAGCCGGTTGATTGGAATTTTCAGATAGCGGTGGCCGTCATTCTCGGGCGGGGGCATCTCGCCGGCCCGCATGTTCACCTGCACCGATGGCAGGATGAGCTTGGGCATCGAGAGGGTCCTGTCCCGCGCCTCCCGCATCGCCACGAAATCGGCTTCGGTGACACCATCATGCATATGGACATTGCCGGCGCGTTCGGCTGCGACCGTCGTTTCCCAGGCATAGGTATCCCGCCCCGGCGCCTTGTAGTCGTGGCAGAGGAAAAGCCGCGTTTCCTCGGGCAGCGAGAGCACGCGGCGGGCGGAGCGGTAGAGCATGGCGGCGTCCCCGCCGGGGAAATCGGCGCGTGCGGTGCCGAAATCCGGCATGAAAAGGGTGTCGCCGACGAAGGCCGCGTCCTCAACCACATAGGTCATGCAGGCCGGCGTATGGCCCGGCGTGTGCAGTGCGACCGCCGCCATGCCGCCGATTGTGAAACGCTCGCCGTCCTGGAAGAGATGGTCGAACTGGCTTCCGTCGCGCTGGAACTCCGTTCCGGCATTGAAGACCTTACCGAAGATATCCTGCACCACGCGGATATTGGCGCCGATGCCGAGCCTGCCGCCCAGCCTCTCCTTGATATAGGGCGCGGCGGAAAGGTGATCGGCATGGACATGGGTTTCCAGGATCCATTCGATTGCCAGGCCCTCCTTGCGGATGAAGGCGATGATCGCATCCGCGCTGCGAGTGTCTGTGCGGCCGGCGGCAGCATCGAAATCCAGTACCGAATCAACCACGGCGCAGCTCGGCGAGCGCGGATCGCGGATGACGTAGGAGGCGGTGTTAGTGGGTTCGTCGAAGAACGCCGTCACCTCCGGCCGGGGCTTGGGCGCGCCCAAGGCCTGGGCGGCAAGCGCCTGGGCGCCGCTCAGGGCGGTGTCAGCCCTGTTTTCCTGATCGCCAGACATCTGAACTCTCCTGTCCATGCCGTTGTACTCGTCACTATCGAATTTTCTATATTGACTTTAGTAAATTATATAATGATGTTGGATGACGCAAGAGGCGCGTATCGCCGGGGAGCTGAAACTTGGATCAGGCGGATAACGGGTCGGGGATCGATGGCCAGGCGTTGCCCTTACTGCATGAATCAGCCCCCGATTTTCATGCGCGGACCACCCAGGGCGAGCGCGGGCTTGAGGACTATCGCGGGCGTTGGCTGATTTTCTTCGCCCACCCGGCCGATTTCACGCCGGTCTGCACAAGCGAATTCCTCGCCTTTGCCAATAACTACGATCGCTTTCAGGCGATCGGCTGCGATCTACTCGGCCTCTCGGTCGACAGCCTCTTTGCCCATATCGCATGGCTCGACAGTATCGAGCGCAGCTTCGGCGTGCGCGTGCCCTTCCCGATTGTCGAAGACCCATCGATGGTCATCGCCCGCGCCTACGGCATGCTCCATCCCGGCGCCCATACCAGCGCGACCGTCCGGGCGACCTTCGTCATCGACCCTGCCGGCATTATCCGCGCCATCACCTGGTATCCGATGTCGATCGGCCGAAGCGTCGAGGAATTGCTGCGGCTGGTGACCGCGCTCCAGACGAGCGATGCGCAGGAGGTTTTCACCCCCGAAGGCTGGCGTCCGGGTGAGCCCATTCTGCACCCGCCCGCCCTCACTCTGCCCGAAGCACATGCGCGGGTCGGGGGCGGTGCCTGGTATTATCGTCTGGGGAAAGCCCGTGGTTGATGCTTCGGGAGGGCCGGCAGCGGCGGATCTCGCCACCCGCGTGACGGAGGTCGCCGATCTGCTCAAGCTGCTCGGCAATCCGCAGCGGCTGATGATCGCCTGCCTGCTGGCCGAGGGCGAGTGTGCCGTCAGCGAGATCGAGGCGCGCCTCGGCATCCGCCAACCGAGTCTTTCCCAGCAGCTGGGGGCCTTGCGTGAGGCCAGGGTCATCCAGGGGCGGCGCGAGGCCAAAGCGGTCATCTATCACCTGGCTGACGACCGTGTGCCGCTGCTGCTTTCGGCGCTGCAGCGCATCTTCTGTCCCGAAGGGGTCGAGGCCGCTGCGGCGGCACTCGCCCCAGTTTTGGCCCCAGTTTTGGCTCCAGCCCTGGACCCGGCGCGGAGCCAGGCGCTGGCGGGGGCGACATCCTCGTCCTTCGCCCAGGCCGGTGTCGCGTCTTTCGCACGCCTACGGCCAGCCTTTGGCAGAGACGGGAATGCCGCATGAACTGGCCCCTCTATTTTCAATCGCTCTGCGGCGGCCTGCTGATCGGCGGTGCGGCCGCGCTCTTTCTCCTACTCAACGGGCGCATCGCGGGCATCAGCGGCATCATCGGCAGCCTCTTCGGTCCGCCGAGTGCGGAAACTGTGACCAACGTCACCTTCCTCGTCGGTCTTCTGCTCGGTCCGCTGCTCTATGCGGCCTTCGCCGGACATCTGCCGAAGGTCGATATCGCAGCCGGGTTCGGCACGCTGGTCGCTGGCGGGTTGCTCGTCGGCTTCGGCACGCGGCTTGGTTCCGGCTGCACCAGCGGCCACGGGGTCTGCGGTCTCGCCCGCCTCTCGCCGCGCTCGATGGCGGCGGTCGGCATGTTCATGGCTGCGGCGATCGTGACGGTGTTCATCACCCATCATTTTCTGGCCGGAGACGCCCGGTGAGGCCGCTCGCCGGACTGTTCGCCGGGCTCGTCTTCGGCCTCGGTCTAGCCCTGTCGGGTATGATGAACCCGGCGCGGATTCTGGGCTTTCTCGATGTCGCCGGTGCCTGGGACCCGAGCCTCGCCTTCGTCCTCGTCGGCGCCGTTGCCGTATCGACGATCGGTGTCCTGCTGGCGCGGCGATGCCGCACACCGGTCTTCGCCCAGCACTTTGGCTGGCCCGCGGTCTCGGGCATCGACGCAAAACTGCTCACAGGCGCCGCGCTTTTCGGGATCGGCTGGGGACTGGCCGGCTTCTGTCCCGGCCCTGCCATCGCCTCCCTCACGCTTGGCCTCGGCAAGAGTTTTCTGTTCGTCGCGGCCATGCTCGCTGGCATGGCGCTTTACCGGATCACAGTTCAATCGCGCCGCCGGCAATGATGGCGGAGGGGTAGGGATATATGGCCTTCAAGAAAATCGACGACAGTTATTGGATTTCCGCTCAACTGACCGAGGCGGAGGTTGCCGCGGCGGCGCTCGAGGGTTTCCGCATGGTGATCTGCAACCGGCCCGATGGCGAGGAGCCGGGGCAGGTTCCGGCGGCCGAGATCGCGGCGGCGGCGGCACGGCACGGCATGGAATTCCGCCATATCCCCGTCACCCCTGCCGGCGTTACGCCCGAGGCCGCCCGCCGCATGGCCGAGGCCCTGGCAGCGGCCGAGGGAGCCGTGCTCGCCTACTGCCGTTCGGGCAACCGCTCTGCGATGATCTGGCAATCCGCACAGGCGGTGACCCCGCCCTTCGCTCCGCAGGCTCCTCAGCCGAAGGTCTTCGATGTGGTCATCGTCGGCGGCGGGAGCGCCGGGATTGCGACGGCCGCGAGCCTTCTGAAGCGCCGCCCGAGGCTTGCCATCGCCGTGATCGAACCAGCTCAGGATCATTTCTATCAGCCGGGCTGGACGTTGGTCGGCGCCGGAGTCTTCCGGCCCGAAGTCACCCGCCGGCCGATGGCCCAGGTCATGCCGCCCTCGGTCACCTGGCTGCGGAAAGCCGCCACCGGCTTCTCGCCCGAGACCAATGAGGTCGTACTCGAAGGGGGGGATGCTGTCCGTTATCGCGTATTGGTGGCCGCCCCCGGCATCAAGCTCGACTGGGATGCCATTCCCGGGCTTGTCGAGGCACTCGGCCGCAACAACGTCACCTCGAACTACCGCTTCGATCTCGCTCCCTACACACAGGAGATCGTGCGGAACTGGCGGGGCGGGCGGGCGCTCTTCACGCAGCCGCCGATGCCCATCAAATGTGCCGGCGCGCCGCAGAAGGCCTTGTACCTGTCCTGCGATCAGTGGCGGCAGGCCGGGACGCTAAGCAACACCAAGGTCGCCTTTCACAATGCTGGCGGCGTCCTCTTCGGTGTGCCCGACTACGTTCCTGCGCTCATGGACTACATCAAGCGTTACGGTGTCGATCTGCGCTTCCAGTCGCGGCTCGTCGCGGTCGACGGTGCCGCGCGCGTCGCGACCTTCGAACGCCGTGCGACCGACGGCAGCATGGCACATGTTCATGAAGAATTTGACATGCTGCACGCGGTGCCGCCGCAGACCGCGCCCGATTTCGTGCGCAACAGTCCACTTGCCGGCGTGAGCGGTTACGTCGACGTTGATCAGGATACCTTGCGGCACACCCGCTACCCGAATGTCTTCGGCCTCGGTGACGGTTGTTCGACTTCCAATGCCAAGACCGCAGCTGCGGCGCGCGTGCAGGCACCCGTTGTGGCGCTGAACGTTCTTTCCGCACTCGACGGCAAACCGCCCGTCGCCGTCTATGACGGCTACGGCTCCTGCCCATTGACTGTGGAGCGCGGCCGCATCGTGCTCGCGGAATTCGGCTATGGCGGCAAATTGCATCCGACTTTCCCGAAATTCATTCTGGACGGCACGAAGCCGAGCCGACTCGCCTGGTTTCTCAAGGACCGCATGCTGCCCTGGATTTATTGGCAGGGCATGCTGAAGGGGCGCGAGTGGCTGGCCGCCCCGCGTCCGATCTCGATCCGGGGCTGAGGCAAGCGAGGGTACCATGGATCTGCTTCATGGAGTGGTTGCCGTTCTCTGCGGCGGGCTCGTCGGCTTCACGCTCGGGCTCATCGGCGGTGGCGGCTCGATCATGGCGACGCCGCTGCTTCTCTATGTCGTGGGATTGCCGCCCCATGTCGCCATCGGCACCGGCGCGCTTGCCGTCTCGGCCAATGCCTTCGGCAACTTTGGCGGCTATGCGCGGCAGGGAATCGTGCGCTGGCAATGCGCCATCCTCTTTTCCATCGTCGGCGTCCTCGGCGCTGCCTTGGGCTCGGTGCTCGGCAAGCAGGTCGACGGCAAACAGCTCATCTTCCTCTTCGCGATCCTGATGGTGGTGGTCGGTATCCTCATGCTGCGTCGGAAGGAACGACCGACGAGCAGTGCGGAGGGGAGCGACAGTGGCCGGCTCTGCCGGCTCTGGCAGCCGGCCTCCCGCAATCAATGGCCGCTGCTCGGCATGGCGCTCGCCGTCGGCATCCTCTCAGGATTCTTCGGCATCGGCGGCGGGTTTCTCATCGTGCCGGGCCTGCTCTTCGCGACCGGCATGCCGATGATCTGTGCCATAGGCTCGTCACTGCTCGCGGTCGGTGCCTTCGGCCTGACCACCGCGATCAGTTACGGGGCGTCGGGCCTCGTCGACTGGATTGTTGCTCTCGAATATATCGCGGGCGGCTTCGCAGGAGGGATGCTCGGCATGGCTTTGACGAAGAGCCTTGCCGGCCGCAAATCCGCCCTCAACCGGGTCTTCGCCGGCTTCGTCTTCGTCGTGGCCGCCTACATGCTCTACCGCAACGCGGCGGTCGTGCATCTCTGAGGACGTGTCACACTGGCGGCGCGAGGGAGAGGCGCCAGGTTTCGCCCATCAGCGGCGTGCCGAAAGTATCGTGCATCGCGGTTTCGCTGATGGTGAAGCCGTGGCTTGCGTAGATGCGCCGTGCGGTCTCCAGGATCGTATGGGTCCAAAGCACGATCTCGCGATAGCCCGCCGCACGGGCGAATTCGAGACAGGTGGCGACGAGGGCATGACCGATTCCGAGACCCTGAGCAAAGGGTTCGACATAGAGGAGGCGCAGGCGGCAGACGTTATCTCCCTCGTCGGTCAGCATGACCGAGCCCGCCATCATCCCCTCGACCTCGGCGATCCAGCACTGCTCGCGCCCTGGTTTGAAGTCGCGCAAGAAATCGGTCGTGACCTGCCCGATCACCACCTCGATCTGCTCGCTCCAACCATAGGTCTCGCGATAGAGAATGGACTGGCGCGCGGCGATCAGCCCCATGTCGCCGGCCCGGACGCTACGCAGGGTGAAACCGCGCTCGCCGGCGCCTGGATCAAGCAGGCTCTGGGTGATGGTCAAGGCCGAGACGAGCTGGTTCCGCTCGGGGAGGCTGAGTCGCTGCAGAATTCCTTCCACCACCTTGTTCTGCCGCTGGTCGAGTTCGGCGAAGGCGGCCTGCCCCGCGACGGTCAGCGTGATCGGCCGGCGCCGGGCATCCTGTTCTCCACGCTGACGCGCGATCCATCCCCGCGTCTCGAAGCGACGCAGCACGCGGCTCACGAAACCCGCGTCCATCTTCAGGGCAAGTTGCAGATCAGCCGCCAGCGGCCGGGTGCGATTGGCGATCTCGTAGAGCAGCCGGGCTTCGGCGATCGTCATCTCCATGCCCGCGAAATGCGGATCGAGGGCGCCCACAAACTGGGTGAAGAAGCGGCTGAACCGGCGGAACTGACTGATGGCGGAACTCATGCGCGACGATGCGCCGGAAAAGTTGCCTCCGTCAAGTAAATTCATGGGGCGTAAAATCCATCGAGGATACAGAGAGGGACGGCTACGAGGCTGCCGAGCGCCGCCGCCGCGATGAGGAGGAAGCAGGCGCCGCGCAGGACCGTCGCGTGCCGTGTCGCGATTCCCCCCGGGCAGAGCAGCACCAGCGCCGGCAACAGCGGCAGAAAATAGCGACCACTTGGGCCCTGAACCCGCGTTTCCCCGACCCTCGTCCAGGTCAGATACTGAGAAATGTAGATCGCAACGACGGCTATTGCGAGGGCAAACAGAACGGCGATGGCATCAGGAGCGCGCAGCCGCGCGGGCGGCGGTGCCGGATGCAGCCGATCAAGCGCGAAGCCGGCAGCGAGCGCGAGCGCCCAAAGCGCATAGACCCAGCCGGGAAGGCGGAGCGACAGGAAGCCGAGCACGCCGATGAACTGGAGCAGAAGGGCGTGGTCCGGCAGGATCGACTGTAGCGTGAGCGTGACGATGCGGCTCGGCGCGGCCAGCAGGACTTGAAGTTGCGCCAGCGGATCTGGCGAGAAAAAGATGCGGCTGCCAGGGCCCGGCCAGAGCGGGCCGGCATGATAGGGCGGCAGAGGCGGCCAGGGCACGCTGATGTGCCACATCGCGAAGCCGGTCCAGGCGAGTGCGGGCAGTGCGACCAGAGTGGCCAGGGCCGTGCGCAGAAGGCAGGCGCGCCGTATCTCGATCGGCAGGACCGGCAGCAGCAGCAGGCTCGCATAGGGCAGCTTGGCGAGGGCTGTGAAGCCGAGCAGCAGAAGCGCGAGCAGCCAGGGCGTGGGCACCGGACGGGCAGCGGTGCCGCGCCAGGGGGCAGGGCCATCCGCGCGGGTCAGCAGGGCGAGCGCCAGCACCGTGCTCGCGATCAGCAGGCCGTCCTGGTTCAGCGAGGCGGCGAGCGAGACCTCCATCGGCAGCGCCAGCGTGCAAAGCAGCAGCCCGTGGCCGCTGCGCGCGGTACGCAGCGCCGCGAAACCGAGCAGCGCGTAAGTGAAGAGATTGATCATCCTTCCCGCCAGCACAGCGGCGGACGGGCCGCCTTGCAGGAGTTCAATCACACGCATCGCGATGGCGGACGGCAGGTAGAAGATCGGCAGATAGAGGGCGAGCGGGGTGATCTCGGCGAAGCTTCGCTGTCCGCGCCATTGCGCGGCGCGAGCGGCGCGCAGCCTCGCGGGCGTCACCCATTGGCCGGGGCCGGTGACGGCCATGGCGTCGAGCAGGCCGGGATCGGCCTCTACCCCTGCCGCCGCCGCCACGCGTCCGTTCGGCAGCCGGATCGTTGCGCGATGCCCGGCGATCTCGCCATGGCCGAGGCTTTCGGCGCGCAGTGCATGGGCAGCTTCGTCTGCGACGCCACCCGGTGGAGTCACGAGCGCAAGGATGATGCCGAGCGGCAGCACGAGGCACAGAAAGATGAGGAGCGAGATGCGTCGCGCGGATTTTACGGACGCGGCGCCGATCCGGACGACCGGGCGGGGCGTGGGGTGCGCGGCCTCCGGCGGGAAGAAGTGCCGCTCGGGGTCGTTCCAGGCATCCCAGGCGCGGTCCGTTCTCATGCTGCCATGCCGCCGGCAGGGCCGGCGCCGGTCTGCGCCACCGGGTCTCCGGGAATGAGGTATCCGCCGCCGGCATCGAAGAGTGGCGAGCGCCGGAGGCCGAGGCGGGATAGGCGGAAGGTGAGGGACGTGCGCAGCACGCCGAGGCCGTAGATCACACTGCGCCGGAAATTGATGCTGGACGCTTCGGCGAAATAGCGCGTGGGGCAGGAGATTTCCCCGAGGCGGAAACCGTACCGCACGGCGAGCGTCAGCATCTCGTTGTCAAAGACGAAGTCGTCCGAGCAGCGCAGCAGAGGCAGGCTTCCGAGCACCTCGCGGCTCCACGCCCGATAGCCCGTATGGTATTCGGAAAGGCGCTGCCCCAGCAGCAGGTTTTGCACGGCGGTCAGGCCGCGATTGGCCCAGTACTTGTAGCCCGGCATGCCGCCTGCCCGGGCTTGGCCACCAAGGATTCGCGAGCCGAGCACGACGTCATAATGACCGGAGGCGATCATCGAGGCCATCGCGGTCACAAGGCGCGGCGAATACTGATAGTCGGGATGGAGCATGACGACGATGTCGGCGCCGCGACCCAAGGCGGCGGCGTAACAGGTCTTCTGATTGGCACCATAGCCCCGGTTACGATCGTGCCGGATCGTGTGCAGGGCGAGATTGCGGGCAAGCGAGACGGTGCCATCCTTGCTGGCGTCATCGGTCAGGATGACATCGTCGACGATATGGCGGGGAATTTCCGCGATCGTGCGGGCCAGGGTGCGTTCCGCATTGTAGGCAGGCAGGACGACGGCGACGCGTTTTCCGAGAAGCATGAAACCTTCCGTCCATCAGTGGGCGCGCAGAGGCTATACCGTGGGAAAATTTCCCACGCAAGAACTGTGGGACACTTTCCCACAGACAGCCGGACGTGTTACCTTTCGTTTCGACCGATGAACCCGCATGCCCTCCCCACCGAAGCGATCCTGAATGCTGCCGCTCATTTGCTGCGGCCGCTCGTGCGTTTGTTGCTACGGGTCGGCATCACCTTCCCCCTCCTGGCGGATCGGCTGCGCCTGCTTTTCGTGGAAGTGGCGGCCGCGAGCCTCGCCGAAAAAGCGCGGACGGACAGCCGCATCAGCCTGGCGACGGGCATTCACCGCAAAGAGATCCGCCGCCTGCGCGAGGCAGGGCAGGGGGCGCCGGTGCCCGCGCTCGTGGAACCCTCGGCGGTTACCCTGACCAGCGCCATTCTCTCCCGCTGGCTTGGGACGCTCGGCGAATCGCCGATCGAGGGAGAGGTGCCGAGCCTGCCGCGCGTGGCTGCCGAAGGCCCGTCTTTCGAGACGCTCGTGCGGTCGGTTACCAAGGACGTGCGGCCGCGCGCGGTGCTGGATGACTGGCTGGCCCAGGGCATCGTCGCGCTGGATGCGGAGGATCGCGTGCGTCTCAATACCTTCGCCTTCGTGCCCCTGCCGGGAGCGGAGGCGCAACTGTTCTATTTCGGCCGCAACTTGCACGATCATCTGGCGGCGGCCTCGGCCAATGTTCTGGCCGCCGAGGCGGCGCCCTTCCCGGATCTCAGTCTGCATTACGACCGGCTGAGCGCACCCGCCGCGGCGGCGCTGGAAGCTGCGGCCCGGGCCGGGGCGGCGCGGTTGCTGCGCGATCTCAACCGGCGCGCCGCCGCAATCGCCGCCGAGGATGACGCGCCTGGCGAGAAGGGCCTGACCCGCCGGGTTAACCTCGGCGTCTACCTCTATGTTGCGGACGACGTGGAGAAGGGGCCGGAGGCATGAGGCTGTCGCGGCTCGCCTCCCTTTCCCTGCTCGCGGCAGTGCTGCCCGCCAGCTGCGCGCCTGTGATGCGTCCGCCTGCGGACAGTGGCGGGGCGAGAACTGTCGTCGTGCCGCCCGACTGGCTGCACGGGCCCGGGTCCGGGCAGACCTGCCGCGCGACGCCGGATGGTCGGCCGATCGAGCTCGCAGAGCGCGGCGTTGGCGGCACCGGGCCCCTGCAGCCGACCGCACCCAAGCCACAGCCGGGCAAATCGGACCCCACCGGCGTTGCCGCCATCATCACTGGCTTCGGCAGTGTCTGTCTCGCCGGGCTGGAAGTCAGCCTCGCCCCCGATGTTTCCGTCTCGGTCGACGGTGCGCCCGCTGCCGAGGGCAGTCTGCGGGCCGGCCAGCGTGCGGCGCTGACGGCACGTTGGGAAGACGGGCGGCCCGTCACTGGGGCGATCGCGGTCCGCCACGAGGTGGTGGGGCCCATCGATTCCCTGGGCTCAGACGGGCGCCTGACCGTAGCGGGGCAGCCCGTGCGGGTGGTCGCAGGTGATTGGCGTGCGGCGAAGCTTGCGCTCGGTGCCTGGATTTCCGTCAGCGGCCTGCACGCGCCGAATGGCGTCATCCTGGCGAGCCGGATCGACCCCGCACCCGCGGGCGGCGTGCTGCTGCGCGGTCGGCTCTCCGGCGGCCCTGGGAACTGGCACATGGGCGACCTTGCGATCGACCTGCCGGGTGATCCGGTCGCGGCGACCGGCGCCATTGTGGTGCGCGGCCGGCTTCAGCACGGACGTCTGCAGGTTGCCTTCTGGCAGCCGGACTTGCTGGAGACGAATCCTGCCGGCTACTTCGGCCCTGCGGTGCATCGCTATGCGATTCAAGCGCTGGTGGCGCCGGATGGCCACGCGCTGGCGAGCTACGATTTCAAGGTGCCGCTGCCCCGCGACGTGCCCCTGCCTAGTTCGGTCGTACCCGCCCTGATCGGCTTCGAGCGGACGGGGATTGAGGGCATGGCCGCGACCTCGATCAGTCCTGAAGGCGGAGCCGGGGTTGGCTTCGAGAGCCATGCTGACCCGGGAATGGGCCCGCCCATGCGAGGGGAGGATGGCACCGCGCATGGGCCTGCCGCGCCCGGTCTTGGCATGGGTGCCGGCGCGGGTCCTGGGTCCGGCAGATCCGGTGGCGACACCGGCCACGCTGGCCACGGTCCGCCCTGAAGGCCGGGAATGATATCGGCGCCAGAGATCGGGCAGGCTCGCCGACGATACTGACGCTCTCGAATAGTTGAGTGATCGCCTGGGGCGATCACGGCGCGTCTGTCGCCTCCGACGGGCCCCGCACAGGGGCTGCACGCGGTCTCGTGAATGGAAAATGGCTTTTTGCGGGCAACATCACGGGCACGGACCCTTGGATGGGCATCCAATCCCTCGTGCGGAGAAAAGCCATGGCCCTGAATGTCAGCGACTACATTTGGAATCGCCTCGGAGAATGGGGTCTCAAGCGGGTCTATGGCTATCCGGGCGATGGCGTCGGCGGGCTCGACGTCGCACTCGAAAAGGCCAAGGACCGGATGCAATACGTTCAGGTGCGGCACGAGGAGATGGCGGCCTTCATGGCCTCCGCCCACGCCAAGTTCACCGGCCAGGTTGGTCTCTGCTACGCGACCTCGGGCCCCGGGGCGATCCACCTTCTCAACGGCCTTTATGATGCGAAGATGGATCATGTGCCGGTCGTCGCCATCGTCGGCCAGCAGGCGCGCAGTGCCATCGGCGCCAGCTACCAGCAAGAGGTTGATCTTCAGACCCTGTTCAAGGATGTGGCTGGCGACTACGTCGTGACCTGTAGCGTGCCCGCCCAGGTGCGCCACGCGATCGACCGCGCCGTACGCATCGCAAGCGCGCGTCGTGTGGTCACTTGCGTGATCCTGCCGAACGATCTGCAGCTGATGCCCTATGAAGAGCCGCCCATGGCGCATGGCGCGACCCATACTGGCGTGGGCTATGCCGGACCGGCCAAGCTGCCGGACGATGCCTCGCTGAAGCAGGCGGCCGAGATTCTCAATTCCGGCAAGAAGGTCGCCATGTTGGTAGGCGCCGGCGCGCTGGAGGCGACCGACGAGGTGATTGCGATTGCCGACAAGCTTCAGGCGGGCTGCGCCAAGGCGCTGCTCGGCAAGGCGGCGCTGCCGGATGATCTGCCCTGGGTTACGGGCTCGCTCGGCCTGCTCGGCACCAAGCCTTCCTGGGATCTGATGAAGGAATGCGACACTTTCCTGATGGTGGGCTCTTCCTTCCCGTATAGCGAGTTCTTGCCTAAACCCGGCCAGGCGCGCGGCGTGCAGATCGATATCGACGCCGGTGCGCTCAGTCTCCGCTATCCCATGGAATTCAGCATGGTGGGTGACACCGCAACCACGCTGCGCGCGTTGTTGCCCTACCTGCAGCAAAAGACCGGCACGGGCTGGCGGAAGAAGATCGAGGGCGAAGTCCAGACCTGGTGGAAGACGCTGGAGGAGCGGGCCATGCAGGGGGCTGAGCCGCTCAACCCGCAGCGCGTCTTCTGGGAGCTGTCTCCCCGCCTGCCGGAACGTGCGATCATCACCGCCGACAGTGGATCGGTCGCGAACTGGTATGCGCGCGATCTCAAGATGCGGCGCGGCATGAAGGCCTCGCTCTCCGGCGGTCTCGCCTCGCTGGGTGCCGGCACGCCTTACGCGGTCGCTGCCAAAATGGCCTATCCGGACCGCACCGTGATTGCCTGCATGGGCGACGGCGCCATGCAGATGAACGGCCTCAACGTCATGATCACGATCAGCAAATACTGGCAGCAATGGTCTAATCCCCGGCTGATCGTGCTTGTGCTCAACAATCGCGATCTCAACCAGGTGACCTGGGAGGAGCGGGTGCAGATGGGCGCCGGAAAGACCGAGAGCACGCAAAGCATCCCGGATTTTCCCTATCACAAATATGCGGAGCTTCTCGGCCTCAAGGGCATTTTCGTCGACCATCCCGATCGTGTCGGCGCGGCGTGGGACGAGGCGCTTTCCGCGGATTGCCCGGTCATCCTCGAAGCCTATACCGACCCCAACGTGCCGCCGCTGCCGCCGCACATCACGCTCAAGGATGCGCGCAACTTCATGGGCTCCCTGCTGACCGAGCCTGAGCGGGAAAGCGTCATCGTCAACAGTGCCAAGGAAATGCTCGCGGGCGTGCTGCCGGGCCGCCGGGGCTGACCCATGCTGAAGGACACAGCGATAACGGGCCTCACGGCCCGTGCCTATACGGTGCCGACTGACCAGCCGGAGGCGGACGGCACGCTGTCCTGGAACAGCACGACGATGATCGTTGTGGAGCTTTCCGCAGGCGGCCAGAGCGGGATTGGCTATACTTATGCCGATCCCGCTGCTGCGACGCTCATCAACGGCAAACTCGGCCCGCTGGTTACCGGCGGGGACGCGATGGATATCCGCGGTCACTGGATGCGGCTGCGCGGTGCGGTACGCAATCTCGGCCGATCGGGTCTTGTATCGTCCGCAATCGCCGCAATTGACACGGCATTGTGGGATCTGAAGGCGCGCCTCCTGGATCTTCCGCTCGCCTCCCTGCTCGGTCAGGCGCGCAATCAGGTGGAAATCTACGGCAGCGGCGGCTTCACCTCCTATGACAACCGAACCCTCGCGGACCAGCTCGCGGGATGGGTGGAGCGCGATGGTTGCCGTGCTGTCAAAGTGAAGATTGGGTCGGAACCCGAACGGGACCCGGCCCGCGTCGCTGCCGCACGCCACGCGATCGGTGATGCGGCTCAGCTTTTCGTCGATGCCAACGGCGCCTTTTCGCCCCGTACGGCGCTGCATTACACGCATCTTTTCGCCGACATGGCGGATATTCGTTGGATGGAGGAGCCGGTCTCCTCGGACGATCTCGCCGGACTGGTCGCCGTGCGCCGTGCCGCCCCCTCCCGCGTCGACATTGCAGCCGGTGAATACGTCTATACAGAGGACGACGCGCGCCACATGCTGGCAGCCGAGGCTGTAGACGTGCAGCAGGCGGACATCACCCGCTGCGGCGGCCTGACCGGTTTTCTCGACATCGCCGCGCTGACCGCCGCACACCATCGCGATCTCTCGGCCCATTGCGCACCCGCGCTGCATCTGCACGCCGCTTGCGCGGTGGAGCGGCTCCGCCATCTCGAATGGTTCCACGATCATGTGCGGATCGAACACATGTTCTTCGACGGCGCGCCTGTGCCCCACCAGGGGGCCATCGCGCCGGACATGAGCCGCCCTGGCCACGGCCTATCCTTCAAACGCTCCGTGGCAGAGCGCTACGCCGCCTGAGGAGACAAGCATGAGCACTGAGAGACCAACCGGCGAGGTCGCGGCTGCCCTCGCGATGCTCGGCGGCGCGGCCGTTCTGGGCGGCGTCGCGCTGGCGCTGAAAAAGGCTCCGTCGGCGGAGGCCCCGCTGGCCGCCCGTGCCCAATGGTCGCTGCCTCGCCCGCTCGCCAAACCGCCGGCCGTGCCGCCGCTCGACCGTAAAACCACCGTGCGCGCGGCCCGCAGGCTGAACCGTGCGGCCGGCACGCTGGCCCTCTCTGTCCTCGCGGACAGCGCGGTCGAGCATTACCGTGGATCCTTTCACAACAAGGCGATGGTGACGCCGCTCGTAACCTCGGCGCTGTCTCTGATGGTGAGCGCGCACGGGCATTTCGATAACCGGCGCGGCGCTCATATCGCGCGCGACATGGTTTATGCCACAGCCGGCATCACCGGCCTCGTCGGCACGGGGTTCCACCTTTACAACGTCGCCAAGAAGCCGGGCGGCATTTCCTGGCAAAACCTGTTCTATCAGGCGCCTCTCGGTGCGCCGGCGGCGCTGACGCTTTCCGGCATGCTGGGCTTTCTCTCCGAGCGTTTGCGGGACAATCCCACGGACGAGCATCCCACCATTCTGGGTTTTCCCGCGGGCCGCATCCTGGGGCTCATGACAAGCCTGGGCCTCCTCGGCACGGTGGCGGAGGCGGGGCTGCTGCATTTCCGTGGCGCCTACCACAACCCGGCGATGTACCTGCCCGTGACGGCGCCGCCGACCGCGGCCGCCCTGCTCGCCGCGAGCTCGCTGGCGGAGGGCGGGCGTCCGAGACCGCTCACGCGCTGGTGGCTGCGCTTCACGGCGCTGCTCGGCTTTCTCGGTTGCGGCTTCCACGCGGTGGGCGTCGGCCGGAACATGGGCGGCTGGCGCAACTGGCGGCAGACGCTGCTGAACGGGCCGCCGCTGCCGGCGCCCCCGAGCTTCGCCGGCCTTGCCCTCGCGGGGCTCGCCGCCCTTGGATTGATGGAGGACCCCCCCGATGACTGAACGCGATCTTTTTCCCGGATATGACGTGCTGTCCAAGCGCCTGTCCCCCTCCTGGAATGACCAGACGCGTGCGGTGGTCAATGCTCGTCTCGCCGTGCCGCGCGAACCGCGTTTCCTCAAGCCTGAACTCTTCCAAATTCTGGAGGCGGCGGCGGCGCGTCTCGTGCCGCAGCCCAGCGGCCGGGCTCCCGTGCCGATCGCGGCTTATGTCGACGAGAAGCTCTTCGAAAATAAGAGAGACGGTTATCGTCTCGTGCAGCTGCCCGACCAGGGCGAATGCTACCTCCGCGGCCTCGCAGGGCTGGACGAGGCGGCCCGGCATCAGTTTAGCAAATCCTTCGTGCAGTTGGATGGATCGGAGCAGGACCAGATCCTGAGCGCCTGCCAGCGCGGCGCGCTGCGGGACGGCGCCTGGGGCGACATGCCCTGCGGCCTCTTCTTCTCCCACCGCCTGCTGACCGATGTCACCACCGTCTATTACGCCCATCCTTCCGCCTGGTCGGAAATGGGTTTCGGCGGCCCCGCCAGCCCGCGCGGCTATGTCCGCATGGGTGCCAACCGGCGCGACCCATGGGAAGCGGCGGAGGCAGAGCCCGGCCGGGAAGAAATTGCCCGGGTGGAGAACGCTCATGTCCGCTGATGCGTTGAGTGAACCGCGCGCGACGGGCGGCCGCGCGCCGGACGTCTTCAAGCCCGGCGGCTGGATCAAGATGCGCGAGTATCCGGAGACCGAGGCTGTGGATTTCGTTGTCATCGGCACGGGTGCCGGTGGCGGCCCGCTCATCGCGCGTCTCGCGGAGCAGGGCTTCTCCGTCGTCGGCTTCGATGCCGGACCCTATTTCCGTCCGCTTGAAGATTTCGCCTCCGACGAAGTGGCGCAGGACAAGCTCTACTGGACCGATCAACGCATTGTGGACGGCGCCAATCCGCTTCGCATGGGCGGCAACAACAGCGGCAAGGCGGTGGGCGGCAGCACGGTCCATTTCGCCATGGTCTCGCTCCGCTTCCGTCCGGACTGGTTCAAGTCCCGCACCAAGCTTGGCTATGGCGTGGATTGGCCGCTCGATTGGCAGGAGATGTGGCGTTACTACGAAATGGCGGAGCAGGCCTTGGCGATCTCCGGCCCGGTCAAGTATCCATGGGGGCCGAAGCGTCCGCGCTACCCCTATCGTGCGCATGAATTGAATGCGGCCGCCGAGATCCTGGCGCGCGGTGCGGAAGCCCAGGGCTATGCCTGGTCACCGACGCCGCTCGCGACCGTCTCCGCGCCGCGCGGCGATTCTCCGCCTTGCGTCTATCGCGGCTTCTGTCGCTTCGGCTGCTCGACGAATGCCAAGCAGAGCCAGCTCGTGACCTTCATCCCCCGCGGCATCAAGGCTGGCGCCGAGATCCGCGATCTCGCCATGGTGGGGAAAATCGAGATGGGGCCGGACGGCCGCGCCCGCGGGGTGCATTATCATCGCGCGGGGGAATGGCGCTTCCAGCGTGCGAAGAACGTCATCGTCGCGGGCTATGCGATCGAGACGCCGCGCCTGCTCCTGGCTTCAGCAACCGACCGCTTCCCTGAGGGGCTCGCCAATTCCTCCGGCCTTGTCGGTAAGAATCTGATGACCCAGTCCAATCAGGCAGTGTTCGGCACGGTGCCGGAGCAGGTGCGCTGGTACAAGGGGCCGCCATCCCTCGCCATTACCGAGCATTGGAATTATGACGACCGCAAGGATTTCTTCGGCGGCTATGCCTGGATGTCCCAGGGGCCGCTGCCGATCGAATGGGCCTCCATCGTCACCGGCTCGCTCGGTCTCTGGGGGCAGCCGTTGCGGAACGCCATGCAGCAGTATAACCACGCGGTCGGCATCAAGATGGTGGGTGAGATGCTGCCGGAGGAGCGCAATTGCGTGACGCTCGCGGACGAGGTCGATCAATACGGCCTCCGTATTCCACGCATCACCTACAGCTGGGGCGAGAATGACAAAGCCCTGATCCAGCATGCGCTGAGGGAGATGCAGACGAGCATGGAACTGGCCGGCGTCAGGGATGTCTTCCGGCAGGAGAACGATACCAACCATCTCGCCGGCACCGCGCGCATGGGCTTCGACCCGAAAACGAGCGTGGTCAACGCCGATTGCCGAAGCTGGGACATTCCTAATCTCTGGATCTGCGACGGCTCGGTATTTCCGACCGTTGGCGGGGTCAATCCTTCGCTCACCATTACCGCGCTATCGCTGCGCACGGCGGACCGGATCAAGGCGATGGCTGGGGGCGGGGAGTTGTGACCCCGCACCGGTCTTTGTTGAAAATACGATATAAGAAGTCTCAGGCGAACATCTGTTCCGCGATGTAGCTGCCTTCCTGCGGAGCAGGCGGCACGAAGAAAATGCCCGAGCCGATATGCGCGATATATTCGTTCAACGCGTCCGATGCGCCGAGCTTGGTCTGCAGCGTTTCGAATTGTGCCGGGTCTTTCTGGTAGGAGAGGAAGAGCAGGCCGGCATCGAGCAGGCCGAACTGATTGATGCCGTCGGTATAGTTGTAGGAGCGGCGCAGGATTTTGAGGCCGTCGTTGTTCTCATGCGCGACAAGGCGAATATGCGCATTCACGGGGATCGTCAGGTCGCCATTGCCATCCGTTTGGGCGAAATCAGGCGCGTCGAATTCCTTGGCACCGGTTAGCGGCGCGCCGGAGAGCTTGTGTCGGCCAAAGACGTTGTTCTGGTCGCTGACGCGATCCGTGTCCCAGTTCTCGATATGCATCTGGATCTTGCGAACGACCTGGTACGTACCCTGGCGCTGCCAGGCCGGGCCGTCCTTGATCCAGACAAACTCCTTGTAATCGTCATCGCTCTGGATGTTGCGTGTGCCGTCCTTGAAGCCGAGCAGGTTGCGCGGGGTGGACTGGCCGCGCCCGGCGGAAGCGCGGCCGAAACCCATCACCGTCCAGCGGGTGGAAGCGGCGCCCGTGCTTTTGGCGAGGCGGGCAAGGTCGCGCACCGCGTGATAGGCAACCTGCGGGTCATCCGCGCAAGCCTGGAGCGAAAGATCGCCCCCGGTCAGGTTAGGGTCGAGTGAATCGCTGGGTAGTTGCTTCAGCTCGCGCAGCAGCGCCGGCTTCTGGTGGGCGAGGCCGTAGATATCGGTGAAGACCTTGGGGCCGAGCCCCACGGTCACGGTGAGCGAGGCGGGACCGAGATTCATCGCCTCGCCGGTATCCATGCCGACCGCATTCGGTGCGTGCGGCTCCACCTGGCCGATGGTGCCGCCCTTCATCATCTGCGCGATGGCGGCGGACCACAGGGCCAGCAGCACCTGCAGATCCCGGCGCCTGGCGGTCGTCAGATCAAAGGTCATGTAGAAGACATGGCGCTGCGGCGGTGTCCGGATGCCCGCCTGTTCGGCCGTACCGTAGAAGGGATGGGACAGCGAGAGGTCGACCATATCCTCGGCCGCGGGTTCGGTGCCGGCCGCGGCGGGGAGGGCTCCCCCCACCGCGCCGACCGCGCCCAGCGTCGCGCCCATCAAAAGACCCCGGCGGGAGAAGGGGCAGCTGGCGCCCGCCTGTGCGCGGCGTTCGGTCATGATCAGTTACCCACGGCTCCGGCGGTCGCCACCTTCTCGGCGATCTTGGACAGGGGTTCCTGCAGCGCCTGGATCGCGCGGCTTAGCTTCGCGGCATCCGCCTTCCTGATGTCGGCCGTATAGACCACGTAGCCGCCCGGCACCTTCGGGTCACGGTAGCTGTCGAGCAGGGCGGTCACCTTGCTGAACTCGTTCTGCACGCGCGCGGTAAGATCGGGGTCGATCTTCTGCATGCCCGGTTCGAGGAAGGCGAAGGCTTGCTGGGCGCCTTCCACATTGCCCGCGAAATCAACGAGATCGTCGTGGCTGAAATTCTCTTCCTCGCCAGTGATCTTGGTTGTCTGCACCTCTTCCAGAAGATCGGCCGCGCCATTGCCGAGGTCTTCCGGCTTGTAGCTGAGACCCTTCACGAGCTTCGCCAGCAGGGTAACGTTCGTCTGCAGTTCGGCGGCGGTCGCCTTGGTCTGATCGGTGATCTTGCCGTCGCGGAAGAGGTCGCGCTCGATGAGATGGAAACCGTGCCAGCCGACCTTGGGGTCAAGATTCGAGCCGCGCATGTCGATCAGATAATCGAGGTTGCCGGCATTGTCGGTCGCTTTGAAGCCCGGCAGGATGAAGCCGTCCACGTCGGACTCGATACGCTCGTAGAAGGGGCGGGCGAGGGGGTATTCCGCGCGCGCCTTCTCCAGGTTGCCGGCATCGATATCGGCCTTCAGGATGCCGACCGCGGTCACCATCGCGTCCGCGACGCCTTCCACATAATGCGCGTAGCCTTCCGCGCCGGCCTGCAGCAACTGCGCGGCCGAGCCCGTGGCTTGTGCCGCCGCCTGGCCGGTAACCGCGAAGTTCACCATCTCGGCCGCGGCCCCCGGGCAGTAGATCTGATACTTGCCGCCGCCGAGCGTGAGCGTCAGCGCGACGGAGGGCAGACCCGGCGCAAGATTCTCCTTCTCGCCGAGAATGCGGTTGTCGTTCTGGATCTCGACCTCCGTGATGGCCGTCGCGGTTTTGTTCGTCACCGTAAAGGTGATCGGCCCAGCCTGGGCACTGTCATGGTCCAGCACGCAGGCGCCGCCATTGTCGTCCGTCAGGGTGATGGCGACATGGGAGACCCCTTTCACGACCGGGGCGACGCTGGCCGATTGCGCCTGCGCGAGCGACGAGAGCGCCGTCGTCAGCGTCAGGACGGTGCCAAGGCCCAGAGCGGAGAGAAGCGGCCGGTTCAGGCTATTCAGCGGCATGGGTCGATTCCTTTGTGGAACTGCGTCTGTGATGATCGAAAGAGGCACGGGGGGTCGCGCGGCGGCCTGCCTTGGCTGCTGTCACGACGATCAGGAGAAGTCCCGCGAGGCCGAGCAGCAGGGGCAGGTGTACGGCCCAGAAGCGCCGCTCCCGCCGGGCGTGCGGCAGGTCCTCGAGGGCGGTAGCGGCCCGTGCGGCATAGGCAGGTGAGACGGACCAGCCTGCGGCGCCCGCATAGGGGCCATGGCTCACGCTGAGAATCCGCGGGCTGCTCAATCCACTGCCGGAGAGGGCAAGAATCGTCGTGCCGCTCTGCCGGGCATCCTGCAGCATGTCGCCAGCGACCCAGACATGGGTCGAGGTTTGCAGTGTCCAGCGTGCCTGGTAGGGGCCGGGATGCTGGGCGGCATTGAGCCCCAGCGGCACACGGCCGCCGGCGAGTTCGACCACCTGGTCGAGTGTCAGCGTTGCCGGCGCACCTGCGGGGGTAGCGGTGGCGTCGAGATGCCATGCGCGGCCGCCGATGCCGTCATGCTGCTCGGCCTGGGCACGTTTTTCTGGAAGTGGAAGGATGGCCTTGCTGCCATCGGCACGGATGATGGAAAGGTTGGCGGCGGCGCCGTTCTGCGCTGGAGCAAATTGCGCCGAGCCGCCGCCTGCGAGCGGCGCACGCGCTGGCAGGCTGACCAAGGGCACCGGATAGAGCAGGGCGAGCCCCGCCGCCAGCGCGAGCAGGCCGGCCCCGATGCCGTAGCGCAGGTGGAGGATGCCGCGCGCCGACGGCCGGTGTTTCTGCGGCCAGTAAACGAAAAGACAGACCGGGATGAGATAGGCGAGCCAGCCAAGACCCTCGACCAGGCGCGGATCGGTTGGGATGCCGAGCACACCGGTGATCAGCGCCGATTGCACCGTACCGGGTGCGACCAGCCACGCGAGGTTAACGGTCATCTGCTGACCAGCATTGAGCCAGCCTGCTTCATGCGCGGTGCGGAGTGCGGAGATGACGAGGCCGGCGGCGACCAGGATGAGGAAGGCGCCGGTGACGCGAAAAAACCGGGACAGGTTGATCTTC